>CBFIBY010000007.1:4081-37989 GCA_965660955.1 Crocinitomicaceae bacterium | reverse complement strand
TCTACTCTTGAAATCGGAAGATACGATACAGTTTCTTACAACGGACAAGATTATTACGGAAATGATCCGAATGCAGAGTATAATCAAACTGAATGGTTGTATATTCCTGGTGGTACGGCTAAAATCGGAGCGAGTTATGAGCTGACAGAATATTCTAATGTCTTTATGAATCTCGGGTATTTATCAAGAACACCTCAATTCAGCAATGTGATCGACAATAATACAAATACTTTTTTCGGTGAAATTGCCAATGAAGTGATTCAAGCTGTTGAGGTGGGGTATTCATTTGCCAATAAACGTTTTGGAGTAAATGTGAATGGGTATTTCACAAATTGGTTAAACAAGCCCTTCCCTTTTGGGGTAGCAGTTCCAGATCCAAATGATCCTCTTGAGTTTATTCGTATTAACGTGAACGGGATGGACGCTATACATTACGGAGGTGAAATTGACATGGCTTACAAATTCAATAAAAAACACAGTTCTGAAATGATGTTTTCCATGGGGAATTGGACTTGGAATTCTTCGGAGACTGTTGAGGTCCCTCAATACAATACTACCTTCACGTTTGACGCCAAAGGAGTTCACGTTGGTGATGCGGCGCAAACAGTTTTATCTTTAGCACACCGCTGGGAACCTTTCAAAGGTTTTTATGTAAAAGCGCAGTATCAATTGTTCGATCGTTATTACGCTGATTTCTCACCGTTTGACCTACAAGGTGAGAATGGAGGGAGAGATTCTTGGGTTATGCCAAGGTACGGATTGTTGAATGCGTTCGTAGGTTATACTTTACCCGTCAAGGAGAACGCCTTTGTTTTCAATGGTTCAGTAATCAATTTGCTAAATACAAAATACATCTCAGATGCTCGACCACTACAAGGTTCGAATAATGCATTTGACGCCGCAGGTGCGCAAGTGTTTTTTGGGGCTGGCCTGCGCTTCAATTTAGCCGTGGCCTACAAATTTTAAATAAATGAAAATGAGAAAAATACTTTTACTTACAGTCCTTGGGTTTGCTTTTACAAGTACCGCTCAAACGGATATTAATGATGCCAGAAACAACTATGCAATCGGGCAAACTGTAACGATTACCGGAGTTTCTGCCAACGGTAACAACCAACTAGGAAACATCCGATATATTCAGGATGCTACGGGTGGTTTGCCTTGCTATGGTGTTCCTAACTCATTTGGAAATAATGTCGCCATTGGTGATTCAGTAACAATGACAGGTGTATTATATGATTTTAATGGTCTTTTGGAGATTTCTCCAACAAACAGTTATACTGTACATAGCCAGGTCGCTGCGCCTGTTCCCACTGTAATTCCAATTACTTCTGCTGGAGAACCCATGGAAGGCAGGTTGTTGCAGATTCAAAATGTCACGATTGGTGGCTCTGGGAATTTTTCAGGTAACACGAATTATACCTTAACAAGTGGAGGAAACACCTTACAAATGCGGGTCACAACAGGTTCAAATTTAGTAGGATCGCCCATTCCAAGTGGTCCCGTATCGGTAACAGGGTTGTTGTCGCAATTTAATACATCCTATCAATTGCTTCCACGAATGACAACGGATATAGTTCCATACGTAGCGCCGGCAACAGAAATTAATGTAAAAATTGATGGTAATGATGTGCTTTCCGGAGCTAGTTATTTTATAGGAACCAATGCAAATTCTGTTATTACAGTTGAAAATTCCGGGGCAAGCACTTTAACCTTATCAAGCTCTTTATTAACGGGAACAAATGGAGCTGAGTTTTCGACAAATATACCCACGAATGCGACTGTTGGAGGAACTTCTCAGCAAACGTACAGTTTGAGTTTTACACCAACAGGAAATGGTACGCGCGTAGCCACGCTAACCATTAACAACGATGATCCTGATGAAGGGACGTATGTGATTAACATTGAGGCCGTTGGATTGGATAACTTAGCAACGGAGCCTGCAGCCAATGCGAGTAATCTAGCATTTACAAATGTTAAAGCCTACACAATGAATGGTACGTTCATGCCTTCTGCGACGGCAGATAATTATATTGTTTTATGGAAGAATGGTGGATCATTGACTGAAATGCCTGTTGATGGTACAAGCTATCAACGAGGAGATATCATTGGAGGTGCTAAAGTGGCGTATGTTGGAAATTCAACAGCTTTTGTTCCACGAGGAATCATTGCGAATCAAAGCTACGAATTTGCCGTTTATGCCTTCAACGGTCAAGGCGCGTATGTGAATTACTTAACTATGACACCAGCATCCGCCAATGTTACAAGTTTGGGTGAGCAAATAGGAACATATTACAATGGAATAAATAGTACATCAGCGACTTTCTTGTCAGATTTGAGTACATTGATTAATCCACACAATGTTGTTTCTTATTTCAATTATAAAACGACGATAATGTCTGTTTTTGAACCAAGAGATACAACAAATGGTCAGTCTTACGTGATTTGCGCTTATTCTGGTGAACGAAAAGTATATGATGATCCATTTGATTGGACAGCCACTGGATACAGCCGCGAGCATACGTATGCACATTCTTGGATGCCAACATTCCCTGCCGACAATCCAGCAAGACCAGAATATTCAGATTTCCACAATTTGTATCCAGCAAACAACACACAAGCGAATGGTCCACGAAGTAATCTGCCTTTAGATAGCATTACAGGAAATGTTGTCTTCAACTATTTAGAAGGAAATGTTGGTTACAACGGAAGTCAATTGGTGTATGAACCAAGACAAATTCATAAAGGAAATGCAGCTCGATCATTGTTTTATATGGCTACTTGTTACAATGGGGTGGACGGTGATAATTGGAAGTTACCGACGAATCAAGGACAAGCTCACTTAAAAGCTTGGCATTACAATGACTTGCCAGATGATTATGAAATAGCGCGTAACGAATATATATACGAACTTCAGAACAACAGGAATCCATATGTTGATTCGGTACATTTTGCGTGTAATGTGAATTTTACTAATATGACGTACACAGCATGTTCTACCAATGATCTTGAAGAATTGTTGAGCAACAATTTAGTCGTCTTCCCTGTACCGTCGATGAATGAGGTGTACTTGCAAGTGAACGGAACGACGATTAGCAATGTGAAAATCTCAGATTTAAGTGGGAAAATTGTATTTTCGAAAACGTATAACGAAGCATCTGTTGTTGAATTGAAAAATAATGAATTGGCTAAGGGAGTTTATTTAGTTGCCGTTACTACACCATTTGGATCAACATCGAGACGTATAATAATTGAATAATTTGAACAAGTCGATAAAATATATATTTGTTGTATTAATTGGGTTAGGAATTACCGCTTGTTCGTCCTTTTCTCCAGCGAATTGGAGGAGTGATAATACTGTTGTTGGTGAAAGTCCAGATGAACCATCACCACTAGATTCTATTATTTCTCCTTATGCTGAGGAAATTCAAGAGGAAATGACACTCGTTATTGGCCGCACCATTGAAACACTGGAAAAAGGAAGACCTTGCGGGTATTTGAATAATTGGGCTGCCGATGCAGTGATGACTAACCAAAGGGAAGCCTTTGGTTTGGATAAAAACTTCATGGTCTTGTTGAACACGGGTGGTTTGCGAAGCTCGATGAACAAAGGTGAGATTACCTTAGGCGAAATGTATGAACTCATGCCCTTTGATAACGAAGTGGTTTGGGTACAAATGCCGATGTCATCTTTAGCGGATGTAGGATCATATATCAAGGCATCAGGAGGCGAGCCCATTTCAAATGCCATATTTGAAAATGGTAAATTAAAACTTAATATTCTGAACCCTGAAGATGATACATTTTGGATTTTAACTTCAGATTATTTAATGAATGGCGGCGATAAAATGGATTTCTTTTCAAAAAAGTTGGACGTTGTTTTTTCGGGTAAATTACTCCGACAAGTATTCATCGAAGAGGTTGAAAGAGAATTTACTATATCAGTTGATAAAACCTGTAGAATAAATGTGGACTAGAAGAAAGTTTTTAGGAGATAGTTTATATCTATCCGGTGGGGTAATGGTAGCTGCGAATGCTGTTCCTCAGTTTTTAGGCAACAAAAAAGACGCAAAGGTTAAAACCTTAACCGTTTTACATACAAACGATACACATTCGCATATCGATCCGTTTTCTACAGATGATGCCAAGTATCCCGGAGCAGGTGGCGTTGTTAGTCGATTTAGAATGATTGAAGATATTCGCCAACAAAAAGAAAACGTTTTGCTTTTGGATGCGGGTGACATATTTCAAGGGACACCTTATTTCAATAAATATGGCGGCGTGCTAGAAATGAAACTTATGCAAGCCATGGGATATGATGCAGCGACAATGGGAAATCATGACTTTGATGGTGGGCTTTCTGGTTTTTTGAAAGCCCAGCAAGAAGTTACTTTCCCCTTTCTATGTGCTAACTATGATTTTAAAAATACGGTACTAAACAATCATACTAAACCCAATCATATTTTCACCAAAAACGGACTGAAAATTGGTGTTTTTGGCGTAGGGGTTGAGTTAGATGGATTGGTGCCAAAATCGAAGTTCGAAGACACGGAATATGCTGATCCAATCGCAATCGCGCAAGAACAAGTTGATATTCTTCAAAAAGCAAAATGCGACCTAGTTATTTGTCTTTCGCACCTTGGCTATGATTACGAAGACAGAAAAAAAGTAAGCGATCACAAACTCGCGAAAAACACCAAAGGAATACACCTGATTATAGGAGGGCATACGCATACTTTCTTAAAGAAACCGACAGTTCTGAAAAACAACGAAGGCGACAATGTTTTAGTCAATCAGGTTGGCTGGGCAGGCATCAATTTAGGGCGAATCGATTTCACCTTTGAAAAAGGAATGAAGAGTACTTCTGACTTGATAGAAGTATAATCTTAAACAATCCCTTTACTCGCCAACAATTCTTCTAACGATTCTAAATCAGCGTAAAGTACATCTCTGGCTTTGCTTCCTTGGAACTGACCAATGATTCCAAACCCTTCCAATTGATCTACGATACGTCCTGCCCGGTTGTATCCTAACTTCAATTTACGTTGAAGTAGCGACGCTGAACCTTGCTGATGGGTTACGACAATTCGTGCCGCATCCGCAAACAAAGCATCAATTTCATCTGTATCCATGTCACCTCCACTTTCGGAACCGTCAGGGACATACTCAGGTAGTATTAATGCTTCAGGGTATGCGCGCTGTTCTCCAATAAATTCACAAACGGCTTCTACTTCAGGAGTATCTACAAAACCACATTGCAAACGAATCATTTCAGCACCAGTAGAAATGAGCATATCACCACGACCAATTAATTGGTCGGCGCCTGATCCATCTAAAATAGTTCTGGAGTCAATTTTGGACAAGACTCTAAAAGCAATTCGAGCAGGGAAATTGGCTTTAATCATCCCTGTTATGACATTCACTGATGGTCGCTGAGTAGCAACAATTAAATGTATTCCAACGGCACGGGCAAGTTGTGCAATTCGAGCAATCGGATGCTCCACCTCTTTTCCAGCCGTCATGATTAAATCGGCAAACTCATCAATCAAAACAACGATATAAGGCAAATAACGGTGTCCCTTTTCTGGATTTAATTTTCGTGCAATAAATTTAGCATTGTACTCTTTTATGGTTCTTGCTGAGGCTGATTTTAACAAATCATACCGATCATCCATTTCAATACAAAGTGAATTTAATGTATTGACAACTTTTGAAGTGTCTGTTATAATCGCATCTTCTTCACCTGGGAGTTTAGCTAGGAAGTGTCGTTCGATCTTATTGAACAATGTCAATTCCACTTTCTTCGGATCGACCAAGACAAATTTAACCTGTGCAGGATGTTTCTTGTAGAGAATTGAAATTAATATTGCATTCAATCCTACCGATTTTCCTTGTCCAGTAGCCCCGGCAACAAGCAAGTGAGGCATTTTGGTTAAGTCGAATGTGAAGGTCTCATTGGTAATCGTTTTTCCCATTACTACGGGCAATTCCATGTCCGAATTTTGGAATTTTTCGGATGCAATCAACGAACGCATGCTGACCATTTCAGGTTTCGAATTCGGTACTTCAATACCGATTGTACCTTTTCCTGGGATGGGTGCAATTATACGAATACCGAGGGCGCTCAAACTTAAGGCGATATCATCCTCTAGATTCTTGATTTTTGAAATTCGAACACCTGGTGCAGGTATTATTTCGTACAAGGTGACCGTTGGGCCGACTGTCGCTTTGATTTTTGCAATGTCTATTTTGTAGTTGGAAAGCGTTTCAACAATCTTATTTTTGTTTTCTTCAAGCTCCTGTTTGTTGATGTTAATCGTGCTGTTTCCGAAATCTTTCAACAAATCAATCGATGGCAACACATAACTGGCAAGGTCTAGTTTTGGGTCGTAATCACCAAACTCCTTTTGCAAGTCATTCATTTCTTTTTCTGATAGTTCCTCGTCTCCATCATGCACGGCAACGCGCATAGCATCAGATTCCTCAGATTCTTTTTTAGGTTCAGATTTTGGTTCCTCTGGAACCTCAATCTCGAAATCATCAGAGGAATCTTCGATTTCTGTTTTCAGTTTAATATCTAGTTCTTTTTCAGTCAATTCCTCGGCATCTTCATCTAAGGAAATTGAGTCGGATGGCGCGTCTTTTTGAATTTGCTCATCTGTAATTGTATTTACAACATTAATGTCGCCTACGGCAACTGGTACTTCATTTTCATCCTCTTCTTCTTCCTCATCCTTGCCCCAACTGCTCAGTCGTTCAAATATTGCTTTGAAATTCGGGTTGAAAAGCCCCATTATAAGTAGATATAGTAGGACCAAGATGAAAAGTAATGTTCCAAATTTCCCGATTGTTAGATTCAGCCATTTGTTGACGTGAAACCCAAATGAACCGCCGAAATAGTTTGGAAATGCCGCAAAGTAGCCAAGTAAAATAGAAGACCACAACATAAACAAGCTCGAAATCACGATGGAGCGTTTAATAGGTAATAAGGTGATTTTCAAAAGCATTTTAAAACCTAAAAGGAAAGTCACGAAGCTAATAGCGATAGAGGATAATCCGAACAAACGATAATAAAGTAAATGGGATACCCAAGCTCCGAACTTTCCAAGCCAATTCGCAACCCCAGCTGAGTCGGTTCCAAAAATGTAAGAGAAGAATCCTCTATTAATGACTTCGTTTTGGTCTTCTTGCCATGTAAAAACATAGGAAATACACGCTAGAAAGCAATAAAAAGAAATGAGAATGAGAAAAACCCCAATAGCATTTCGCCATTTAGATTTATCCATTTTTAAGCCTTTTTTGGATGAACTTGAAGTTGCCTTCTTTTTTGAAGTAGTTTTTGTGCTCTTCTTCTTTTTAGGCTTACTTGTTCGTTCGATTATGATATTTTCTTTAGCCATCCTGCGTTTATATCCTACGAAGATACTTTAGAATATGGCGGTTTTTAGCTAGAATTGCCTGAAACTATGCACAGTTAAGTGTTAGTTTATTCCCGTCGAACATACTTCATGAACTCACGTAAGGAAATTCTTTCGTAATCGGATGGAATTCCGAAATAGTCTTTGTTAACAGGTTTTTCGGTAACTGATTTTAGTGTGTAGTGAACAATACCGTCCACCGTTCCAATGTAAAAGTCTGCAGGGAGTCCCTTTATGCCTTCATACATGTCCATTATGTCTGGTCGAATATTTTTGAAATACCAAATTAATCGCTCTTCTTCAAGGTCTTCACGATAGACAATCGCCTTTTTCAAGACAAACCCATTCACTTTTTTTCTTCCGAAAAATTTATAACGAATTTGATACGGTTCCACTTTGGAGGAGTCGTCAGTCGCATCCGTTTGAATCGCAAGTTTTTTTCCTCCCATGTTCATCAGTAGATAGGACTTTTTAAAATCCATATGTTTTATTGTGACCTGTTCACCGAGCGCGTCATTTTGAATCACAATGCGTGATAAGGTATCATTCGTGTAGACAGTCATGTCTCGACTATCTATAATTTTTTGGACGTTTGTATCGACCATTTCTACAGAATAGACCAATTCACCAGTGAAATTCTGTGCGTTAATTGAGTTAAAGCATCCAAATGCAAGCAATAATATGCTTAAGAATAAATTGTTGTTGTGAATTTTCATATCAAAAAAACGTAAAATAGACAGTTGGTTACGAAAGTAAGTAAAAGAACTTGTTTTTGAAGCCTGATGGTTTGTTTGAATATGCTAATTTTGCACCTATCACTTGAATAGGTGAAAAAATAATGACAATGGGGAAAAACGTTCAGATTTTACTTAATACATCCGAAATAACAGCGGGAACAAGAGGGGCGTCACTTGGTCCAGCGGCGGTAATCACGGCGGCGCGCGACAAAAAAGACACATTCTTTTCGGATAATCAACCAATCTTGTTGCCGAATGAAAACCATTTATTGGATGTTCCTTCGGACTTTCCTTTTGGGTTACGTATTGATGGTTTAACAAAAGTGTTTGGCCATGTAATGACGGGAATGAATAGCGTATTTAGTAAAGGTCAATTTCCATTTTTGTTGGCTTCAGATCATGGTTCTGCAGCAGCTACAATAGCAGGAATAAAAGCCGAACATCCCAACAAGAAGTTAGGTGTAGTTTGGGTGGATGCCCATGGTGATTTACACACCCCTTATACCACACCCTCTGGAAATATGCACGGAATGCCTTTGGCAATAGCTTTGAATATTGATAACAAGGTGTGTCAAAGAAATGATGTAAAAGGGGAGACGAAAGAGATGTGGGAGCAACTTCAATCCACCGGTGGGGAAGGAGCCAAGTTTTCGGTTGATGACTTATTTTTTATTGGAGTCCGGGACACAGAACCTGAAGAAGAGCATCTCATAGCTGAACACAACATAAAGAATTACACAGTAGCCGAATTAAGAAAGCGCAAGTGGAATGCTATTTCTGCTGAATTCCAATCTTGGATTGAAACGTTGGATATCTTATATGTCTCCTTTGATGTAGATTCTATGGATCCAGATTTGACTTCATATGGGACTGGAACACCCGTAAAAGATGGTATTACACCGGATGAAGCAAGAGAGATATTACACTTTTTTGCGGGTCAAGAAAAACTAGTCACAATGGAGTTCGTTGAAGTAAACCCCTGTCTAGATGAGAAGAAGAACAGAATGGCGGAAATTACATTCGATTTGATGAAGTCGACAATTAATAAAATTAAGGCGTAACAAAAAATTCAAACACATCTACACCCCTGATGGAGAGCAAAATAAAATTATTACTTAAAGAGAATCAACAATCTATTTTTGGACAAGAAATTGATGATAACTTAATTCAATTTCAAAAAACCAGAAAAGATATGAAGGGTGATTTGACACTCGTTCTTTTTCCTTTCGTCAAAGCGTTAAAAGTTTCTCCAAAAGATATAGGGGATAAAATTACTCGTTCCATTGAAACCCTGGATTCGGTTGATTCTTGTGAAGTTGTTGGAGGTTTTTTAAACATTTCGGCAAGTCAAAAATATTGGTTGAACGTACTTAAAGAAATATCAGCAACGACAAATTTTGGTTTTCAACCTGCGAAATCGAAAAGCACATTGATGGTAGAATATAGTTCGCCAAATACGAATAAACCACTTCATTTAGGGCATTTGCGTAATAATTTTCTTGGGTATTCGGTTGCAGAGATTCTCAAGGCGTACGGTCATGATGTGATAAAAACCCAAATCGTAAATGATAGAGGGATTCATATCTGCAAGAGTATGTTGGCTTGGGAGAAATTTTCGCCAGTTAATGAAAAGGGAGAAAGAGAAACACCGACAAACACTGGAATTAAAGGTGATAAACTCGTTGGGAAATACTACGTTGAATTCGATAAGAACTTTGTTGCTGAGGCGAAAGAAATTATTGCTACTTGGGAGAAAGGTGATTTTGACGGATATTCCAACGAGGTGAAAGATGAGTTTGAAAAGTTTACATCCGCGAAGTCTGGTAAAGATGAAAAAGCCACCAAAGCCTTGGACAACAAGATACTTGACCTAGCAAAAAATCAAACAAGTCTACTTTTGGAAGCCAAAGAAATGTTGGTCAAATGGGAAGCTAAAGATCCTCAGACCTATTTGCTCTGGTCAACGATGAACAGCTGGGTGTATGAAGGCTTTGCTATAACCTATGATAAAATGGGGGTGGATTTTGATAAATTGTATTATGAATCGGATACCTTTGTTATAGGCAAAGATTTAGTACTAGAAGGTCTTAAAACAGGGGTGTTTTATAGAAAAGAAGATGGCTCAGTATGGATAGATTTGACTGCTGACGGTTTGGATGAAAAAATTGTTTTACGTTCGGATGGCACTGCTGTCTATATGACGCAAGATATTGGAACAGCTTTTGATCGTTTTCGTGATTATCCAGCCCTCGATGGTATCATTTATACCGTGGGTAATGAGCAGGATTACCACTTTCAAGTTTTGTTTTTGGTCTTACAGAAATTAGGCTATCAATGGGCTACCAACTGTCAACACTTGAGCTATGGAATGGTGGATTTACCTTCTGGGAAAATGAAGTCCAGAGAAGGAACAGTTGTAGATGCAGACGATCTAATTGACGAAATAGTTGATAAGGCAAAACAAGCTACAATTGACCGTGGACATATTGAAGACATGTCAGATGAAGAAGTACATCAACTCTGCCAGAAAATAGGATTGGGTGGATTGAAGTATTATTTATTGAAGGTTGACCCCAAAAAGAGAATGATGTTTAATCCTGAAGAGTCTATTGAGTTAAATGGAAATACAGGTCCATTCATTCAATATGCTTATGCACGAATTCAATCTTTATTAAAAAGAGAACAACCTGAAGAGTTAACCAAAGATGTTTCGCTACTTGATGAAGAAATAGAGTTGATTAAACTATTAAGTGAAGCTCCAAAAATAATAGAAGAGGCATCTTCGCATCTTTCTCCTGCTTTAGTCGCAAATTATTTATACGAAATCGTAAAAACTTTCAACCATTTTTATCAAAATGTGTCAATTTTTAACGAAGATGAAAAAGCGCTGCGTGACCTACGCTTGCTCATTTCTGAGTGTGCAGGAGATGTTATTGGGAGGTTTTGTTTCCTTCTTGGGATCGCTGTGCCAGAAAAAATGTAAAATGGGTGCAACTTTATTTCAAGCAGTAACGTCAAATATGTGAAATTCCGTGTTTAATTGGAAATTCAACTAAAACCCTCCTTTTATGACAAGTAAAAAACTTATTTTTACGTTTAATTATTTTAATAAAAAACTATGAAATTAATCTTAACATCAGTATTCGCACTGTGTATTTCGATCGGATTTTCGCAACTTCAAAGTGTTGAGTACATTGTAGAACCAGCTAGCCACGAAGGCCATGATCATAGTGATCACTCAGATGATGAGCTTCGTGCTGAAATGCTAAAAGACTTTGATTATGCATCCGCTGAAGCCGAGTACGCATCGCTGAACCTTCCGGCAAATGAGCACGACGGATGGATGAATTTTAAGGAAAATGAGTATATCATTGAACATTTTCCTAATTATTTCTCTACGCAAATCGCGCCGAAGCCGCCAAAAGGTTCTCAAACAAGTGGAATTCCAACTAAAAATGTTGGTTGTCCAAATGCTGGATTTGAGAATTTAGTTTTTGCTCCAGAGTGGGAAGGAGGAATTCAACAATATCCAACACCGTTTAATAATACTACAATTCAAACGGTTGGTTTAAATGCTTTATACAATAATCAGCAGTCTCGCCAGACAATTGTAAATATTCCGGCTGGAAACAACGATCCTTTGGCTGGGCCCGTTATCGGTTATGACCCTTTAGCAATTAACCCTGTAACAGGTTTGGCTGAAATTCCATTTGTAGCACCTTTCGGTGGAAATGCAAGTTGTCGTTTAGGAAATGCAGCCGTAGGTTCTCAGAAAGAACGTCTTAGATATGAGTTTCAAGTAACGGCAAACAATAAAGCCTTCTATTATCAATTTGCGGTTATCTTTAATAATCCAGCTGGTCACTCGGCAACACAGCAGCCTTACTTTAAAATTAAGTTCTTGGATTCGATAGGTAACCAAGTTGGTGGACCTTGTGGACTATATGAAATATTATCGTCACAAGCTCCTTCTGATCCTACCTATACTCCTTTTGGAGGAGGTACTAGTTACTACCGTAAGTGGGAAAGAGTAAATGTTGATTTATCTCCTTACATCGGACAAACGATTACAGTTGAATTTGAAAATGCAGATTGTAACTTGGGTGGACATTACGGTTATGCCTATGTTGATGCAGGATGTTTAGAAAACTTAGATGCAAACGTTGATTACTGTGCTGGAGATGCATTTGCACAATTGGTTGCAGAACCAGGTTTTTCGAACTACCAATGGTTTGGACCAAACAATAATATTCCAATCGCTGGAGCAACGAATGATACTTTATTGGTGCCTGCTCCAAACCTAAATGATACGTTTACAGTTGAAATTACAACATCAAACGGTTGTATTATCGTTCAGAACATTGCAATTCAATATTCTCAAACAGATTTAGATGACTTGTATACTACAGGTACTTGTTATGGTGGAACATTCGGTTCATCATTCGTGCAAGCTACTGGTTCGCAATCTGGGTATATTTTCACATGGACGGAACCGAATGGGACATTAATAACTTCGAATACTACTGGAGATATTAATAATTTGGCCACCGGCACCTATAATTTGAATATTGCATCCAATAACCCGAATTGTGGACAAATTGATACGTCCTTCTTCATTCCGATTACCCCACCACTGATTCCAGATTCAATAACAACGAATTTCTGTGAAGGTGAAGGTTTGATTAATGCACCTGGTAATGGACCTTGGCAGTGGTATGACAATTCTGGAAGCCCAATACCGGCGCCAGGTGGAACGCAAAATTTCCTGATTGATTCTACAGCTTATCAAGGCGAAAATGTTTATTTATTGTATCAGTTAGCAAATGGATGTTATGATTCAACGGTGTATACACTTAATGATAATATTGCCAATAGTGACTTTACAATCGTACAAAACCCTGGTTCAGGATGTCGTTCCCGTCAGATTAATTTTAATGATGCAACGCCTGGTACAAACCTGATCAATTATATTATAGATGGACCGAATGGATTCAATACGACAACGTTTAGTACACCTGTTACACAGTGGAACTACAATAGTTTAGATACTGGTACTTATGATGTACGTGTTGTGGATGACGGTTGTTTTTATGATACAACGTTCTACATTGGTGATTTGGAAGATTCCACTTCTTCAATTGAACTCTTCTGTCCAGGAGCTCCAGTTGATTTAATTGCAGGTTCTTCAGGAAATCACTCATGGACTGATCCAAATGGTAATAATCTTGGAGGTGGTAATGGCGTGAACACGATGACTGTTCCTGCACCTATAGAAGGAACGTATTACGATTCTAGTGAGGTAAGCCCAGGATGTTATTATGTAAGTGCTTTCCATTTGGATTCAATTACATTAGTTGCGGCATACACCGTTGATCAACCCGATTGTTATGGTGGATTTGATGGAAGTATTACTGGTACAATTGTGCAAGGTATTCCAGGAAATGCTGGTTACTCCACTACTGGACCAAACGGTTACTCTTCTAATTTCAACCCTGCAACTGGATTGGCAGCTGGAACATATACGATAACAGCGACTATTTCAACATGTGAAGTGACGGATGAGATTGTTGTAGGACAACCTCCATTCCCGAATGATACACTTTGGATGTATACACAGACTTGTGATGAGTTAGGTCAGTCTACAATCTATGGACCTGAAGGATACATTGATTACCAATGGTACTTCGGCCCTAATCCTATCGCTGGTGCGGATGCAGATACTTTAGCAATTGATTTACCAACGGATTATGACCAAATCTATGTGACTTATACATCACCAGTGGATGGTTGTCAGAAGAAAACAAGTGACTTCTTATTTGATCCCTTCACATTTGATTGGAATCCAGATGAGTACAACAACGTGTTTACACCAGATGGTGATGAAACGAATGGTATATTCTATCCAGTTCATACGTATACGAAGAGTGTAGACGAGCTGTTCTACCTTGCTGGTGATTATTCGATGGTTATTTACAACCGTTGGGGAAATAAAATATTTGAAACAACGAATTATCTAATCGGATGGGACGGAACTTTCAAAGGAGAACCAGTTCAAGATGGAACGTACTTCGCTGAGATTATGTACAGAACTATTTGTGATGATCAAGTCAATAAAGTTGTACAAGTAGTACAAGTAATAAGATAATCATAAAGACTAAAAATAGAATCCCGTATTGGCATTGCTAATACGGGATTTTTTATGTGATTTATTTTATCGACTAAACAGACCTATACGATTGGTGAAGAGTTAAAGCCAACGTATATTGTCATAGTCTATTCCATAACCTTTGTGAACACGAACTTCCCTCCACCTTGTTCAAGTATAAAAGATTGCTTGTCATCGCTAAAACGGATGGTAACTCCAGCTGGATCAAAAATGAAAGTATTATTGTCGACGGCAGTTAAAGGAAATGTTGTTTGCCCTGTTGCCTGTGCTGTTAATTCCCCATTCGCTCCAGAAATTTCTATTGACAAACTGATCTCTTCATTTTTAAAATTGCCAACATATAGAGCAGTGTTGTCCAGAACAACGGATGGTTTTGGTTGAAGATTCGGAATTTCTTTTCTTTCGTTAGCATAGATTTCTAAACAGGTTAAAACGATTTGATTTCTTGGCAATTTAATTCCATTCCCACAAAAAGCGACATAAACATCATGTTCTGGGAAATAAGCTAACACAGAGACAAATGCATCGATACCACCGGTATGTCCATACCCGATATCTTCTCCCCAAGGAATGGGCATTAATCCGAGCCCATATGCATCCTTCATTTCACGCATTTTGGCATATGCGGGTTTCGACAACAGCTTTTCATTTTCAAGCGCAAACATAAATTTGTTCAAATCACTCACGGTGCTTACCAATGATCCCGCTCCCACACTGACACTTCCGTGCGTTTTCCATCCATCTTGCCATTCACCTGCCCAAAAATAGGAAAGTGCCTCTTTATTCTTCGTGTCGTATGTATTGGCATGATAGGTCTTTTTGAGCTTTAAAGGTTTTGTAATTCTTTTCGAAAGAACTTCATTGTAAGAAAGTTGGTCTACATCTTCACAAATAAATGAAAGTATAACGTAATTTGTATTGGAATAACTGTATTTCAGACCCGGTTCGAAATCGACACCTTTCTCAATTATTCGTTTTAAATGATCTTCACGCGTTTGCTCTGTTTCCAAGTAGTCAAGGAAGTCATCATCATCTGTGAAGTTGTGTAATCCTGAACGATGTCTAAGAAGCTGTTCTAGGTCTATTTTATCAGCATTAGGCAATTCAGGAAAGAATACGGATAATTTTTGGTTCAGGCGTATGCGTCCTTCATCAACCAATTGCATGACGCAAACTGCCGTGAAAACTTTTGAAATAGATCCTATTCGATACTTCGTTTTCACTGTGGCTTTCTTTTGGTTCTCTTTGTCGGCGAAACCATATATATTCTTGTACTGTTCTTTTCCGTTTTGTAATATGGCAATACTACCCATCCCTTGATCATGTTTGACTATGGAATCGAAGTATTGATCCAATAGTTTGAAACGATCTTGACCAATTGTTACTGTTGTGATTCCTACAAAAAGCAGAGTAGAGAACGTTTTTATCATATCGTGAAGCTTTTCAATTTCGGCGGATAAGTATTTAAGTTTAGGTTTAAAACAATGCGGATACGTTTTAAATAGTTTGCCGTGCTAAAGCTGCTCTCAAGATTATCACTCATTAAAATAGGGAAAGAAACTTGGAACATTTTACGAATGCGGATAGCTGCACCTAAATTCCACGCCGAATAGGAAACGTTATCGTTGGACCACATGCCGTAATCCATAAAAGCGCCTAAGCCTGGACCTCGAACTGGTAAGTCCAAATAGATTCTGCCGGTAAGCATCCAGTCATCAGCATTTCCGAAGGAAGATGTTGAGTTGAAACCACCTTGATTGTCTCCACGATGGGTGTATTCGTTTTGGAAAAATGGTGATCGATTGAACATCAAATCATCAAAGAATAAATCTTGTGCTCCATTGGTTCCTGACAAAGCAAAGCGATTGGCCACATTTAAATTGTCAATATTTTTTTTATCGAGGAAAGTACCCGCAAAAACCCGAAATTCAACCCATCTTTTCATGTTGTTTTTCAGATAGCGATATCTATAGGTCGAAGTAACCATACCGCGTGTCGCATTGCTATTGAGTTGCTCATTTCTGTGGTAATCACCCCTAAACTTAGTTTCCCATTGGTGATCAGGCTGAAAGAAATCTATTGTGTAATTCGCATAACCACCATACGATTGCTGATTCGGCACACCTACGATTTCGTCTTGCCGAAATAACCCTTTTGCTTGAATCTCATGTCCCCATGGTTTGTTTCGTAACCGATTACCAAGTTTCATAATTAGATAAGGTGTAATCGCGGAATAAAAGTCAGAATTCCCTCTTGAGATATCGTCTAATTTGAATGTTCTGCCAGACAGACCTAGTTTGGTTTGTTTCACCCATCTAGCAGGTAAAAAAGTGTAATGTACATCTGCAAGACCGGAAACAAATTGGCGGTTGAAGGAGTACATAGGTGCGACATAAAACTGAAACGGATTATTGGTGACGCCTACATTATGCACAACCGCCCCGAGCATAAAACGATCTCCTTTGTTAAAACCAACAATTGGTGACCAAAACAAATTGGAGTGATTGGGTTCGTTATCTCCTGCAAAAAATTCAAGTTTCAAAGGTTCAATTTTTCTAAACAAACCTTTTTCCTTAATCGTATTATTACTTCGATCTATTTCTGGAATGTGATTTGTCGGATCAATTTGACCGTTTGTGAAAGTTCCTTCCACGGTTTGTGTTCTCTTTCCTTCACCCGGTTCAAACCAAATGGTAGTCGTATCCTTTTCATTCATCAGTGTTACGGGAATCGGTCCATTGACTTGCCCGCTGTTTTTTACGGAAACTTCGGTTTGACCATCGAACGACTTCACTTTCCAAAGTTTATAGTCAATATGTTTAGTGGTTTGAATTAAATCGCCAAACAGCCAACTTAAATCTTTACCGGAAGTTTCCTCTAACACTTGTTTTAAATCTTCGGGTTGTGGATGTCTGAATTTCCATTTTTCGTAATAAGCCGACATACACTTGTCAAATATTTTATCACCCAAATAGCTCTTTAAATAATGAAAGACCAATCCAGTTTTTGAATACATTATCAGCCCATAGTTTACCGGAAAAAAATCTGCACTTTTCGTCTCAATCGGTTGGTCTTCACCAAATTTGGCGATGGCTTGAAATGAGAGATCGGCTTGATCGTGGTAATCCAAATGATCGAAATGAAATTTCCCATTCAATACTTGGTCAGAAAGGCGCGTGTTTCCTGGATATTTCGTTTGGATGTAGCGAATTTCATTTAGAGTATTTAAACCTTCGTCCATCCAACCATGGTCCCTTTCATTCGAACCGAGAATACCATAAAACCAATTGTGACCAACTTCATGCACGATTACAATTTCTAGTTGTTCAGCATTGCTTGAATTACCTATTACTGTCACGTTTGGATATTCCATCCCACCTCCGGCACTGATTGTTCCATCAACGGCTGTAACTTGGTTATACGGATAGTCTCCATTCCAAAGGGAATAATAATATGTTCCGTCTATAAGATATTCCGAGGCATCTTTCCATAAATAGGCATTTCGTGGGGTGAATAGGGCATATGTTGTGACTTTTCGCTTCGAGTGAGGTAATTCAACTTCATCCTGAAGAACCAAATACCTTTTATCCGCAAACCAAGCAAAATCATGTACCTTCGATTGCTTGTAATGCAAAGTTTTCGTTTCGCTTGCCGAAGGAGGGAAGTCATTCGCGTCTTTTCTTTTTTTCGTTACATCCTCAATCTTGATTTTCGTTTCATCTGATTTTTTCTTCAAGAAAGCTTTTTCCGCTTCGTTTTGTAAATCACCTGTAGAACCGACAATATAGTTTTTGGGTAAGGTGATTTTTACGTCATACGAACCATATTCAGAGTAAAATTCACCTTGATTTAAATACGGCATTTGATGCCAACCATCTTTATCGTAAACAGCTGGTTTCGGGTACCATTGCGTTATTTGATACGATTGTCCTACATGCCCCAAACGAGAGATTTCACCTGAAGGAATTTTGACTTGAAAAGGCGTGGAGATTTTTATACTTCCACCAGAGGTTAAACTAGAGTTTAAGTAAATCTTAGCAATATCCGCATGTTCGGCATCAAATTCCGATCGAACACTCTGACCGTTTACTCGGAAATCTAGATTGGAATATCCTCCTTTTAATGAATCATCGTCGTATTTAAGAATGTCGTTCCCACTTTTGTATAATTGTTTTCCCAAAGCGCTTTCATGGCTGGTGTAAGCATTGGCCCATAAGTGAATGTATATGAAATCAAGCGCATCTGGACTATTGTTAATGTATTCCATTTCAATATTTCCCTTCAGTGTATGGTCAACATCATTTAATTTTACATCTATCGTGTAATTGACGGTTTGTTGCCATTCCTTTTGAGAATGCACTACAAGAGAAGAAATTACGAAAACGAGGGAAAATATTTTTTTCATGATATTGTTTTAGACCTTATAAAAATAAGACTTATCTCAATTGTTCTGGTTATTAAAATAAAAAAGGGTGACTAAAAATAGCCACCCTTCTTTGGTTTGTTCTAAATTATTGTTTGATTACTCGCACGGTAGATGAAGTCGAATGACTTGTAAACTCGATGTAGTATGTTCCTTTTGCTTTTGAACTTAAGTCCACTGAACCTAAATTTGTTGTCGTTGAAAAAGTGTTGATTACTCTTCCTGAAACATCCATAATTTTTACTTGTGTCAAACTACCATTCACAACTTCGAAATTGAAAATTCCATCCGCACTTGGGTTTGGATAAACCGTAATGTCTACAAGGCTTAATTCATTTAGTCCAACGAAACTAGCAACCGTTGCGGATTCCATTCCGACGCATCCGTTGGCGTCTGTAATCGTAACTGAATAAGTTCCTCCAGCAATTCCCGTCAAATCTTCTGTAGTTGCAGCGTTACTCCATGCAAAAGAATAAGGAGATGTTCCTCCAGTTACTGAAAGGTCGATAGCTCCGTCAGATCCTAACATTTCATCCGTTACAACTGTTGAACCAACAGGCAAATCTGTTACTGTGACCGTTACGTCATCAGCTCCTGAAACGCAAGTCCCATTCGTATTGGTTACGTAGTAAGTTGCTGATGTTCCCGCTGTAATTCCAGTTGGCGTATATGTTGCTCCAGTTCCAACTTGAGTCGTTAATCCTGCATCACTGTACCATTTAAAGTCATTCACCAAAACTGAACTCATGAAAGTTCCAATTGGAAATGGTGCAGCAGCCGTTGTATTTGATGTGTCACCATCCAATACGTTGATTCCAGAAAAACTCCATTGACCGATATTCCAGTTTCCACCATTTGCCTGAGATCCATTTGTACGATATGCCCATCCATCCAAATGTTCCCATGCTGTTCCTGTTCCATCCATATTGATGTCTCCAAATACGTCGATGACTGTAGAATCCTTAAATAATTCAACAGCATCATCACCATTAATGGCTACTGAGCTACTTGTTGAATTGTCTTCGTAAGTTGCAAGCGTTCCTCCAAAGAAAGTAGCGTATGCAGATTGATTAGATGTGATTGTTATGTACGAACCAGCTGTTACTGCGTCATTCGGGAAAGTGAATTCTACTCCATCCGTTCCGCCACCGTTGTTTGCTGAACCAAGTCCATAAGCACTCAAATCAGCGATAGCTTCTATTGCGTACAATTCTACAACTTTCGGTTGACCACCTGGCAATGGGCCATCAAATACACCGGAAATGACAAGAGCCGCTGCTGGTGTTGAACTCGCATTCAAAGTTGGAAGTGGGTCACCATCACAAACAGCCATGTCAGCTGATGCCATTGGTGTAGCTGGAGTAGCCGTTACAGTAGCGTTAATTGTTAATATGGAGTCACATCCTGCTGCGTTTGTAAGTGTTTGTGTGTAACTGCCTGTGCCCATATAGCTTAAACCATTCACTACAACACTATCGCATCCTGCTATCGTAACTGATCCTGTCGTACTCGTATTAATTGTTAAGTTAATCGTGATAACCGAATCACATCCCGTAGAATTCGGTAATGTGTCTAAATATTGACCGCTTACAATATACGTCTCGTCTCCAGAGGGAACGGTATACATATCGCAGGCAATTTCAGTAATTGTATTAGTAGTTACGGCACCTCCGATAATGACGTTAATTGTCATAACACTATCGCAGCCAAAAGAAGAAGGAACGGTATCCATAACCATTGCGCTGGATGTATATGTTTCATCTCCAGAAGGAACTGTATAGGAATTACATTCGTTCACCGTAAAACTTGATGTTGTATTTGAGTTGACCGTTAACACCAAAGTCATGATACTATCACAACCTCCAGCGTTAGGAATGGTATCCATGTACGTACCAGACGTTGAGTAAGAGTTTGTATTCCATGTATAAGGTCCGCAATTTGTTATTGAAGTGGTGCTATACGTATCGCAACCACCTCCTGCAAAGCTTGTCCACGTGAAATCATCAATCATTAAACGTTCACCAGAAATTTTCTGAATTCTAATTTTAATATTTGTTGCGGCACTATTGATGCTGCCATTAAATGTTACATAATCAGATAAATTGTTCAATGCAGCGTTGTTGATTGTGTCAACGTAAATCCAAGTAGTTCCTCCATCGATAGAGTAATCAAGTGTAGAAGTTGGATCTGGATTTCCATCCCAACGTCTTACTTTCACACTGAAAGTGCTGACACCACCAGAAGCAATATTTGCGGTCCACACATCGGTTGATGTATTTCTCAATCGCCAAGCGTAGGTTCCTAGCGCGGCAGGAAATCCATCTTGTAGATTGTTGTTGTTTTGCAAACCATCAGAACAAGTTGCTGAAAATACACCATCTACATAACTGTGATCGGATTGATAAGATGAAAGTCCACCAGAACCTGGTATCCAATTTGACAATGTGTCAAAGTCAATGGTTGTGGTAGTTTGACCAAAAGAAAGGGTCACTACAAAAAGTGCGATTAAGGGTAGAAATTTGTTCATAATTTAATTTTTTTACAAAATTATGAATCTCTGTGAAAACCTAGTTCCTATAAAGTGAACAAATGGTTAACAAATCAAGAAAGTTATACCCATTAATCCTTCATGCTTTCTTCTTCTTCAGGATCGAAAGGAAAAAGCTTTACTGGATTTTCAATTCCCTGCATATTATCGAGAAAGTCTTCCAATTGAGAAATGGTCAAATGTTTCGCGATAATTTTATTGTTTTTATCCAGTACATACACGCGTGGTGTGGCGTAAACATCCATTGTTTGGTGATAATTCAACGATGCGTATGTGGTATAGCGAGGAATGTATGGGCTTGCATCTTTCTTCACAGCTTGGTACAAGCTTTCGGTGACGGCAACATTGGTAAACGTAATGTTGCTATCAATAATGAATTTCTTCCATAATTTGAAATCTTTGCCGAGAGCTTTACACACACCAAATACTTCTACGTTTCTCGCTTTTAATTTCTGACTGTATAACCTTTCTAGTTTCGGAGTTGTTTTCTTACAATGTCCACAATCCGGTGCCCAGAAATAAAGGATTTTATATTCTGCTTTTAAACTATATAAGTCGTGCCAACCCTGATCATTGTCGGAAGTATCGCGTAAGCTGATATTTGGCGGGACAATTCCTAGAACCGTGTTTTTCTTTCCAGGCATGTCTTCACAAATAGACTTCAGTTTATCTTCAGTCATCCAGTAGGCCATTGATTTACCTTCAGCGTCTCTAGTACAGTAATATCTGTCAAGCATGTAAAGGGGAACCTTGTCCATACCCATGATCTTACTTTTCTGGTATTTAATGATGATTTTTGTCACTGCATACTGAAACATATTTGACTTTGGATCGAGTTGATCACAGAATTGGAAAGCATACTTTATTACGGTATCCCAATGCTGAATCATCAATCTTTTTGAAAAATATTGATCGAACTTGTTCCCAAAAATTGGTGTGTTCAGCAGTCGGTCGTCTGTTAAGTCGAAATTATCGAAGTAGTGATCAAAATAATAGTGGTAATTGAATGAAGAATCGATTTGTTTCCCATTTTCATCTTTTGGGGCTTCCGGAATTTCGATATCCAAAGACATTTTCACAATCTTCGAAACAAGTTTGTCTTCGTTCGTTTCTATCAACTTGTTCTGATAAGCAAGTACTTCTTTTGAGACAGCGTTAATTTTGTCGTTTAATTCTTTGTATTCAGGTGTTCCTTCTTTAAATGGTTTACGCTGATTAACATAATCACCTGCTAACTTTTTTTGTGCTCCCAAATAATTGATGTAATCCAGGAATATCTTATTTTCATCTGATTTTTTAACTTTCATAGAACCAATAAAATCCTTAATATCGGTTTCCATGTAAATTTCTTCATCGTTGTTGATGAATTCGAAGAATTTCTCACCAGGAAGCAACAAACCCATAATTCCGGGTTCGTGTTTTGCTCCGTCGAATGAAACATAACCAGCTTTCATTTGAGCGGTATCTGCATATCGCAAATCTTTGCCGATATATTTAATCAAATGTACAGTTGTATCTGGAACACCTGTAACCTTAAATTTCATTTTTTGTCCAAAAGAGGACGTAGAGATGAGGGAAATACAAACAAATAGGAGAAAATTCTTCATGTTGTGTTTAAGTTGATGTTGATGTTGATGTTTCATTTTTAAATAGACGAACAAATTTATGAATCGTGACGGCTTTAACAGAACTTTAACAGGATTAATATTCGTTAAAAATTCCTTTTTTGGCGTTGAAGTAACTTGCCAATCCAAATAGGATGTATGCTGCAATCAGTGCAAAAATAGCTGACCAAGCTAAGTTGGTTCCAATGTACAAGCCTCCCGCTTCAAACATATTGTCAAGGAAAAGCTTGAAAACGAAGAATATAACCAATCCCACAATAGACACGATTCCAAATATTTTTATAAAATACATCGAAAAACTTCGAATCAATTGTTTAGGTGGATATCCCATTCTAAGTAAAGTTCTAATCTCGTAGGCATTTCTAGAAAGAAGTAATTGCAAATATTGAATAAGGACCAATCCTGATACGAAAACAGCAATGACTGAAATTCCTAAGACAACAAAGATCAATGTTCCAACAACACTTTTTAATCGACCAACAACCATTTGAGAGTTTTTTGATTCTAATCCTCTTTCGTTGAGTAATTCTTCCACTAATCCAAATTCACTTTCCTTTCCAGAAATCATTATTTGGGTGATTTTACTTTCGGTAGTTGAAGCATATTCCATATTACCATAATTCATAAAAGATTCTGGCACTAATATCGAAGCGACTTCATTGGTGAAGCCGACAATTCTGGCGTTCACATGCTCTTCTTTACTTGAATTGTTTGGGTCGCGCAAACGGAATTTGAACTTTATATCCATGGCCAAATCATCTGAAACTTGTGGAATTCCTTGGGCACTCATGAACGTGTTTAACATGACAAGAAATTCTCTTGGAAGAATGATAGGCACAAATTCGTCTCCCTTTTTCCAATGCCATTTGGGACTTACGACATCTAAAAAGCTTTTGTCAACGGTTTGAATGAATACATCTGATCGGAAATACGGTACAAGTTTATCGTCTGTCTGAAAAGAGACATCGAAATTGTTGCTCACCACCGGCTTGACGTCTTGTACGAATGGCTTCGCTTTGATCTTTTCAATTTCTTTTTCGGTGAAATCAGTTTTGGTTAAATTCAACGTGCTCGAATTCGTTACTTTCTTTTGTACGATAATCGTATTGGGACCGAGAATGTCGGCACCTTCACCAAACTCATTGACTTTGATGAGGTAATGGATGGATGTCACCAAAAAAGTAATACCCAGAAATGCTCCAATCATCGCAATGATCAGTTGCATTTTGTCCTGATTTTTGAATAATATCTTATTTAACATGGGTTACAGTTTTAATTCTCTTGTGTAGTTATAATCGTAGGTGTCGCCGAGTGAAGTCAATACAAAACCTGCATTCAAGTCATCGCAGCGGTCATTGATAAGTTTCAGACACTTTTGCGCATTCTCTTTGTCTAGATGAGAAAAAGGTTCGTCCATGATTAACCATTCGAAGGGTTGACTTAAGGCTCTTATTATTGCAACACGCTGCTGTTGCCCCATGGAAAGTAAACCACAACGTTGTGTCCATTTATCGCCAATACCTAGGAATTCTAGTTGCGATTGGAGTTGATCTTCGGTCATACTTCCCTGTAAATCATTTTTCAAGACCAAATTATCACGTACACTTAGATTCGGAAACAATTGTAAATCTTGAAAGACAACGGATATTTTTCTTTGACGGATGGGTGTCCAATCGCTAGGAGAAAAAGATTTGATGTCATTACCATCGTAGGTAATTTGTCCCTCATAATCTTTCCGCAAACCGATAGATGTAAAAGTGAAAGTTGATTTTCCTTTCCCGCTTGAAGCGTTCAAAAGAATTCTTTCGCCAGCATTTAATTCAATTTTATTCCCCCAAATACTATCTGTACTATGGTCGATAGAGGCTAAAGGAATCGGCATGACTTGATCAAAAACAATATTCATTTGTTGGTTTTTACAAATTGATTTTCAATAATCATTCCAAAGTTAAGCGATGATTTGTTTTTGCTTTAAATCTTGGAGTAATTCGTTTACTCGATTTTCTGTCGTTGTGCTTTTAAGCCATTGATTTTCGACATCCCTTCGGAACCAAGTCAGCTGTCGTTTCGCATAGCGACGACTGTTTTGTTGAATTTGCGCAATGGCTTCTTCTTGGTCCATTTCTCCAGCAAAAAAAGCGAAAAGTTCTTTGTATCCAACTGTATTTAAACTTTGTAGATGTGCGAATTCTTTGACGGCCATTACTTCATCCATTAACCCATCTTCGAGCATTTGAAGCACACGACTGTTTATTCGTTCGTACAGATCTTCTCGGGGCAAATCAATAACATACTTGTGGATTTGAAAATCACGTGAATGCTTTTTATTCGAACGTGTTTCTTTCATCGTTTTCCCCGTCAATTCAATGATTTCCAGCGCGCGTATGACCCGATGCGGGTTGCTTAAATCTACTTCAGTCGAGTAAACAGGATCTTTTTCATATAATTCTTGTTGGAGAAATTGGAGCCCTTTTTCTTCCTGAAGTTTCTGGTATTTATCTCGAATGGAGTTGTCGGCGGGTAATGGATCTAAACCATAGCAAAGCGCATCGATAAAAAGTCCAGAACCGCCTATCATGATAGCGATATCTTGCTTTTCAAAAATTTTGGGAAGTATTTTTAGTGCTTCTTTTTCAAATTGAGCTGCCGTAACGGGCTCTTGAATAGAATGTGAATCGATTAAATGATGGAGGATTCCATCTCGTTCTTCTAGCGTCGGTTTTGCCGTACCGATGGATATTTCTTTATAAAATTGCCTAGAATCGGCGGATAGAATTTCGGTTTTCAATTCCTTAGCTAATGCAATCGAAAGAGCAGTTTTACCGCTTGCCGTAGGACCTTGAATGACAATTAAATGCTTATTACTCATGGATATTCCTCGAGGTAGTGTTCAAATCTTTCCGTAATCTCTCTAACGTATTTATAGGTAATAGTTCCACGCATAGAACCATATTTTACAACCTCGTCTCGATAAAATTCCTTTTTAGAGAGACGCAAAATCATCTCTTCGACGTTATCGTCCCAAACGTTTGGATCTTTTCCATATTTGGTGGCGAGTCTTCTCGCATCGTAAACGTGAGCTTGACCGCAATTGTAACTTCCTAAGGCAAATTTCATACGCTGTCGCTCATCAGGCACTGACTTCCACATTTTGAAATCTGCGCGTAGTTTTTTTGCTCCTCCCATAATTTGAACTTCGGCAGGTGAATCAGGATAAACTCCGAAGCTAGGGCCAATTTCTGGCATGAATTGCATCATCGAATAAGCACCACCAAAGGAAATGGCATTTGGGTCGAATCTCGATTCTTGATAGCTCAAAGCCGCCAACCACCGCCAATCAATATTATGCTTTTTACCGGCATTTTCAAAGAAGGCTTTGTAGTCTTCCAATTTTCCTTTTGAGTTATTCTGCGGTCCGGATTTAGTATCTTCATCCGCCTCAAATGCATGTTGACCTAATTCGAAATATTTATGATATATATATTTATAGGCGGGGGTTGAGGTGAATTCAGTTAACCAATCGTCCATTCGGGCCTTAAGCAGAGGGCTTGATTGTCTCAATCCAAAGGCAATTTTTTGCTTTGCGGAAAGAGGAACGCTAATATCTATATTGGAAAAGAAACGCGCATTTATTTTCGCAATGTTTTCTTCTACAACGGTATAATCAATTATTCCTTCTGAAACCATCTCAATCATTTCCTCAGATCCCATAATCCCATTTTCACCATGAATATAAATAGTGTCGCCAATTTCTTCTTGTAGGTTGACCAATCTGTCGTAGTAGCTTGATTCCTTCCACACATGTACTTTTTTCTCAGCCAATTCAGATGCTTCCGAAATGAAGTTGGTGTTGTGAATCGTATCGGAATCTTTTTTACGCTGAATTAGGACTTGCGAAATACTCATTAAAGGAGTACTGAAATTCATGATTTTATCTCTTTCTTTTGTGACTGTTAAGTTACAAGCAATCAAGTCTCCATCTCCACCTTTTAAATCTTCAATCATATGATCGAGATTATCAATCACTTTGACTTCTAGTTCAACGCCTATTTCTTTTGTAAACTCTTTGAGAATGTCATATTCGAAACCCATGTCTTTTTCCCGATAATTGAAATAGGTTGTGGAGCTGTTTTCGGCAAGGACGATTAACTTGCCTCGTTTTAAAATTTGATCGAGGTCAAATCGGCTTTCTTTTGGGTCGAAAGAAATGGTTTCGTCTTTAGGATCCATGACGCAACCCAAAAGGACGGAAATTAATATTAAAAGAGAGGAGATTGTTCCAATCGAGTTGTTCATAGACACGTTCAAATGAATAGGAAAGTTACTAAATTTTTGGAAACTTTTACTGCTCGGGCAGGAGGACCAGTTCGTTTAAATAGGTTTTGGCATCGGTCATATATAAATCAAAAGCTTTTGTGATTGGGTCATGGTATTCGTGAAATACATCTAGGCCATTTTTTAATTCATTTTCAAAGGAAATTCTTCGAGAAACTCCGTTGCACGCTTTGTACAAGCCATAATCGAATTGGTATTGATACAGCCAATTCTTTTCTATCATTTTCTGGATCATGAATCTGAACTTTTCAGTGAACTCAGGATGAGAAAGGTCAACAGAACCGTAAAAGCCTTGCGTGAAGTCGGCTAAGTTTATTTTGTGATGCTCTTTCCAATTCTCGGCAAGAATATGATCGAAGTACAAATCAATGGCAATGCCGGCAACTTTAGGAAGTGGTTTGTATAAGATTTTTAATAATTCGTGAACGGCAGGATGATTGTCGATATACGAATCAATATGTCGGTGCAAGTAGATTCCTCGTTGTGTACTTGGACGAAGATGAGATAGATTCTTACCACGGACAAAATCTCCAAAAAGATTCGAAAGCATCAGCTCTTTGTCGTTTCGGGAGAAATAAAGGTGTCCAAGGAAATTCATTCTGTAAATATAATGAGGTTTTCGGGGTGGGAAGTTTTCGGACAAAAAAAATCCTGACACTCTTGCGAGGTCAGGACCGATTCATTTATCATTGATTAATATTCGTCTTCGTTGAATAAGAAATCTTCTCTTGACGGATAATCCGGCCAGATTTCTTCGATACTTTCGTACACATCACCTTCGTCCTCCAAATCTTGTAAGTTTTCAACTACTTCAAGAGGAGCTCCTGCACGGATAGCGAAGTCGATCAACTCATCTTTTGATGCCGGCCAAGGGGCGTCTTCCAAATATGAGGCTAATTCTAGTGTCCAATACATTTTGTAATTCTTTTTTGTTGTTTATTTTTCGGCAAAAGTAACCTTATTTTCAAAACTTCCAAATTTTGAGCCATTAAGTTTTGTAATAAGTATTGCAATACGATTAATACTTTACATTCTCGGCTTCCAAGGGCTTTCTTCTGCACCCAAATCTTGTGTCAACTTTCTACTCAGAACAAATAGATAATCACTCAGTCGGTTCATATATTGCGGAACGATTTCTTCCACTTTTTCGTGTGAACTCAAGTCAACAATGATACGTTCGGCACGACGACATACACAACGAGCTACGTGGGTGTGAGAAACCGTTGGATGCCCACCTGGGAGAACAAAAGACTTCATTTCGGGCAATTCTTTGTCCATTTCGTCCATCCAATGCTCTAAGTTTTGGATGTCTTGATCGAAAAGTCCAGGCAATTGCATTTTTGATTTTTCAGGGTCGCTTGCTAAATGAGAACCGATGGTAAAAAGGCGATCTTGAATTTCAAGAATCTGACGTTTGTATTCTTTGTCGATATCTTGATCTCTCACCAATCCCAAATAAGAATTCAATTCATCCACCGTTCCGTAGGATTCAATTCGCATGGATGATTTTGGGACACGCGTTCCACCGATTAAAGAAGTTTGACCTTTGTCACCTTTTTTGGTATATATTTTCATATTTGAAGTTCTTTCCTTTTTCGCTTTAAATCTGCGATGTTTTGTTTTTTCGTTTCTTGCCGATTGGCAATTGACCATTTTGTCCAATACACATGTTCCAATTCTAAATAGTCGATTTGAAAATCCAACCAATCCATTTCAGCGAATTCTTGTCCATAGAATTTGTATTCTTTTCGCAATTTATCGGCCACTTCAAAGTAATCTGGTCGACCAAAATAGTCGTGATCGGCGTCTGATATTATTTTATCGTAAATGTTTTGAACGTCAAATCCGGCTCGCGTAGAATGAATCATATCAGAGACCAACTGAATTTGCTCTTCCGAATATAAAAAATCGGGCAATTCCGTTTTCGCCATTTTTATCGCCAAATCTTCGTTGTGCTCATGCTGGTGAATAAAACCAATATCGTGATACAAGGCTGCCGTTTTGATTAAATTGATTTCTTGAGATTGAAGTCCTTCCGTTAATGCAATTTCTTCGGCTATTCTTTCCACATTTATGGTATGCTCGTAGCTATGGTATTTTAAGGTTGAAGAAAGTTGTGTAGCGAGTTTTTTGAGCACGTTTTTTCGCATTTCATCAAATAGAAATTCAGGTTGTTGTATGTTGATTCGTGCACTCATGAATTGGTAAACCGAAGATAAGGAAAAATGATAAAAGCCATGACTAATCTCAGATTTGCTTTAAACTTTGGTTGACGAGATGTTGACTTTAAGCTTGTTTAGTGCCTCTTCAATAGAAAAATTATTTTCCTTTAATTCCAATATTCTTTGAATCACTCGGTCTACTGTCGCATCAGGGCAAGATGCACCGGAACTGATTATCACCTTGAGGGGAGAAATGTTCATGGCCACGGAAACTTGCTCCTCGACTTTTTTATGAATGTCGAAACTAGACCAGGTGCTATCATCGCGAAGCTTCGTTTCGTCGGAGATAAAATAACACGGGAATTTTTGTTCCAATAATTCAACAAGATGGGTTGTATTCGAACTATTGTATCCTCCAACTACAATTGCCATATCTGCTTCAATGTCTAAAAGACCAATGGTAGCACTTTGATTGTCGTTGGTTGCATAACAAAGTGTATCACGCGTATCAGCGATATGATTTTTAATATTTTCCAAACCATGTTTCTCCACCATCGTTTGACGTAGAAAGTCTGTTATTTCTTGGGTTTCGGTTGCCAACATGGTGGTTTGATTCACCACACCGATTTTCTCTAAATCCTTTTCCGGATTGAAATTTTCAGAATGTTTCCCTTTGAAATTGGTTTTGAATTGCTCTAGCGAATCTTTGCCCACAATGTAATCCGCTAATTTTTTTGCCTCATTCATATCCTTTATCACAAGGCTAGGAGCATTTTGCCGACTATGCGAAAAAGTCGCTCTAGTTTCTTCGTGCTTATATTTCCCGTGAATAATAATCGTATGGTCGGTATCGCCCAATTTGGCCGCACGATTCCAAACTTTCTCCACAAAAGGACAAGTCGTGTTGTAGGAATTCGTTTTTACACCGATTTCATTTAATTTGTTTTCAATCTCAACCGAAGTTCCAAATGCTGGAATGATGACGACGTCATCTGCTTTGATTTCACTCCATGGAATCAATTGGTTGCCCAATGTGTCTTGTATGAATTGCAAACCATGGCTTTGTAAATCTTCATTTACGCCTGGATTGTGAATCATTTGGCTCAACAAGAAAATACGTTTATCAGGATTCTCAGCAATTGCTTTGTAGGAGATTTCAATTGCATTTTCCACACCATAACAGAATCCAAAATGTCGTGGAATCCAAAATTGCACATTACCGAAATCCAATAAGGCAGGAGAGAAGTCCTTTTTTCGAGGGTCGGCCAACTTACGTGCGTTTTTAACTTCAGAGATAATCGGTGAACGATAAAAACTGGGGATTTCGAATTTTTTCATGCTTGTTTATGGTAACACGAAGGTAGGGGTTTTTGTTTTTGTGCTTTTTGCAATCCGAACTTAATATTGAAAGAATTTTCTGTTGACCCATGCAAAAGGTCTCGCACATTTTTTAATTTTCTTTGCATATTTTTTTTGTAATTTCTTGTTCCCCGTTGCCTCGAACCGATCATGCATAACTTGATAGGTGGATTTAAGCATAGTGGTTCTGCCTGTTCCACATTTTTTGTTAAGAAACTGCATTCCGTATTTTTTCCATTTCTCGAATTCTTCCTCGTTTCGAAGCCTTTTATATTCTTCCATTTGTAAAAAGCAAATCAATGCTAATCGGGAAGGAAATAACTCCAAAACATTTCCAGATTCATTTTGAGATAAAATTTTCTGGCATTCGTTTCTTGATTCTTCGACGAAATCCAATTTCATAAAAGTCATACTCAAGTAATACGATTGGATTTCAGAGGGGCATTCCAATTTTGAGGTGTCACAAAAGTCTAGAAAGTTTGTTGGTAATAGCGAATCGTATTTTTTGTTCAGTTCATTACAGTTTTACCCGAAACAGGTAATGGGAATCAAGAATAGAAGCATAATTAGATGTTTCATCCACTATTTATTGAGTCTCTTTAAAGGAAATACAACTGGAGTCAAAACTATCTATGCTGATCCAAGAATATTACGTTACCATCAGGATCTTTTAGAATGATATTAGCAGGACCAGTAGTCGTTGCATCGGCTTCGCTGTCTAATTCTACTCCTTTGGATTTTAAGTGTTTTTGAATTAAGCGAACGTCCGTGTACTGCTCCATGTTTTCACCATTTTCATCCCATCCTGGATTGAACGTAAGTATGTTTCCTTCAAACATCCCTTGAAACAATCCAATCAGAGTGGTGCCGTTTTTCATAATCAGGTAATTCATTTTGACATCGCCACCTAGTTTTTCAAATCCAAGATTTTCGTAAAATGCTTTTGAAACGGATAAGTCTTTCACAGCTAAACTCACTGAGAATGCTCCCAAGTCAAGGTTACCCAATTGATCTTTTGGTGATGATTTTGTGTTTGTCATAACTTCTTCTGTTTTTTCGATCTTATCCGATTTGTCTTTCTTAAGTTGAGCACAACCCATGATTGCTAATCCCACTATTAATAAAGTCGCGTAATTTTTCATTGTTGTCTATTTTTGAACTTTAAATGTAAAAATAAAAAAACGGACAACAGCTTTTAGCCATTGCCCGTTTCCACTTTGCTCTATATGCCTACAAGAAAATCTGCATGTCTTTGTTATGTTCAACACGATACTTGAAGTTTATACTCTTCTTCTCTTTCGGTTTGATTTTTAATTTCCATTCGAGGTTACCTGTTTTTTCAGTGTACTTCGCTCTATCTTTGTCGATAACGTCAATTTCAATTTCTGGATTGGTTGTGATTGGAACTTGATCCAATACGATGATCTCCACTTCGGCTGATTTCAAGTTTCGAACTTCAATGTTGTAAGACATCGTACGTTCCTTGTTGCTACCAACAATTTTCTCTTTACACTCATTTTTCATCAACGTTCTTCGTACAATGATATTCGGATCTTTACCTAAACTAAAGTTGATGGTATCGTCTAATTGCGAAGGATTCAAATACGTTTCACCAATGTAACTGCCATCAAAGAAGATGTTTGCTGTAGCTGGAACTAATTGTAAATCAGCTAGATCTGTCAATTCAGCAATCAAATACGCTTGTTGATCCAATTTCGGAATCGTGTAGTATCTGTACTGTGCTGGAATATTCATGTTCTTAATGAGCACCATGTGTTGTTCGCTGTTACTTTTGATATCATATGGCAAGTCGATTTGGAATTCGGCCGAAATCATATGATCGACAACAGTTGTAAAGTCTGCTGTAGTTTTTGCGTTATAAGCAACACCATTCGAATTAGTATACACTGCATCTTCAAGCACTTCTTGAACCGGTTGAGGTGTACTTCCGTAATTTGAGTTTCTTACGATTTCCAAATTTTTCTTCTGCGCTCTTTCTTTTTCTTTCAATTGGTAATTGTTGTAGTTCAAATACCAAGGATGCATCGTAGGCATCGTTTTATTTTGGTAGGGATTGTTCGTTGAAATATTCAATTTCACACCTTCCCAGTCTACACCAGAATTTTGGTGTACTTGCGCTTTGTAATTCATGTTTATGTTACCACTCGTCACATCTGCACGCATATCATATAAAGGTGTCCATCCTGCTTGACTGACTAAATAAGAGAAAATCATGCGTCCATTTGAACTTTCTTTTGATGATAAGGTAACGGTGATTCGATGACTCGGTCCTTTTGGTTTTGGATTCAATTTTGCGTCATTTTGGAAATTTCTCAACTTCTGTAAGCGCTTATTCATTTCTGCTTTCAATTGGTTTTTATCCGTGCGATTCTTTTTCTGAACAGTTAGATTCTTGTTGATTTCTAACATTTTCAGCGTGTAGTAATCAATTGCTTGTTGCAAAAGCTGAATAGAATCATTCACTTTACCTTGACTCTTCATCGTACCGTTGTTTTGAAGAATGGATTTTGTAGCTTGGTATACATCAATTTTATCCTGAATTTGTTGAATTTCGAAAGAAATCTGTTCAATAGAATCCGTCAATTTATTGATGTCTCTTCGAACTTTTAATGGTAAACCGTCCAATTTCACTTCTTCTGGTTTTGGATAGAAAATCGAATACTTTGAATCGATAATTATGACTTTGCTGCCGCTAGCGATCACTTGCAGGCTGTTCGGGTCGATGTGAGGACTAACACCGTCAATTACAACTTTGGTAACACCTGGTTTAATGGAATACGAAGCTTTTCGTTTCACTTGTGCACCTTGTGCATAGACCGTAACTTCTGTAATATCGGATTTAACAATGTCTTCGTCTGCGGCAAATGTCTGCGTAGTAAAAACGAAGCTAATTAGTGTAATAAGAATTGATTTGTACATTTTTTTGATTATTTGAGGGACTGTACAAACCAATTCAGGATAGGTTCAAAACTATTTTCGGATGGAAAGAATTTTTTGGTAGGAAATCATACGCCACAGCCACTCGAGTGGGCCGTATTTAAATTTTTTCAGCCAAAGTTTACTCAGTACAATCTGTACAGCAAATACTCCCAAAACGATGAAAATCAGCTGAAG
>CBFIBY010000007.1:0-4071 GCA_965660955.1 Crocinitomicaceae bacterium | reverse complement strand
ACATTTCGTACCAACCGAAGGTTCGCATGAAAAAATATCCAACAACACTTTGAAAAATATAATTCGTGAAGGCCATTTTACCAACATATTGAAGTGGACTGAGCAGAGCATTCCAAAATTTCTTTTGTAGTAGTAAAGTAATTAGGTAGAGATATAAAAGGGCGGTAGCAATTTCTCCCAAGAAGAAAACAGTTACTATGCTTATTGAAGCCAAACTTCCTGGTTCGAGTTTGAAATTTGGCCAAACCCAATATAGAATCATGAATCGCAAGACAATAATCAATCCAGCAATAGCGGCAAATCTCCAGATATTTTTATTCACGAATGAGGATAGTTGATTGATTATACCTTTTTTTACAAGATACATGCCAAGCAATGCCATAGAAAAAGATGTTTGACCAATCCCAGCATAGAGTAATTCAGTGGCAAATTTGTACTCTTTAATGCGCAAAAGAATACCGTCCCAATAGGAACCGTTACGTTTTAATTCGATTAAATCCGTTCGTTCTATCGCAAGCAGAGGAGTAGCGTCGAAGTCAAACCAGGATGCTATAATTTGAAAAATATCTCTAGAATAAGGGAAAAGAAACACGATTATAGCCGACCACAAAACAAACTTTGCCGAACGATTGGCAAAGAGTAGAAGAATGAAACCAATGATGGCGTAGAGATTCAGAATGTCGCCTGACCAAATGAACAAGATATGCGCTATCCCAAACAACAAAAGTGCTCCGAATCTTCTGACAAAAAACCAATTAGAATAAGTTCCAGTCGATTTCACCTTTTGAATTTGCAAGGCAACACCTAAGCCAAATAGGAACGAGAAAATAGGAAAGAATTTCGAGTAGAAAAAGGTTTCTAAGATAAATAATGCGCTTCCATATCCTTGTGCGACTTGCTCTGCTTCCCAATCCATTCGAAAGGTGAAACCACAATTCATGACCAATATATTCACCATGAAAATTCCCAAAACGGCGAAGCCACGGAATACATCCAATTGTTGGATTCTATTCGAAGATTGAACGGGATTGAATGAATTCAAGGTCCTTTATTTTGCCTTGAAATTAATCATTTTATCTGCCCAACGACCAAATCCGTAATCCGAGTAATCCTGAATGAAAGCTTTTGCTTCATTTTCGTCGACAAAAGGGGCGTCTCCTGTGAATTTTATAACCTCGGGGTCGTTATTCAAATTGCATAGAGACTGGGCATCCGTCAATTTGAACTCGCGCAAAATTAAACGTTCTGTTTGGGCAATATTCATTCTGTTTCTCAAATTTAATTAGAATTTCAGAAGAATGATTAGCTCAATTTGTAACTTCGAAGGTAAATTAATTTATCACTATTTGAACAAAAACCAGTTTTATGAAACGATTACATTTTGCATCCTTTTCATTAATTTTCTTGACAGCTACTACAAGCTGCGGCGCATCCAAAGAACGATCATCCGCACCGGCTTGGGAATATGCAGCTCAAACCGAAAGCGGTTTTGAAAATAAAAGGGTGGATCAATTGAGTGGGCCGGATGAAGAAATTCTTAGTCAGCAAGAAAAGAAAGTTATCTTCAATGCGAATGTTTCTCTAGCTGTGGAAAACCCTGATTCTACAAATGTTCAGCTTGAAGCCATTGCCAAAAAATACAATGGATATGTGACAGAATTAGGTTCCGGTCGGTCGATTATTCGAGTAAATCACCTAGGAATGAAAGCGGCTCTTTTGGAAGTCGAATCTTTAGGTAAAGTACAGAGTAAGAACGTTACGGGCAAAGATGTCACAAACGATTACCTCGATTTTAAAATCAGATTGGAGAATGCCGAAAAGGCGAGAAACCGTTATCTCGACTTACTCGAAAAAGCCGAAAACGTGGAAGCTGCTCTTTTGGTGGAGAAGGAACTCGAACGATTAAACGGAACCATAGATATGTTGAAAGGACGCATGAATCGAATTAATCATTTGGCTGAATTTTCAACCATTACGGTGTACATCAAGGAACGAAAGAAACCTGGAATTTTAGGTTATATCGGACTTGGTTTGTATCACTCCGTGAAATGGTTGTTCGTTCGAAATTAAGCTTGCTTTCCTTTTTTACGTCGAGAATAGCGCCGCACGAAAAATATAGCAAGCCCAATTAATATCAAAAATGGCCACATCGTCAGCAAACCAATTGTCAAATGACCTATGGCCGACCAACCATTGCCAAGAGCTCGCATCACGCGGTCAGTGAACGTATCTTCGTTGGGTTTGTCGTAATAGGCTAGTTTTTGAAACAAATTAATATGTAAAGTGCTGAAACCAACTTGATCATTGAGAAAACGAATGCGACCTTCCCTACTTTCTATTTCTTCTTCAAGTGGACGTATGGTTCCCTCGATTTTGAGAACTTCTTCGATGCTATTTGCTCGATTGAGCAATTCCTGATAGCGTTTCAGATAGGCTCGTTTGTTTTCAAGTCGTGTTTTTAGGTCAAAGTATTCTTCCGTTACGTTATCGGCTGAAATGCTTTTGTTGCTGACTTTGTCGCCTCCTTTTTCAATTGAATTCACCAACTTATCGAAATTGCTTGCCGGAACCCGAATGGCTAAATTGTAATCGATCACTCGATGATTGTTCTCCGACTCATCCTGCTCATAATAACCGCCTAACTTTTTAACGGTTGCATCTAAACTGCTTTTGCTTTTCAGAACGTTTTTGGACTCTACGGTCATTAACCCCGTTCGGATGATTTTTTGATCAGTTTGAATGGATTTACTTTTCGAGTCCCGACTTTTCTTTGGCTGAAAATCCGAACCGTTTTCCTCGACGAGACCTGCTGGTTCGTTGGCGAGTGCTTGAATTTTATTGAACGAATAGTCTCCTTTTGCGGATTCAGATTGTTTGTCATTACAAGCAGCAATAAAAATCCCTGTAAACAATAAAATAAAGATAGTTTTGAGTTTCATGAGGTAAGTTTTAAATTTAATAACCTGTGACAAGCAAGCCTCTAGCTGCTTTTACACTGCATTTCTGAAATCTTGAATAAACGGAAGCGGCTCTCGAGCGAATTTGTTCGTCCGTTTCGTCTCTAACATAACCCGAAAGTGCATCATGAATGGTATACGCTTCTGGCGCCATGAAATTAGTTGTCCAAACCAGTGGATTGGCTTTTGCTTTGCTCATGTAATAGCCGTAATATTTCTTGCTCAAACAAGCGAGAATGATTGCATCTCTCGATTTACCATCAACGCTTTCATATGGTTCGTCTATTCTAAAATCCATCAAGCCGTTGTGTCCGATATACGCGCAAAGACTAGAATTTCCATTGATGCCAATGGTACGCTCATTGATCCGAAGTGTATCCTTTGTCCTCCCCGAAGTACTTTCGAAAAAGTCTCTTGTACATTTTTCAATGTATTGCCCGTTATACGCATCAGCAACGAGGTAGAATTTCTTTGATGCATGCTTAAAAATGACGCGTTCCATCAGAACAGAATCAATCTTTTCCGTTTTTAGAAATTTCCATTCTGCACTCCGTTTGAAATAAGTTCTTATGCCATAAGCGCAACCCCAATACAAATTGTTGTTCGGGTCTTGACCATTGCCAATCGCTTTTGGGACGGGAACGATGCCTTGGTATTTGTTATCGCACAAGGCAACGAAAATATGAATGGTTTTATAGGTGGAATCGAATTCTGACGTTGACGAAGACATTGATTCTGACGCTTGACTATTGACTGTAGAAGAAGGTGAGCCTAGTTCAATGTCTTTGTCAAAGTCTTTTTTATTGTCTGTCTCAACAGCCGAATTGCACCCCAAAAAGGAAGCAAAGACAATAAAAATTGGCAATAAAATCGGCTTCATTAAGTTTAGTGTTTGTCCCATAACGCATTCTATACAATTAATTACACTTTTGGAACGAATCCGTTCAATTCTCATCTGATTTCTAGTTACTTTTGCCGAATCTTGGCGTCAAAATTTGACGCGAAGTGCGAAAGAACGATTATGCGAATTCTTGGTTTGATTACTGTATTTATTTTGATGGGAGTCGTATTCGCCTGTGGAAGTAATTCTGAAAGTCAGTCAAATCAGACGGAG
>CBFIBY010000006.1:0-38043 GCA_965660955.1 Crocinitomicaceae bacterium | reverse complement strand
TGCCAGCAGAAGATGCGTCGCGGAGCACACAACCCGACACAAATTTTGATGTGCAAGCCATCATAAACGAAGCTCTTGAGACCTTACCTGAAATCCAAAAGACGGTTGTTTTGCTAAGAGATTACGAAGGTTATTCGTATGAAGAAATTGGAAAAATCTGCAAATTGAAAGAGGCGCAGGTGAAAGTATATATCTTTAGAGCCAGACAAACGCTCAAAGGATATTTGAAAAATATTGAATTGATAGTTTAAGAATGAATAGCAACAAAATAAATACAGAAAATTACGAATCGTTTTATCTGGATTACCTTGAAGGAAATCTGGGCGAAAATGATACGATTGATTTGTTCGCTTTTCTGAATGATCATCCAGAATTAAAAGTGGAGGATGATTTATTGGTTTTGGAGAATGAAAAGGTAACACTTGGTCAAGACTTTAAAAACCTACTGAAAACAGATATTGCTTCTCAAGCGATTTCATTAAACAACATTGATTTCTTTTTAATTGCTCAGAAAGAAGGTCAATTGAATACGAGGCAATTGAACGAACTGAATGCATTTCTTATTGAGCATCCGCAATTCAAGAAAGACCAAAAGATGTATGCTTTGACTACGGTTGAAGCCCACACCTCCATCGTTTATGCAGATAAGAAGAACTTGAAACAACGAGCAGCTATTATTTTGTGGCCGTACTATAGTGCTTTAGCCGCCGCTTGTGCCGTTTTGTTCTTTTGGTTAATGCCCGCTGGCCCATCCAACTTGGAAGCCACATCGGCCGCGCATGACCTAAATTATAAAATCAAAAATTTGCCCAATTCAAAAGTGGTAAACGATGATGCTGTTCAGGTCGAATCCAACTTTGATGCCCGGTTCGCGAACAATCCATCATTCAACGAAGGTGTTGTAAAAAAGGAAGAAGCGAAATTTAACCTTCCGCAGAAAGAAAATAAACAAATGGCGCAGGAAGAAAAACCCGTTCAAACGCCGAAAAATCCAACGAAACTGAAAGTCATTGAAAATCAGAAGTTGGACAATATCACGATTGCTATGGGACCTGATAAGTCGAAGTCAAATGATGAAAAGAAGATTTCAAATCAAAATTCCGATTACGCGATAGCCATGAAGGATGTAGCTAGACCCGTAACCCGAAAATTATCAGACATTATTAAGTCGGAAGTAAAAGTGAAGAAAGGCACGGATGCAAAAGGTGAACGTGAAGGCATTTTCTTTAAGATTGGAACCTTTGAATTTTACCGCAACAAAAAAGTGAGACAGTAGAATCCGCTCAGTTTCCGAATTCTAGGCAAAATATTGTTTTGACAGAAAAAAAAAATGTAGTAGCTTCGTAGAAATAATCAATGTATATGAAGACCTTATCTATCCTTTTGTCCTTTTGTGCTGTTACTTTCGCAGTTACTTTAACTTCTTGTAAAAAGAAGGGTTGTACGGATGAATTAGCCATAAACTATTTTTCAGAAAATAAAAAGGATGATGGTTCGTGTTCATATTCTTCTACGAAAATGGAAGGACGATATGTTTATACGTGGAATGATACGCTTGTTGATACAGCAGATGTTTATTCTTTTCAGCCTTCCTACATGGGAATTTACAGTGCGAATGGCTTTGACCAAGGACAAACAGAATTCAGATTCTTAATTGATTGGGCAGCCAAATCAATGGCAATGCCAGATTCATTGGTTAAAAACCTACCTGACACTTCAGTTTCTGTTGAAGGTACTATTACCGATAGAAATACGTTCACTGTAACATACAATCAACGAATCGATTCATGGAATCAACCAGGTACATGGAAAGACACAGCATACATCTACGATTTCGAACGAATTTAATTCCTAATTAATTTTTCTTGAGGTTGTTTGAAAATGCCGATATTTGCCCAAAAATTATCGGATGTCCAAATTAATTACCCTTAATGAGTTTATTTTAGATCGCCAAGCAGATTTTCCATTTGCAACAGGTGAATTGTCCCGTATTCTGAACGACATTGCTGTTGCTTCAAAGATTGTGACGAATGATGTTCGCCGTGCCGGCTTGATTGACAATATTCTTGGAGCGCAAGGGGAAGTGAACATTCAAGGAGAGGAGCAGCAAAAGTTGGATGTTATCGCAGACGAGCAATTTATCAAAATGTTTGAGCAAGGAGGGGAAGTTTGTGGTATCGCCTCTGAAGAAAATGATGATTTTGTTGCCTTCGATTCAGAGATTTCTCAAAACGGAAAATACGTTGTTCTTTTCGATCCACTTGACGGTTCATCAAACATCGATGTAAACGTTTCAATTGGTACCATTTTTTCAATTTATCGTCGAGTTTCTCCAGAAGGATCACCAGCAACCATGGAAGATATGTTGCAAAAAGGACGAGATCAAGTTGCTGCCGGGTATGTTTTGTACGGTTCGTCAACGATGTTAGTGTATACAACAGGTAAAGGAGTGAACGGATTTACCTTAGATCCCAGTATTGGTGAGTTTTGTCTTTCACATGCGGACATGAAAATGCCCGAAGATGGACGTTTGTATGCTATGAACGAAGGAAACATCAAGATTTGCGAAGACGGTCTGTGCGATTATATTTCGTATTGTCAAGAGGCAGATGCAACGCCGTCACATCCATATTCGGGTCGATACATCGGTTCATTGGTTGCCGATTTTCATAGAAACTTGATCAAAGGAGGTATTTACGTTTATCCAGATACCACGATCAATCCAGAAGGGAAACTTCGCTTATTATACGAATGCAATCCTTTGGCTTTTATCGCGGAACAAGCGGGCGGAATGGCCACAACAGGTCGCATACCCGTCCTCGATATCCAACCAACCAAACTGCATCAGCGCGTACCGTATTACACAGGTTCTAAAAATATGATGGAGAAGTGTATGGGGATGTTGAAGGAGCCGTTAGGTAAGTTATAACCTTTATGTTAACGAGGGATTAATTTTTTGCCTTTAGAGCAAATTATATTTTTTTATCCTCGAAAACGTCGTACCTTGCTTGCCCGTGAAAACACTATATACATATCTTTTTTCCCTCATACTTTGTTCAACGATGCAAGCACAGACTGTAATTTGGTCTGAGAACTTCAATTCGTATGTGGATGGAACAACGGTTGGTGCGAATAATAACACCACAAATCCGTCTCCAGATTGGACTTTGAGTGGATGTGTGTCTTGTATTCCTGCATCGGGTGATTGGTGGGATATCCGTTCAGGAGCGATAGAAGCCCAAGATGTGAATGGAGATCATGTTTCACTTATATCCGAAAGTATAAATATTACAGGTTGGCCGGCGGTTTATTTTCAAGTGGATTGTATTGAAGTTGGAGATATGGAAGGGCTCTATTTTGGAGCAGATGATTGTGTAGATGCGGCAAGTCAAGATTACGCAGATATAGAATATAGTATCAATGGCGGTGTTTGGACATTGGTTCAAAATTATGCGGGTTGGTGCGGACTGTATGCTTCTTGTGGAACGCATACTTTTTATGGTGATGACGGCGGCACTTCTGGTGATTGCCGAACAACAGATGCCGATTGGGGTACCCAAACAGTTCAAATTTTAGGTTTAAGTGGGTTTACCATTCAGTTTCGCCTATCGGCGAGCAATTCAGCAGGTACCGAACAAATTAGCTTCGACAACATTACTATTGTAGGTTATGATCCTTTGCCCATCGAGTTAACGGATTTTTCGGCCGTTCAAAACGGAGGATCGGTGCAATTAGATTGGACCACCGCATCAGAATTAAACAATGACAAATTCACCATTGAAAGATCAAGTAATGGAAGCACTTGGGAAGAAATTCATTCTGAACCAGGAGCTGGAAATAGCCAAATGGCATTGAGCTATCGAACGATGGATGAGCGACCTTATTCTGGAGTATCTTATTATCGATTGAAACAAACCGACTTTGATGGTAATTTCAGTTATTCAGATATCAAGGCAGTGGACGTAAAAACTGATGGTTTGAACATTAGTGTTTATCCAAATCCTGCCAATGACTTTGTAAACATTCGAAGTAGTGAATTAGAAAATTGTGAGCTGAGCGTTGTAAACGAATTCGGGAAAGTCTGTTTACAAAAAAACTATTTTGAAACGACAGAATGGAATCTTCGATTGGAGGAATTACCAAATGGAGTATACCACCTCCAGTTTTCTAATGGTAATCAAATTAGCACGAAGAAGTTGGTCGTTTTACATTAAATCTACAAACCGAATTCAGGAACTTCAGGCAAAAGTTTAGCCGTTTCATCATTTTTCATGGACTTCGTATTACTCGTCAAGTCGGAGGGATTAATCTTTATTGCGGAATTCGTTTGATTAACTTCTAACATTCTTTCCGGAGGGGGTAAATTAGTTGATTGTTGATAGATATAAACAGTTTCGGGGATCGAAGCCATTGCAACGGGAATCTCTTTCTCAATACGTTCAAAAACTGTATCGTGAACAATTTCAGTTTTATAAATGGTCTCAGGCTTTATGGCCGTCAGATTGTTCCTATCATTTTCTTTTGGCCACAGCAAGATAACTGCTATTATTGCGGCAGCCGCACCTAGGAAAATTTGGTACAAAGGAACAGGACTCATCCAAAAGCCAGATTTCTTAGAAGGAATGACAAGCGGAAGAGGTGCAGGAGCGGGATAAACTAGCTCATCAGCAGCTAAAAGAACCTTTTGTTGATTTCGAAAGCCTTGCTCCGTCATTTGTGACAAAACGAAAAGTTTATCATCTTCAGATAATGCTTCGTATGAGAACTTTTCCAATAAGTCGAATAGTCGATTTTCAATGGATTCCATGTTATGGTAATTTAAATATGGTGGATTCAAAACTTGGGTCGAATGCTTTCAAATTTTCAGCAACTTTTTTAGTCGAATAAAACAATCGAGATTTAACTGTTCCGGTTGAGCATTCCATAATTTGTGCAATTTCTTTTAAGGAGAAATGTTCGAGAAAACGAAGGACAAACGCTTCTTTATGATGGTCCTCCAAGCTAGAGATGGAGACTTGAAGTGCATCTAAGAAAATCTTCTTTTCGGCCAAGTTATCGCTGTATTGAGCGCGTATTTGATCGTGTTTCTCGGGTTGAAAATCTACCGAACGTCCATTGGTGCGATAACTCGTTTTACACATGTTCGAGGCAATTGTAAAAACCCATGTATAGAACTTCTTGTTGGGATCAAAGAGATGTTTCTTCTCCATTATTTTCAAAAATAAGTCCTGCACAAAGTCTTGAGCGAGATCAACATTTTTATCAAGCATTTTGATAAAGTAGCCCAACAACCGACCGCTGTAACGCGCATGCAATTCAACAATAGCAGGATGAGAATGATTGTCCATTACTTGAACCATCAATTCTTCATCGGTATGTTTTTTTAAACTCAACAATCACGTTTATAAACCAATCATTTCCTTTACTTCTGCTTCTTTTCCGGAATTCTTGGCAACAAGAAGCATCAATTCTTTCAATTCTTCTTTTCGTTGAATGTCCTCGCTATTATCATATAGTTTATACAATTTCACCATAGAAGGCAAGTACGACGCATTCAGTTGAAGTACTTGGTTGTTTTGGATATGGTAGGAAAATGTCTGAACCAAATAGTCGAGCATGTATCTTTTTTCATAATTGCGTTTTATAATCGCTGTATTGTCAATGGACTTTTCACAGTACTTATAAGCCAATCCCGTTAGATACAAGTTTTCACCAAAAAAGTCTTCGAATTGATAACTACAAGCGGTTCCGAAATACATCGGCCGTTCGCTTTTCATAATGTGTTTTACAATTTTCTCACCAGCGTTGTGGTAATCTTCTCTCGATGTTTTTTCATCAATTATCAGATCCATCTTAGGTAAACCCATGTCTTTAAAAAGAAGGTTTCGGTAATCGTCAACCCGCATCAATGACGTATTGATTATCGTTACGTCGCGTCGAAAATTTTTAACCGCAGCAACTATCCAAACGGAATACGTGTCATTGTCGCCATGTGTAAAAAGAATGGCATTCTGATCCAATTCCGAAAGTAGGTTGTACGCCCAATTTAATTGTCCTGCTGCCATTTCATTCGCATCGAACATTCGGTTCGCATATTCATAATGTTTGTCTTGATCTCGCTGTAATTCATAATAAATCATCAATTCTTCAATCAATTCTTGTGCATTCGGCCTTAGGTTTTTTGCTTTCAATAGTTCATCGCCTCCATTCCAGGCTCCTTTTTCTCTATAATTGAGGTAGTGAAACTCAAATGAATTGGGCATGGCTTCGCCACATTTTACAACAACCTCTGCGCATAGATCTTTGTATTTTTTTCTTAATTCAGAAGGAGCAATGTTCTTCATGGCTCGCGCAGCGGCATAGTAGTTGATCCAAGCATCTCCATTCATGGAGTTTTCGGCAATTACTTTTTCCCATGCTACTTGCTGGTCTTTGTACCAGCTCATTTCTCTCATTTCTTTGGTTATACTATATACTTTTTCAGGTGGTTGTGCCCAAAGTCCCGTTGTCATCAAAATGACCAATCCTACTACTATTTTTTTCATTGTTTTAAAGTTATAAAAATCAGTGCACTGGATTTTTGTGTTTGAAAGGAATACTCACAACTTATACAAAAGTTCATTTGAATGATGTTTTTTTCCAGGAAACCAAGATGTACAATTCGAAACCTCTAGCAATTGAGTAATTTCACTTCGTACATTATTTCTTATGTAAAGAATGCCGTAGGCTTCGAATGATTGGAGCGGAGCGATCAATCTACCCTTGCTGTAGGCTTCGAATTATACGTATCTTTGCACAAAATTTTTAATGTCCCAAAAACACTTGGGGCACTTTCGTGGTTTGTACAAGTAGGAAATGGATATAGCGCAATTAGTAAATCGATTTAAAGAATTACCCCAAATAGATGATACAGCGAATGCTTTACAATTTGCTGGCAATCTGATACAGTGGAAAGGGCTTGTGGGTTCGTCGCGAGCCTTGTGCGCAGCTGCATTGGCAAGTCAAGTCCCTGGACATCATCTCTTTATTTTACAAGACAAAGAGGAAGCGGCGTACTTTCTGAACGATCTTGAGCATTTACATCCCAATCAAAAGAATATTTTTTTCTATCCGGCTTCATATCGGGTTCCATATGATGTGGAAGAAACCGATAATGCCAACGTAGTTGCCCGTGCTGAGGTATTGGAAGCACTGAATCATCAAAAAAATGTATGGTTGGTTGCCTATCCAGAATCGCTTTTTGAGAAGGTTCCCACCCAACAAAAACTCGTGAAAAACACCTTAAAAGTTGAGGTGGGCAAGACGTATTCTATTGATTTCATCAATGAATTATTGATGGAGTTTCAATTTGACAGAGTGGAATATGTATATGAACCAGGTCAGTATGCCATTCGAGGTGGAATCGTCGATATTTTTTCTTTTGCCAATGATTTACCCTTCCGAATAGAGTTTTTTGGGGACGAAGTGGAAACGATACGTGTATTTGATCCGGTAGACCAACTTTCTGTCAAAACTCATCAACATTTTCATATTGTTCCTAATATTCAAGATGAATTCTTGACGAGTGAAGGAACAGGTAGTTTACTTACTTTTCTCGGAAATTCAACAAACGTTTGGATATCGGCCTTTGAGCATTCGACAGGAATTCTGGATGGAGCCTTTGAGAAAGCACAAAAAATATTTGCTGAATTTGGGGATGATACGCGTCGAACGAATCCTGAAACTTTGTTTTATTCGGGAAATGAATTTGCGGCGGAGTTGAAAGAACATGCTGTACTTGAGTGGGGACCCGAATATCATTTCAAACCCAAAGAATCGTTTCGATTTGAATTTCAACCGCAACCTAGTTTCAACAAGAAGTTTGAATTGCTTCGTGAAAACCTAATGGAAAAGTCGGCAGAAGGATTCAAAAATGTCATCTTTTCCAATCAGCCGAAACAAATTGAACGATTGATTCAAATATTGGAAGACATCGGTGGTGAAACTGAATTTGCACCTATTCCCATCGCCTTGCATGAAGGTTTTATTTCACCAGATCTGAAATTGACGTGTTATACAGATCACCAAATATTTGAAAGATATCATCGCTTCCAATTAAAAGAAGGATTCCGCCAAGCAAAACAAGCTTTACTGTTAAAGGATATTTATAACCTTCAAAAAGGAGATTACATAACGCATATTGATCATGGTGTCGGACAGTTTTCAGGTCTACAAACCATTGATGTGAACGGAAAAGAACAAGAGGCGATTCGTTTGATTTATAAAGATGGTGATGTCCTTTATGTAGGCATTCACTCTTTACACAGGATTTCAAAGTTTACTGGGAAAGACGGTATTGCTCCTAAAATGAATAAATTAGGAACGCAAACTTGGAATACCCTCAAGAACAAAACGAAGAAGAAAATCAAGGAATTGGCCTTCGATTTGATTCAACTGTACGCGAAACGGAAAGCGCAACCTGGATTTGCCTTTTCGCCCGATTCGTATTTGCAGAATGAGTTGGAAGTGTCGTTTATGTACGAAGATACACCCGACCAATTCAAGGCAACGCAAGCGATAAAAGAAGACATGGAATCACCCATGCCCATGGATAGATTGATCTGTGGAGATGTCGGTTTCGGAAAGACAGAAATTGCCATTCGTGCGGCATTCAAGGCTGTTACAGATTCTAAACAAGTGGCAGTCTTAGTTCCGACGACCATTTTGTCCATGCAACATTTCAGAAGTTTCCAAGAACGGTTAAAAGATTTTCCTTGCACAATTGACTATATCAATCGTTTTAAGTCAGCCAAGAAAGTGACGGAGACCTTGAAGAAACTGGAAAATGGCGAAATTGATATTCTCATCGGAACGCATGCACTCGTTGGCAACCGAGTTAAGTTCAAGGATTTGGGCTTGATGATTATTGATGAAGAACAGAAGTTCGGTGTTTCAGTAAAAGATAAATTGAAAACACTTCGTGCAACGGTTGATACCCTTACGTTGACGGCAACACCCATTCCAAGAACACTGCAATTTTCATTGATGGGCGCAAGAGATTTGAGTATCATCAATACTCCTCCGCCCAATAGGCAACCTGTATTAACGGAAATTATTTCCTTTAATGAAGAACTAATCCGGGATGCAATTGCTTATGAAGTGAGCAGAGGTGGACAAGTCTTTTTTGTGCATAATCGCTTGGCGAATATCAAAGAAGTAGCCGGTATGATTACGCGACTATGTCCTGGAGTTCGTGTAGGAATTGGTCATGGTCAAATGGACGGTGAGAAGCTAGAAAAAATCATGTTCGATTTCATCAACCACGAATACGATGTGCTTTTGGCAACCACAATCATTGAAAGTGGAATCGATATTTCCAATGCAAATACAATTATTATCAACAATGCGCATAATTTTGGATTAAGTGATTTACACCAATTGCGCGGTCGAGTGGGGCGTTCCAACAAAAAAGCATTTTGTTATTTGATTGCTCCGAAATACAGTGTCTTGACTTCCGAAGCACGAAAAAGATTGGAAGCTTTGGTTCAGTTTTCAGACCTTGGCGCAGGATTTAACATTGCCATGAAAGATTTGGACATTCGTGGAGCGGGAAATATGTTGGGTGGCGAACAAAGTGGGTTCATTTCGGAAATCGGATTTGAGATGTATCAAAAAATCTTGAATGAAGCCGTCGACGAATTGAAAGAGAAAGAGTTTAAGGACCTCTTCGCAAATAAATCAGGTGATGCTAAAACTTTCGTTCGCGATTGCGTTCTTGAAACCGATTTGGAAGCCCGAATTCCACACGAATATGTGAATGATGTCAACGAACGACTTGCGCTTTATCAAGCAATGGATGATTTGAAGACAGAAGCTGAATTGCAAAAATTCTCTGAAGAATTGATTGACCGTTTTGGTCCATTACCGAATGAGGTGAAAGAATTGATGATGTCGTTCCAATTGCGTTGGTTGGCGCAAGATTTGGGAATTGAAAAGCTGGTCATCAAAGGAGGAAAAATGGTTGGATTTATGATTGCCGATCCGCAGTCAGAATTCTACGAATCGGCAATTTTTCAAGTCTTGTTGAAGCGCATTCAATCGGGTGAATTGCCTTGTTCCATGGCTGAAAAAAATGATCGATTACGGATGGTATTCAGCAATGTGCATGGTATCAAAAAAGCGTATGATTTGTTTGCTTCGGTTATGCAAGTTGAAAAATAAAAAGCCTATGATTTCTTCATAGGCTTTAACTTTTTACTTCCACTTAATAGTGATAGTAAGTTTTTTCTTAGATCTTTTGAAACGGATTTTAACTTTCCGAAACATATAAATCATCAAGAACTTAATATCGAAATCTAAAGTGGCTAAAAGCTCTTTAAAGTACCACATTATAATTAATGTTTTGTACCCTATTTGGGTGTTGAATCGGATTTCACCTTCCACCCGAATAAACCTTAAACCTTCTAACCTTCTAAACGTATAAAAATCATGCTACTGCAGGATTCGAAAGCACTCTGGTTCCGTATTGAACCTTTCTAATTAGCGCTCTTTCTGCTATAAAGATAAGAAATAATTAATGGGAAAAGCACTAATTCTCCAAAGTCTCACTCACCACAGCTTCACCAAATCGCTCATAATTCACCAACCAAGCAGCAGCGTTTTTCACGTAACGACCGGTTCCAGCACTTTTCCAGTTGCAATACAAGCGTGTAAATCCACCGTCGATGATTAGACGTTGACCTTGGTTCTCGTATATTGCCGTAACCACATTTCCATCCGTACTCCAAACCAATGGCTTCATCGCGTTTTGTGGATCGTTAATTTTAGCAATCGTTATTCCTTCAAAAACGTATTCCAATCCTGTTGTAATAAGATGGTCTTGTTGCATGCCGTGTGCAGTTGAATCTGTTTTAAACGTTACGTTTTGGTTTCCCATGTAGCCACCGTCCATGGTAACTCCAACTAATTTTTCTGCTAAAAAGTCTGCATCGGCGTGATAAGGGTCGTTGTCTCCCCAGATATAAACACCTTTTCCACTAAAGAAGAATTTTTCAATTACTTCGGCATGCTCATCGTTCAAATGTCTTGTGCTCGAAGAAATTACCCAAAGTTGACAGGCTTTCGATAAGGCTTCCTCCAAAACCTCGGGAGTTGGTGCTGTATTAACAAATCGATAAACACTAAAACCCTTTTCTTTCAAAGCCGCCTTCGGTAATTCAAAGTTGAAGTTTTCTCCGGTATAAAAATGAAGCACAACAATGGTTTGTCCTTCGAATGCTCCATCAACCGCCAGATCATATTGGCTACCCGATGCATTTCCGAAATCATCTTTGTTTTGGACTTCACTTTGCACAGTTACGGTTCGGTACTCTTTTGCTTCGTCGTCGTAAACTTCTTCTGTTCTAGTTTCCATCACCTTGCTTTTACCAGCACAGGAATTGTATTGGCCAAAGGTGAATGTTGTTGTTGCCAAGAAGGCAAATGATAATAAGATTATTTTTTTCATGATGTGTACGTTTTTTTGCTCTGTACAAGGGTTAGAAAGTTTGGTTCAAACAAATCGCCTTGTGGCAGTTTTATCAGATGTTCTTTTTCTAAGATTTAGCTAAATTAGCATCTAACTATTTTTATAGATGATAATTAGCATCAACAAATCATGAATTTACGCTACATAGGGGTCGTTTTTTTCTCGTTGATTCTGATTAATTCATGTAGATCTGGGGTAAAAAAGGCCAAAGAAAGAACCGTTTCAATTCCATCTTTTTACCTCGTTGGAGATTCTATTCAGAAAATTTCTTGGGACAAAAAACACAAGGCTTATTTTCAATTCAACCCCTTGGGTGATACGCTCCAAGTTAAAGCCAAATATAGAGGTGGCTCCTCCAGCAAATATCCAAAACATTCACTCACCGTTCAGTTTAAAGATGAATTGGTTTTAAATGCAGGCTGGAAGAAAGACGATGATTACATTTTTAATGCGAATTATGCGGACAAATCACTCGTCCGTCATCGTTTGAGTTACGATTTATTCCGTTCCTTTTCCCCTGCTAATCTTGCTCCAAAAACGTGTTTCAGAAATCTATACATAAACAATGATTTTCGCGGACTTTATCTTATCACGGAAGAAGTGGATCGATCATTCTTGGGTATAAAAAAGAAAGACTCTACAGCCATAATCTTGAAGGATGGTGCGCTGTTTAATGATTATTACAAAGGATATCCAAAACAAGATGGGGAAGACGTGTTTCAACAAAAATACCCTAAGAAACAAACCGACGACAATAGAAAGGAAATCATAGCTCTTTGGAACTTGATTCACACCTCAAATGATGTGGAGTTTAGATCGTCAATATTGAACTATTTCGACATAAACAATATAATCGATTTTCATTTGTTGCTTTTACTGACCAACAACGGAGATGGCGTAGTAAAGAATTTCTATTGGTACAAAAAAGAAGGAAGTCGATGGAAATTTGTGCCATGGGATTACGACGACAGTTTTGGTCGAAATGGAGATGGAACACGTCAAAATGAGGTGAATCATTTGGCCTGGGAAAGGAATGCATTATTAAAAAGGTTGTTTGAATTGAACATTGATAACTACCGGAAAAAGTTAAAAACTAAGTGGTTTTCGCTCCGAGAGAAAGGTCTAGGTCTGGATAAAATCAAGGGAATGATAGCCGAATATTACGCGGAACTCGTACCTCAAGATGTAGAAAATCATTTTAAGAAATGGCCAATTGACGACCCAAATCATTCGGATTCGATGAGTTACAAAGAGGAATTGGAGTTAATCTATACTTATATTCCGAAAAAGTTAACTGAAATAGACTCTTTGACAACTTTGTGGGTCAATCAAATAAATCCGGAGGATTTACGTCCTTAATACACTTCGTTCCTTAACTTTGATTCTATCGCATGCAGAAATAAGTTTTTGTTCTTGTTTCCAACGACTTGTATACCGATCAGCGGGTGCACAAAGTCTGCAGCTTTTTGCACGACAAGGATTTCAACGTGACCTTATTGGGACGAAAACTCCCATATAGCAAAGAACTCGAACCGAGAAAATATGAAACGAAACGTTTCGCTCTATGGTTTAAAAAGGGGCCGTTGTTTTATGCGAATCTCAATCTCCGTTTTTTCTTTTTTCTGCTGTTTCAAAAAACGGATTTGATCGTCGCGAATGATTTAGATACACTTCTAGCGGCTCGAATGGCGCAGAAATACAAAAGAAACGTTCAATTGGTTTACGACTCCCACGAATACTACACGGGTGTTCCAGAATTGGTGGCTCGCCCAAATGTTCAAAAAGTGTGGGAACGAATAGAATCGAGTATTTTCCCAAAACTGAACAAGATTTATACGGTTAATCAGTCAATCGCTGCTATGTATGAGGCAAAATATGGCAAGAAGCTATTCGTCGTACGCAATGTTTCTCCCAAAATTGGAGAACTGAAAAAAGTCAAAAAATCAGATTACGGAATACCAGAAAACAAGAAAATGCTCATACTTCAAGGAGCGGGAATCAACGTAGACAGGGGCGCCGAGGAATTAGTGGAGGCGATGAAACATATTGAAAATGCTGTTCTTGTCTTTGTCGGTGATGGGGATGTTGTCCCACAATTGAAAGCGTATGTCAAGAACAACCAAATGGAAAACAAGGTGCTTTTTCTGGGTAAACGACCTTACGAAGAGATGTTGGCGATTTCCAGCTTAGCAGATATTGGATTGAGTTTGGACAAAGGAACCAACATCAATTATGAGAATTCTTTACCGAATAAAATATTTGATTACATCCAGACCGGAATACCCATCTTGGCAAGTCCGATTAAAGAAGTCAAAAAGGTAGTTGAGGAGCATGAAATCGGTGAGATTTTAGAAAACGTAAATGTGCAAGAAATAGCTGAAAAGTTGGAAAAAATGCTCAAAAATGATGAAAAGTTGACCGTTTTCAAGCAGAATTGCCTAAAAACAGCCGATATTCTCAATTGGGAAAATGAAAGTAAAGTGCTTGAAGAAATCTATTTAAAGGAATGAGAAAGCGGATTCATATTGTTTCTTTTGATGTTCCTTACCCAGCAGATTATGGTGGCGTAATCGACGTATTTTCGCGTATAAAGTGGTTCGCGGAAAATGGTTTTGAAGTTATACTGCATTGCTTTGAATACAAAAGGCCAAAGGCACCAGAGCTAGAAAAATACGCAAAAGTTTATTATTACAAGCGTCCAAGAGGATTGAAATATTGGTTATCGAAATTGCCTTTTATTGTCAATACAAGAATAAATTCTGAGTTAGAAAAAACCCTAAGGGAAACAACAGATGAAGTGCTGCTAGAAGGTTTACATTGTGCCCATTATTTGAATTTACAACCCGGTAAATTCTATTTAAGAACGCATAATATTGAACATGAATATTATCAGAAATTAAGTGAAAAAGCAACAGGAATTAAGCGAATCTATTACCGATCCGAAGCGAAAAAACTAAAAAAATACGAATCGATTTTATCTAAAGCGAAAGGATTGTTGGTTATTTCGCCCAATGAATTGGCACATTTTAAAGTCATTAATCCAAATTCGACTCTTGTTCCCTCAGTTTTTGAATCGAAATCACAATATCAGGAAACCGAGCCATATGTATTGTTCCATGGTAATCTTTCCGTAGAGGAAAATGAAGCTGCGGTTTCATGGATAATCCGTGAAGTGAAACCCCAATTGGAAAACATTGAAGTAATAATAGCCGGCAAGAATCCGTCAGTTGAATTAGCTGAAGAATGCAGTAAAGCGGATATTTCATTAATTGAAAACCCGAGTGAAACAGAAATGGAATCCGTTCTTCAAAAGGCGAGAATACATTTGCTTCACACGAATAATTCTTCTGGACTGAAATTAAAATTTGTGCACGCAATGCTATCCTCTGGACACGTAATCTGCTCGCCAGAAATGGTTTTGGGTTCAGGAATAAAAGTTGGTTTTCATTCGTTCAATAAAAGTTCAGAAGCTGTTACCTTAATACATGAATTAATACGCATTCGAATGTCTAAAATAGATTTTGACAAACGTTTGAAATCAATTGAGGCAATTTCTGGCGCAAATAAGTTGTCGCAAATATTCTTGATTACTAAGTAAATATTTCTATTTTCGTTCAATAGATTTTAATTATGGTAGAAAGTACAAAAACTCCAACTCCAACAAATTACGGTGGTGTTATTTCATTAACCTCTGTCTTTTTCTTTTGGGGTTTCATTGCTGCAGGCAATAGTGTTTTCATTCCTTTTTGTAAGCATTATTTCAATTTAGATCAATTCCAAAGTCAGCTTATTGATTTTGCATTTTACTCAGCTTACTATCTAGGGGCACTTGCCATCTTTATAATAGGAAGCCGCACAGGAAAAGATTTAGTTGGATCTTGGGGATACAAGAAAAGTATCGTTTATGGTCTGTTGTTTTCAGCACTTGGTGCTGGCGCCATGATATTGAGCGTTAGTGGAAATACCTTTTCAGGAATGTTACTCGGACTTTTCATCGTTGCCTTAGGATTCTCCTTGCAACAAACCTCTGCAAACCCTTTTATGATTGCCCTAGGGGACGAATCTACGGGGAGTAGTCGAATAAATTTGGGGGGAGGAATCAATAGTTTAGGAACAACGGTAGGACCGTTAATTGTTGCACTTGCATTATTTGGTTCAGCTGGAGCGATGAGTGATGAGGCCATTGCCAATCTGAGTTTGAGTAAAGTAATTATACTGTACAGTTGCGTGGGACTTTTGTTTTTGGGAATTGCCATTATGTTTGGTTTTTCAAAACGTGTTCCGGCAGGAATAAGGGATGAAAAAACGGAAAAAGCAGGAAAAGCTTTGGCGACTTTATTGGTCATTACCGGACTGTTAATCACATGTTTTGTTCCCGTTTTTGGTTCGTACCGAAGTGATGAAGCGAAACAAATTGTGGAGTTAAATCACGATTTAGATTTGGTTAGTTTAGACGAACAAGGCGTGGCATTAGGTGAATTGAACACTACTCAATTGGCAACGAAAGCCACAATTGAAGATAAAATTAAGGAGATAGAAGGCCCTTTGGAATTCAAAAGAATGATGTGGCTCGCAGGAGGATTGGTTGTGATTTTAGGCGGATTAATTTTTGCATCCACCCGAGGCAGTTCCCAAAAAGAAGGTTGGGGTGCCATGCAATATCCGCAATTGACGTTGGGAATGCTGGCCATTTTCGTTTATGTTGGAGTTGAGGTAGCAGTAGGCAGTAACTTAGGTGAATTGATGAAAAAACCATCTTTTGGCGGATTGTCCGCTTCTGAAATTGCGCCTTATGTTGCTATGTTTTGGGGCAGTTTAATGATCGGTCGATGGACGGGCGCTATTAATGCCTTTAACTTGGAAAAGAAGACAAAGAACATACTTCGATTTGTTGTTCCCTTAGTAGCCTTCGGAATTATTCTTCTTCTATCAAAATTAGCGGGATATAATGTGGATGCATTATATTGGTATATCTTATGTGTTTTTGTTCAAATTGCTGCATTCTTCTACACCAATGATAAACCAGCTAAGACTTTATTAACCTATGGACTATTAGGTTTAATAGCCACTTCTTTTGGCGTCTTTGGGAGTGGAGACATAGCGATTTATGGTGTTTTATCTGCAGGCTTGTTTTTGTCCATCATGTGGCCTTGTATTTTTTCATTATCCCTTGCTGGACTTGGAAAATATCAAGCACAGGGGTCTGCTTTTTTAGTCATGATGATTTTAGGAGGTGGAATTATCCCACCTATCCAAGGAAAGTTAGCCGATATAATCGGTATCCAGCTATCGTATATAGTTTCAGCAGCTTGCTTCGCCTTCCTGGCGTGGTTCGCCTTTCGTGTAAGAGGAATACTGAAAGCGCAGAATGTATCTTTTGATGAATAGGAATACGAGAAAGGAATTGAGTAATTTATTTTTCAGTTGGAAGAAGAATTGTTAATCATCTCATCTTCAGAACTAAATCTAAAAACTTATATATTTAAATATTTAGTTTTTTAAGAAAGGATTTCATGTTGAAACTCCAAGGATACAAATAACAAACGTAAGCCATTCATCACAAACAATCATCGCACCCTTTTTTAGGCCTGCGAATCCGAAGGAATAAATACCCCAAGGCTAATAATAAAGCGGATATGATGATTATTTCTTGCATTGCTTAAACGATGATAGTATATGTCAACCAAGCGGCAAGATAAGCAATTATGCCCATGCTAACCAATTGTAAAATCGGCCATTTCCAAGATTGTGTTTCCTTCCGAACTACCGCAACAGTTGCCATACACTGAAGCGCATAAACGTAAAAGACCATCAATGATATACCCGTAGCTAAAGAGTATACAGGCGTACCATTTTTAAATGTCTGTCCACGCATCTTATCTAACAGGGATTTCGAGTTTTCATCAGCGTCGTGAACCGAATAGATCGTTGCCATTGTTCCAACAAAGACCTCACGCGCGGCAAATGAAGAAATCAATCCAATTCCTATTTTCCAATCATATCCCAATGGGCGTATCGCGGGTTCTATTGCTTGCCCCATAATACCAATATATGAATTCTCCAATCGCAATGCGGCAAGTTCATTTGCTGTTGCTGACTTAACACCAAGTTCACTGGCTTCTAATTTTGAAACATGACCTTTCGGACCATACGAAGCGGTGAACCAAATAAGTATAGAAATGGCGAGAATAATTTTACCTGCATCAAAAACGAAACTTCGTGTTTTTTCCCACATTGTTATCACAACATTTCCCCACCGAGGACCACGGTACGGGGGTAATTCAAGCAACAAAAAACTTTTTTCTTTGCTTTTGATAAACAGTTTGAGTACAACAGCTAAGAGAAGTGCAGACACCAAGCCCAACAAATACAATCCCAGTAAAACGAGTCCTTGAAGGTTAACAAAACCGCCCATTTTTTCATTCGGGATTACTAGAGCAATGAGGACAGTGTATACTGGAATTCGCGCACTGCAACTCATAAGTGGAGCAACAAATATAGTGATCAATCGCTCCTTCCAATTCGAAATGGTTCGTGTCGCCATAATTCCTGGAATGGCACAGGCCAAAGATGAAATCAAGGGAACGACACTTCTTCCATTGAGACCTAGGGGTCGCATTAGTCGATCCATAAGAAAAATTACACGTGACAGATATCCCGTTTCTTCAAGAATACCCAAGAAAAAGAAGAGCAAAGCAATCTGTGGAATAAAAACCAAAACACCTCCGATCCCAGGCAAAATTCCTTCGGTTAGAAGGTCTGTCGCAACACCCTCAGGTAGGTAAAACTGCAACCAGTTACTTAATTCACTCATTCCGGTGTCAATCCAATCCATTGGATAACTAGCTAGGCTAAAAACACTCTGAAAAATGATGAAAAGAACAAAAAGGAAGATGAAATATCCCAGAATTGGATGAGCAAACCATTTATCGAGAAAATAGCGGTTTTTGACCTGCTCCACTTTCGTTTGAGATTCACCGATGATTTTTTCAATTTTCTTTCTTCGCGCTAAAGTATCCTCTTTCTGCTCTTCTTCGTTCAATTCAAAAGCAAAGCTTTTATCCGTAGTTTCTTCTTCGAGGTCTAGGGCTATAATCTCTTTTATCAGTCGATCTTTACCCATTCCGACCCGAGCCGTCATTTCAACGATTTTCACGTTGGGATAGTACTTTTCTACTACCTCAAGATTGGTTTTTAGTCCAGCTCGTTTTGAAACATCCGACATATTCAAAACGAGAATATGGGGTTTGTCAATTTCATGAATTTGATCAAACAAGAGAAGGTTACGCTCCAAATTGGAAGCATCAACTATCGTAATAAATGCATCAGGATGTGCGGTATGATTGGGATTTGAAAGAACTTCTTTTACGATCAACTCTTCGCTACTATTGGGAAACAAGCTGTAAATCCCTGGAAGGTCGATTAATTGAATGTCTTCGGTGCCTTGAATTTTACCCGTTTTAATGTCGACTGTAACACCCGTGAAATTCCCTACTTTTTGATTCAGTCCAGTCAATAGATTGAAAACTGAACTTTTCCCGGTATTCGGATTGCCAAGTAAGGCGATTTTTTTCATCGACTAGTGCTTATCTACAAGAACTTGAAATGCTTCTTCTAAGCGAAGAGAAACGAGTGATTGACCAATTCGAATGGCTATAGGGCCACTAAACGGGGCCTTTATAGAAACCTCAACAGATTTACCGTTGATAAAACCCAAAGCCAAAAGTGCATTGTGGTTATCACCTGATGTGAGACCAGAAATGACCGCTTTTTCGCCTACTTTTAAATCGGATAATTTGAACATAACTACATGCAAAGATACGAAGAACTAATTATCGTCCACTACCACAAAAAGGGGATTTTATCTAGAACGTAATTTTCCAGCCCCGATTGGATAAAACGTTGTAGAAAGTCAGTAATTCCTGTGCATCTGAGATCGTATCGAACAAGTTCACGAACGAAATTTCAGTTAGATCGCCTTTTGGCGTCAATCGGTTAATTTGTAGACCATGTGGAAATGTATATTCTTCGGAGTTTTTTACGTTGTCGTGATAGTTCAAGAATTTTCGCAGCAAATTAAGTGCATCGTTATCACTAATTGACAAATCAGTGGATTTTATTGAAGTAAAGAAGTCAATTTTTTGTTTAGCACGAGAAAAGAGAACATTCAATCTTCTTGGACCCGATTTTCGATTCAACGGACCAAAATTTAAGTTTAGCTTTCCTTCGGCATTGGGACCATATCCCAAACTAATCAAAAGCCTATCGCACTCATCTCCTTGCACGTTTTCAAGTGCCCGAAAAAATGCTGAGTTGTTCTCTATTCTTTCGTCTAACGAGAGTTGATCTGACGGATTCAGTTGACGATAAATGCATTTGAGCTGTTTCTCAGAAAAAGCCACCACTCCGATGGAAATAGATTTGTCCTTCAGTAAGTTGGACAACGTTTTGGCAAGAGCCACAGCCTCGATTTCGTTTTCTTGTTCGTTGTAGACCCCATTTTCAATATATCGAATTTCAACCGGTTTTTCTAATCGATTCGCTTTTGGATAAGCGATCAATTCACCCTTGTAAAAATGGCGATTGGAAAACGAAATGAGTTCCGGATCTTGACTTCTATAATGGTGTTTGAGCATGACTTTTGGCCAATTGAATGCAGCTTGATGCAACAAGTCAATCGGTTCGGAATCGCCTGCCTTAAAGTAACTCGTTGGTGACATTTGATGTTCGTCACCCAACACAACAGCACGTTTTCCTCTATACATACTTCCAAGTGCATTACTCAAGGGGATTTGAGTGGCTTCATCAAAAAGGACCATGTCGAATAGATCTATATCCAAAGGGAAAAAATCGCCCACTTGTGAAGAGTTGACCATCCAAATCGGTAACAGGGAATAGATCCATTCCGCGGCATCTGATTCGAGTAATTCTCGAATCGTTGGATGACTGCGCGATTTGCCAAATTCTTTAATCAACAAGGAACGACCTCTTCGTAAACGCACCTTTCTGGCTTTTTCCGTTTCGTTTAATTTACGCGCCGGAACTTGTAGAAAGGTATTCAACTCGTCAAATTTCGCTTTCTGTTGTGCTTGAATATTTTGAGAAAAGTAATTTGATTCCTCAACTTCAAGTCGAATAATTTCATCCAAATCAGAACCGATTTGATTCAGCTCAAATTCGCCAAAAGAAGGAAACTGTTCAACAAAACGAATCCAGTTACTTTTAAGAACAACACGCTCCAATTTTTTTAGGTCCGTGCAACTGCAAAATGTAGTGTACAGATTGTTGCTGAAGGAAGAGACAAGTTTTCTCTGTTCAAGAACTTTGTCGAAATGGGTATGGAAAAGAGAAAAAGTTTCTTCAAAGATCGTTTCATCTTCAATGGACAGATAAGCACGGACATTTTGATTGAAGGTACTTAGAAGTCCATTTGCATCGGCTAGTTTTTCGTTCTCATCGGCAGAATTTGCTTGCCAATCCAACCAATTTTTATCTGTTGCTTGTTCCAATAAGCCCTTGACCCAATGAATATCAGTCTCTGTTTGAATTCCAATTTCCGTTAATTTCTTTTCAATTTCACGAAAACCGACTTGCTTTTGCAGATATATCAGATTGTTCGTCAAAGCATCATCGTATGGAATATAGTCACTAGCAACGAGCTGAGACATTCGCTTTTTAAATTTTCTTTTTTGAAAAAAACCAGTCGCTTTGCACGCATTTAAAAGCTGCTTTGTTTCTATTTCTGAAGGGCGAGACTTCCATTCGGATTGTTTTTCTTCTAGGTTCGAAAGCTCCTTTTTGAGAACGAAGTACTTCTTTACCAGGCGGTTAAATTTGTTTTTTGATGTACTGTTTGGTTCCAAGACTTTGAAATATGCCTTTTGACTTTCATTCTGCATGATTTGGGCAAAAACAGCTTTTTGTAGGGCGCTTTTTAGGTCTTGTTTGTTGGCGATAGGAATAATTTTATTCAATGCCCGCCAATCTTTTTCAATTGATTCTATTTTTTTGTCCAAGTGAGAAATGGAGTCGTTATCGAGAATCGCCTTGGGTAGAACCGCACATATTCTATTGAGATTTTGATCAAATAGTTTCACCAAATTATTTTTCTGATCAAGAAATTCTGAAATGCTTGGTGAGTCACTTTTGTAATCAATATCGCGTAGATTTCTATTATTTTTTAGAGAAAGAAATTCTAAATAGGAAATTCCTCCGACACGACTTTCCTCCGAAAGAATATCCAGTTTCATTTGAAGCGCATCTAATTTCAGTTGAGCAACGGGTATAATCTCTTTTTCTGGGGTTGAAAAATCTTCTAAGAATTGCCAAGTGTCTTTCAGTTGATCGAGCAAATGTTGCGCGTTCGTGCTTTCACCTTGTAGAAACAAAAATCTGTTTAACCCAACTGTTTCTAATTTCTGCTCAAGTACTTCTAATGCCACTCGTTTTTCGGAAACGACCAAGGTGCTTAAGCCTCCTGCCAAATTTTTCCCAAGCAAATTGGACAACACCTGCGATTTTCCTGTTCCTGGAGGGCCATGTACAACGTAATCATCTTTTTGAACGGCGCTAAAAACAAGATGTTGATCTTTATCCGCTGGGAAGAGGTTCTGAGGAGTTAATTCAAGATTACTGGTTTTCGAATTCCGGTGTTCATTAAATAGACCCGATAGGGTTTTGTTGAAGGTTTTAATACCCGATAGAGATTCCAGTTCGCGTAATATTGAAAAACGATGATGATGGAAATTACCGAAATGAACTTCATCTTGTACAGAAGATACAAATCCCTTGACATCTAAAAATGACTGTAACTTATCCCAATCTGGATTTTCTAATTCAATAGGAGGCCAATCAAAATTGAATTCTCTTTTAAAAAAATGCTTTAGAAACGGATTCAGGAAAGCCTCCTTGTTTTCCCAAGAGAGCATGAAGTTCTTCTTGATTTTATTCTCTTTAAAATCACAGGGGATTAACAAAATAGGGGTGTGACAATCTGTGCCGTTCCAGTCCCATTTCAAAATCCCTTTTGACAGACAAAAAACAGAAGTGCCGCTTTCGCGAAAAAGTGTGCGTGCTTTTCGTAAGGTGTTTCGAAGTTCGCTTTCGTTTGGAAGCTCAATATTTGAAGCCATCTTTTCCAGAGAAAGGGATGGTTCGTTCGAAAAATTCACCAATACATCATTTCGGTTGAACTGTTTTAATTCATCCGCAAGAGTCTGAATGGTATTTTGAATGGATTCCGACAAGTTTTTCGAGCACTTATTTTAATGATTCGCACGAATTTAAGGAGATTTCTCAAATGTAGTAGACGACTTGTGGATAGGGTGACATTTCTTTTTAAATTTGTCTAGATGAAAGGAGGTAGAATGAAATTTGGCACAAAGGCAATTCACGCTGGTGTGCACCCTGACCCAACTACAGGGGCAATCATGACTCCTATTTATCAAACCTCGACTTTTGTTCAAGAAAGCGTAGGTAAACACAAAGGATATGCGTATTCTCGAACTCAGAATCCAACGCGCGAAGCTCTTGAAAATAACATTGCAGCTTTAGAAAACGGAAAGTTTGGAGCATGTTTCAGTTCTGGTTTGGCAGCAATTGATTGTGTAATAAAAATGCTCGATCCGGGGGATGAGGTAATTTCAACAAATGACTTATACGGAGGTTCTTACCGCCTTTTCAAAACGATTTTTGCAAAGTATGGAATTAAGTTTCACTATGTAGGAATGGGAGACCAGGATGCTGTGAAGGCTTTGGTGAATGAAAACACTAAGTTGATTTGGGTTGAAACACCTACGAATCCAATGATGAATATTGTCGACATTGCAGCCATGGTGAAAGTTGCCAAAGAGGCAAATGCGATGTTGTGCGTCGACAATACCTTTGCCACCCCATATTTGCAGAATCCTTTGGACTTGGGGGCGGATGTGGTGATGCATTCCGTAACGAAATTTTTGGGAGGGCACTCGGACGTGGTTATGGGTGCTTTGATTACATCAAATGAAAAAATCGCTGAAGAAATTTATCGCATTCAAAATTCTTCTGGGGCTATTACTTCTCCGATGGACTCATTTCTAGTGCTTCGGGGAATAAAAACCTTGCACCTTCGTGTTCAAAGACATTGCGAAAATGGGGAGAAGGTGGCAAATTTCTTAGCTTCTCATTCTAAAGTAGATAAGGTATACTGGCCAGGATTCGAATCCCATCCAAGTCACGAAATAGCTTTAGGTCAAATGAGAGGATTTGGAGGAATGATTTCATTTACCTTAAAAGGAAACAAAATCGAAGATGCGAACGCTGTTTTGGAGAAAGTTGAAGTTTTTGCATTAGCCGAATCCTTAGGAGGAGTAGAATCATTAATTGGACATCCAGCTACGATGACACATGCTTCCATTCCGATAGAAGAGAGGGAAAAAACGGGCGTGGTTGATTCTTTGATTCGCCTGAGTGTTGGAGTAGAAGATGTGGAGGATTTATTAGCTGATTTAGCACAGGCATTGAACTAAAAAAATTAAAATGAAACACAATAAATTTGCAGTCATTGGGGTAGGACGATACGGTTCAACCATCGCGAAACGACTAGCTGAAAAAGGATCGCAAGTTTTTGCTTTCGATGACAGCGAGGACAAAATTGAATCCATTAAAGATGACGTAGCATATGCCGTTACGCTTGATGCGACTGATAAAAAAGCCTTACAGTCGCAATCTGTGTCTGATTTGGATGCAGTAGTTGTAGCCATTGGGGAAAATTTCGAAGCAACCATTCTTACTTGTGTTCATTTATTGGACCTCAATGTCAAGAGAATCATTGCGCGTGCAAGCGGTACACATCAGAAGCTTATTTTGGAAAAAGTTGGAATAAGTGAAATCATTACCCCAGAGGATGAGGTAGCTTTTGTGGTTCGTGAGAAGTTGATTAATCCGAGCATCCTCTCTTTCCTTCAATTACCTGATGATTATGAAATTGCAGAAATCATAGCGCCAAAAGGGGTTATCGGCCGAACAATTGATAATGTTGAATTCCGAAATCACTATGAGTTGACTTTGGTAACCATTAAGCGAGAATATGACGTTCAAAAAAATGGAGAATCCATTAAAGAACAGCACGTCTTGGGAGTACCATCGAGTGATACACAAATTGTAGAATGTGACACCCTAGTCGTTTTCGGAACAGAAAAGAACGTTCAGCGATTCATGGATATCAACGAATTGTAAAAAGTTCTATGGTAAGGTAGTCGATTTAGCCTTCCCTTATTTGCTCCTTTTTTGACATTTCTAGGAACGTTTTTCTTGTATATATTGCCAACGAAAACGTATCTTGCAACGTTAAATTAAAACAGAATCGCAAGTTCTGTTGTTACTTTTACAACAAATAACAATTAATAACTCTCTTAAAATGTTCAATAGAATAATATTTCTCTTGGGACTTGTATTACTTGCAACGCCCAATTTGAATGCTCAAAATCAAATAGATCCTCAAAATTGTCGTGAAGGTGAAACGGTAGAATATTGCCGACAACATACCTATCATAATGAGTTGCTGAAGGATCCAGCAGCCAAAAAAAAGTTTGAAAAAGATGAAGCACAGCGTAAAGCTGATGTTGCTGCTTTTAAAGCGGCTAAAGCGAAAGGTGATATTCCATCCAAAACAGTTTTGTTTAGAATTCCGGTTGTTTTTCATTTACTTCACAATGGCGGGGCGGAAAAAATCTCTGATGCACAAATCATGGATGCTTTGCGCATCTTGAACCGTGATTATAATTTACAAAATGCCGATGCAAACCAAGTATACACACCTTGGCAAGGCTTAGCAGCCGATGTTCAAATTGAATTTGTTCTGGCAACCAAAGCACCGAACGGAACGTGTTTTAGCGGAATTACATATACCGACGATCCAATTACATATGCTGGTGCAAGCGGCACTCAAATTGTGAATGCTATTAAATCAGGAAATGACGTTTACAATGGTGAATGGGCAGGGAATAAGTACCTAAATATTTTCATTTGTGAGGATATCGGAGGTGCAGCAGGATATACATACCTACCCGGTGCTCAAGGAACGAACATGAGAAATGGTATTTGGGTATTAAGCACCTATGTGGGGTCAATTGGTACTGGTAATGTGAACAGAAGTAGAACCTTAACCCATGAGGTGGGTCACTGGTTAGGCTTACCACATACTTGGGGTGGAACGAATAACCCGGGAATTCAATCGAATTGCAGCAATTTTTCTGATGATGGAATCGATGATACGCCAGAAACGATTGGAAATACCTCTTGTAATTATTTCGCAAATACGTGTAATCTGGATTTCGCTTATTGGGGATTTGACCAAGTTGATAATGTAGAGAACTATATGGAATACTCGTATTGTTCGAAAATGTTTACGAACGACCAAGCACTTGAAATGCAAGGAACTCTAAACTCTGGAGTTGGCGGTAGAAACAATGTGGTCGCTGGCTTTAATTTGGCCTCTGTGGGAGCCGATAGTAACTTGGTTATTTGCAAAACGGACTTTAGTTCAATCCAAAACGATATATGCGTTGGTGATACGGTCAATTTTTTAGATGGTTCTTATCATGATATTACGGCATGGAATTGGAATTTCTCTGGTGGAACACCGAGTACTTCATCCGACGAGAATCCAGTTATACAATATAATACACCAGGTGTATATTCAGTTACATTAACGGCCACTGATGCTTCAAATAACAGCATGACAGAAACGAAAACCGCTTTCATCAATGTTCTTCCTGCTGGAGTTCAACTTCCATATGTAGAAGGTTTCGAAGGGTATACGAGTCTAACTGACCCGAGTTCTTTTTGGAGAGCGGATAATCCGTCCGGAAATGGATTTGAACTTTTCTCTGGGACAGGTTCTGAAGGAAATAAGTGTTTACGTTTGAGAAACTATGGCCAACCGGATGGAAATGTGGATGAGGTGATTTCAAATAATTTTGATTTGAGTGCTATGAGTTCATCTGAGACGGTCACATTTAGTTTCAAGTACGCCTACAGAAAGAGAAACTCAACGAATTACGAGGTATTGAGAATGTATGCTTCACCAGATTGTGGTTTGAATTGGAATGTGCGTAAAACACTTGCGGGTAGTCTGCTTTCAAATGAAGTAGTTACAAGTGAATGGACACCTGCTGCTTCTGATTTTGTCCTTGTGCACGTCACGGGAGTGAATTCAACTTATTTCACACCCAATTTACAGACGAAGTTCTCGTTTGATTCAGATGGAGGAAACAACCTCTACATTGATCAAATCAACTTCTATACGGGTGGGCCAGTGAATGTGGGCTTGGAAGAAGGAGTTATAGAAAATCTTGCTCTTTTCCCAAATCCGGCTGTTGACGAATTGAATCTTCGTTTCAATATTAGCGAATCTTCAAAAGTAGTGTTGTCGGTAAAAGATATCACGGGTAAAATTCTGAAGAACATTGTAGTTGACGCTCAGATTGGAGACAATTTAGTAATGATGGAAACATCTGAATTCGCTTCAGGAGTATATTTCTTGACCATCAATACAGGAAATTCAAATAAAACACTACAGTTTGTTGTAAAGTAAACGAAAGAATTGTGAAAGCCCTCTTGGTCATGCCAAGGGGGCTTTTTTATGCAGAAGAAAGTTTCAACAAAATCATGTAGAAAACCTTTTGTTTTTTTGGCAGATTTATCCCTGAAGAAACTCTACCTTTTGGGTAAAATACGAGTCCACTTTATGGCTAAGAAAAAAGAAAAAATTTACGTATTAGATACGTCAGTACTAATTCACGACCACCAAGCAATCACCAATTTCGAAAACAATAATGTAGCAATTCCAATTACCGTTTTGGAAGAGTTGGATAAATTTAAAGTGGGAAATGATTCCAAGAACTTTTCGGCAAGAGAAGTCATTCGATTTATTGATAAATTGTCCGTTACCTCTGGTCTACAAGATTGGATTTCTTTGGGAAAGGGGAAAGGCAATTTTAAAGTCGTTCTCGAAACAAATCCCACGGGCTTGAATGCAGAAGACATTTATGCTGTGGGGAAGAATGACCATAAAATTATTAACTCAGCTTTATTTTTGAAGGAAGCAGAGCCGAATAAAGATATTATTATGATTACGAAGGACATTAACCTTCGTATAAAGGCAAAAGCCTTAGGGATAGCAGCAGAAGACTATGAAACCGGTAAAGTGTCACTAAATGAACTTGAAGACGCTTCTACATTAACTGTGGACAATTTAGAATCGGATGTAATACGAGAAATTTTTACGCGAGGAAGAATTGACGAAGACGGAATTCTTGGAGATCGTAAGGTTGCCAATGGTTACTACATTTTAAAGAATGGCAAATCATCCTCATTAGCAGTCTATAATCCCTTGCTGGACCAAATTGAGCGAATAGAAAAAGAATTCGTTTATGGTATCAAACCGAAAAATGCAGAACAAGCATTTGCATTCAATGCTTTGATGAATCCGGATGTAAAACTCGTGGCACTTCAAGGTGTTGCTGGAACGGGTAAAACTTTATTGGCATTAGCTTCAGCTTTGGAGCAATCAAAAGCTTTCCATCAAGTTATTTTAGCAAGACCGATTGTTCCTTTGTCGAACAAAGAAATCGGTTTCTTACCTGGTGATGCAAGCGATAAAATTGGACCGTACATGGAACCGCTTTGGGATAACCTTAAATTCATTAAATCACAATTTGGTGAAAATGAGAAGAAGCACAAAGCCATTATGGAAATGGAAGAAGCTGGAAAAATAATCATAACACCGCTCGCTTTCATTCGTGGTAGAAGTCTTTCGAACATTATGTTTATCATCGACGAAGCGCAGAACCTTACCCCGCACGAGGTGAAAACAATAATTACAAGGGCCGGTGAAGGAACAAAAATAGTATTCACGGGAGATTGCCATCAAATTGACACGCCGTATCTTGATGAAAACAGTAATGGTTTATCTTATTTAATTGATCGACTGAAAGGACAGAAATTGTTCGCTCATGTGAAATTAGAAAAAGGTGAACGGTCTGATCTGGCTAATCTAGCAAATGATTTATTATAGAAGGTAAATAACCACAAATTGAAAGTCCCGGTGCAGGTTTGCATTGGGACTTTTTCTTGTTGATCGAAACGGCATTCTTTACAAATTGAATGCCCACTTGTGAGAGTAACGAACCGCAAAATCAATGTGTAAGGTTGTTTCTTGAACTCACTCATTTCGATTTGAGAGAAGTTGGACAGCTATAACATCGGAAGTATTCTTGACAAAAAAAGCCCCTTTCCGAAGAAAGAGGCTTTTCAATTTATCTAGTTCGAATTATACTTATTCGATAACTAACTTTTTAACCAATGTGTTGTCACCAGCTGTAACTTCTACGAAGTAAACACCTGCTTCAACATTACCTAGTTCAATTGTTTCAGAGTAAACACCCTCAACGATAGTTGGAGTTGTTTCGTGAACAAGAGCACCAAGCATATTCTCAACACGGATCGTTACGTTACTTGCAGCAAGAACTTGCATGTCAATTGTAAAGTCTCCGTTTGATGGATTCGGGTAGATGCTTACATCACCGTTAGCAATTAACTCATCGATACTTGCAATCGCAATGTTCACCGTATCTCCGAACGTCATTGTTCCACAATCATTCGTTACAGTCAATGTAGCATAGTACATTCCTGAGTTTGAATAGATGTGCGTTGGGTTTTGCATTGTTGATGTATTACCATCACCAAAGTCCCAAGCGTAAGTTGTATTACCTGAACTCATTGACGCATCAGTAAATTGAGTCGTGAAGTAAGATACACTTTGCGTAAATGCTGCAGTTGGTACATCGTTCATTGTAACTGTAATAGCTTCTGAACCTGAACCACAAGCATCCGTGATATCCAATGTGTACGTTCCACCCGTTGTTACAGTAAGTGAATCATTTGTTGAACCACCTGTCCAAGAGTACGTATCTGCCATCTGTGTACTGTACAAGATAACTGAATCTCCATTACAGAATTCGATATCCGTAGCGGCTACATAACCTGCATAGTTAACAGCAGATGCAGAAACTACAATCGCATCCGTTCCAGATCCACATGCACCTTGAACAGAAACTGTATAAGAACCAGGAGTACTAACCCAGATTGTTGATGTAGTATCACCAGTTGACCAAAGGATTGTATCAGATGGAGAACCTGCGAATAATTGAACACTGTCACCTGTACAAACTGCTATATCACTTCCTAAGAAAGATCCAGACAATCCGCTGAATTCATCTGCTCCCATATCTGGTGTAGCAGCATCTCTTGGTTGACCATCAACATCCATTGTAATCATAGAAAGAGGTGTTCCTTGATTCCCAATAGAGTCATTACAAACGTGCAAATCAAATGAACTTGCGAAATTCGGGTTGTAATCGATTGAATTTGCATCAAATGCAGCAGCATTTTGCCAATCTGCTAAAGTTTGTTGTGCACCGCCAAAGAATCCGATGTTACCACCAGGAGAGTACAATACATTGTGATTAGAGTTAGAAATTGTAAATGAATTTCCAGCATAAATAGCATAACCAGCTGTGTAGTTCGCAAAAATGTTGTTCATCACTTCTACTTCACCACCACTAGTAGCGAAAAGTGCTCTAGAATTCGATCCACCAGACGCGCAAAGTACTGAGTTATGATAAATATCTACGTAACCAGAACTTGCTAAGTACATTCCGTAAAGTGTACCAGTCGAACCAGCCCATCCAGTTTGGAACATATTATTAGCTATTAATGCATGATTGGCATTGTTACCGCCACCTTGTGACATGTACAATCCCTCGTCCCATCCAGAAGTACCTGCTCCTCGGACAATGTTCCCTGTAATTTGAGGAGCACCAGTTGCATAAAACGTGTAAATTGCAGTTCTGAAGTTATAAGCAGAAGTACCTTCAAAGACGTTGTCCTTAATTATCGCACCATTGTTGTAATACAAATGCAATCCTCTGTAGTAATTATCTACGAAAGTGTTTCCATCAAAAACAACATCAAATTCAAATGTAGTTGAGTTTGTACCATACCAATACGCACCATAACTACCCCCTTCAATGCGGTTATTCATGAAATGAATACCATTATCAATAGTTCCATTTCCTGACCAAATCACACATCTTAAGTTGGATGTAGAATTGGTAACCGGAGCAATCAAGTTACATCCTTCAACGTTGATGTCATAATTTCCACCAAGGAAATCAAAAACTCGCATGAAAGAAGTTCCAGTGTTTTCCAACGTTATATTCTCAAAACGGAAGTGAGGTGCTGCATCCAAGCTAACAACCCAGTTGTCTGCACTTCCTGAACTCGCGTATTCTAAGGACACCAAACTTGGATCTCCATTCTCACTGCGGAAAGTAACTGTTTTCGTAGAGTCCATACTTGATAGACCTGTAAGTGTCAATTGCTCATTGTACACCCCATCTCTAATATCAAAGATAACAGGACCACAAACCCCGAACGTGTTCAAATCAGAAATCGCAGAAGCGAAATCCGCATAATCTGGAGCCGTTCCACCAATTGTTTTGATTCCACTTAATCCTGTCTGAAGACCTAAGATAGAAGTTGTATCATTACCGTTTCCAGATGGAATTTCAACAACACCATTTGGCAAAGAAGTCCAAGCACTCAAATCGTCACCTGCAGCATACACTACAGTTCCCAAGAAAGTATTCAATGAACCACCAGGAGGAATTGATCCTGTCCAAGCAATTGGCGTTTGAGGAACACCGTTCCAAGACCAGTTGATTGTAGCTGAAGTCAATGTGTCTGTACCGAAGTTCGTAACATCAACTGAAACTGAATCGTTGAAAGTACATGTAGGTACTAGAGGATTTGTAAATGCAGAAACTCCTGCATCGTTTTGCAACAAATCAAAGATTAAGATGTCATCAACAGCCATATCCGCCCAGAAACTAGTATTACCTTCGTGACGAAGACGCACATTAACAAGACCCGTGTACGCACCTAAACTAACTGTAATTTGTTGCCACAAATCTTGGTTATCCGTCATGGAAGGCACGATATCATTTGTCCATGTAGCACCACCATCGCTTGTCAAATCAATGTGAAGATTTCCCATTGATTGACCGAATGCGTGCCACCAAAAAGTAAATTGGATATCATTGGTACCTGTAAGGTCAATTGTGGGAGACATAAGTTCCCAAACATTTGACGGCCCACCTGCAGAGCAAGGAGATGATGACTCTGTATATAAATATTTTCCTCCACCTGTTGTGTGATCTCCCGATTGAGGACCTGTTGGGTTAGAACTAGTTCCGTTAGCATCCGGAAGCCAATCTCTAAGTCCAATATTCGTCCATCCATTACCTAATGCCGAAGTGGAAGTACAACTCGTACCACCTGTTGCGAAAGATTCGAAATCTTCCGAATATGGGAATGAGTTGATTGTTTGACTCATTGCACTAATCGGTATTAACATAGCGACTACTGCAATAAAGCGAAATAGTAAATTTTTACGCATAATATAATTTTAGATTGTTAAAAAATTGTTTCCAAATGTAGGGAAAATTAACATAAGTCAAAAAAAAACTTAAGCCCCACCTTGGAAACCTGACTATCACAATATTAACGGATGTCAATTATAAAGGGTTGGAATTTATATGGATTTAATAATTCCGTGTAGTTTTTCGTTTAGTTCGTTGTTGGTCAAACCCTTGTCCTCACTGAAATTGTCGTAAAAACTAGGCAACGAAAAAACACCCAAAAGATTGGCACCGTCTCTTGGAAAACGAGCTTTGGCTGCTTCAATTACGCTTTGACCACCCCTTGATCCAGGAGAGCTTGCCATTAAAAGTAAATTGGTATTATCCCAAACTTTTCTATTCGCAATCCGTGATAGCCAGTCGTATACGTTCTTAAAAGCAGCACTATACGAACCGTTGTGCTCAGCGAGAGCAATAACAATTAAATCTGAATGTGTGATTTTTTCCGCTAATTCAACTATCCTATCTGGAATCCCACTTTTTTCTTCTCTTTCAGGACTGTAAATTGAAACTTCATAGTCGTTCAAATCGAGTAACTCAATATCCTCGCTTTCAAATTTCGAAAGCGTGTATTTGACCAAAGCCTTATTTATGGAGCTTGAACTGTTGCTTCCTGCTATCCCTAGAATTCTCATTTTTTTCTTTTTACATATTTATTTAACTGCTGCACGAAAGCATGGAACAACCAATTTTATCTTTTGCCCAATCTGGACGCAATGCGAACCATTTTTCCATTTCGGGTTGTTCGTCATATGGATGTAACAATAAACAATACAATTCATCGATAAGTTCATTGTTTCCTTTTTCCGCATCCTCAATAGCAAGCTGCGCCATGTAATTGCGAAGAACGTATTTGGGATTTATCAGATTCATTTGACCGATTCTTTGCTCAAGAGGAACACTCTCTTTCGAAAGATAGAGCGCATATGTCTTGAACCAAGTTTCCCATGCTTTTCGGTTTTTTACTAAGATATCTTTTTCTAAATAAGAACTCTCGTTTAAGATAGACCAGAAAGATTCAAAATCCTTACTTTCTGTATTTGAGCGAAAGAATACGGTCATATCAATTTCAGATTGCGTCATCAACCCAATTAATTCTTCTATAAAGGTTTCTGGAACCCTGTCAGTTGTGAACAGACCCAGTTTCGAGCACATCATTTTATGATAGTCGAACAGATAATCCGTTTTGAAACCGTTCAGTATTTTTTCCAAAGGTTCCGCTTCTTCAATTAGTGGGTACAAAGCATTGGCTAAGCGAACCAAATTCCACAATGCAATGTTTGGTTGGTTCTCAAAACGGTATCGACGATTTTCTTTGTCGGTTGTGTTGGGAGTCCAAGAGCCATTGTAGTTTTCCAACCAGCCGTATGGGCCATAATCTATGGTGAGACCTAGAATGGACATATTATCGGTATTCATCACGCCATGCACAAAACCAACTCGTTGCCAATGCACAATCATTTCTTTGGTGGATGAAACAACTTTCTGGAAGAATTGCAAATAGGTTTCTTTCGAGGGCTCGCCGAGTTCTGGGAAATGGTGACGAATTGTAAAGTCTGTCAGTTTCTTGAGATTATCAATATCTTCGCGAGCACTAAAAATCTCGAAATTTCCGAAACGAATAAAGGAAGGGGATACACGACAAACGATTGCACCTTTTTCATCGGCCTTGTTCCCGTCATACATAATGTCGCGTAGCACCCAATCACCAGAAGTAACCAATGAGAGTGCGCGAGTGGTTGGAATACCTAAATGATGCATGGCTTCGCTGCACAGATATTCTCGAATACTAGATCGAAGTACTGCATTGCCATCGGCGGAGCGAGAATAGGGAGTTGGGCCAGCTCCTTTCAATTGAAAAGTCCAAGGCTTGTCGTTTATTTTGGTTTCCAGAATATTAATGGCTCTACCATCTCCAAGTTGTCCAGCCCAATGACCGAATTGATGTCCGCCATAACTCATGGCAAAAGATTTAAAGTCTTCGAATGATGTTGCACCACTGAGCAGGCCTAGAGCTTTATCTTTATCTTCTAGTTGTATTCCAATTTCATCGGCCAATTCTTGCGAAAAGTGCACCCATTTTGGTTCGAATGGTGTTTTCGTTTGTACAAATGAAAAATGAGCTTCTTTTACCTGTCGTGTATAATTTTCAGGAATTGCATCTGCAACAAGTTCTTGTGAGAAAAGAGGGTGAGCTTTCAGATTTGAAAAAGGAGTCTTCATATGTACAAAGTTACGTAAGATTTAAACTTACCGCTGTTTAATGTATCCTTTGTTACCTTCTTGTATTTGCAGTATCCAATCGTAATATCCAATAAAGTGCGAATCAAAAAATCCTTTTCGTGCGTAAAGGGCTTGAGGAATGAAAACCCGAGCATCTTTGTCCAGACCTCTTGCTTTGGATTGTGGTGCGACACCATCTTGTAAACAAGGAGCGTCATCGTTTGTCACGCCGAATCGACTTCCATACTGCCATAATTCTTGCCATTCGGATGCTCGAATGCGACCACTTTTGGCATTTTCGGGAGCAATGATATAATACCCTCCAAAGTTGATTTTGTCACGCATGGTTTCAATCATACCAAGAGAATAGGCGTATCCCATACTATGCGCTACTATATATAAGGTATCGTTTTCTGAGAATCCAGGGTATTGATTCAGCTTTTGAAGAACATTCCAACCTGCGATTTTACCTTTGTTTCGTCTGTAGTTGAAGCCAGAGGTATTGGCATACATATTAAGAAGATCTTCGGTTTTAGATGTAGGATTTAAAAATCTCCAGAAATTGTTGTTTTGAACCGTGTGGCAAACATGTTTAGTAGAATCCGCACAACGCTTTGGATAAATTTGTGAAACACTCGAAAAATTCAGAAGCGATTTATAGTTAGAAGTCGTCACCGAAAAATGTCCATCAGCATAGAAAGTAGCAGATGGGTTAATTTTACTTTGAAATTTCAAATTGATTTCTCCCCATGGTTCCCAGTATTCATATCGATCAAAATCATAAACGTGATTGGTGGAGTTGGGGTACTCAAATCCTTTTTCTTGAATTCCCTGAAAATTCTCCTGTACCGTTTTACCCGTTGATGTGGGTCTATATCCGTTGACAAACACCAAAATTCGTCGTGGGAGATTTTCCTGTTCTTCTATTCGTTCAATCTTCTTTTTATTGAATAAATAAACATCTTCTTTTACTAATTCACCATCGTCGGAATAAGTACTACAAACGAAATAGTGATTCTGTACATCACTTTTATAGTCGCTCAATTCGAGCTTCAGTTTATTTTTACTCGTTTTGAAACTAAGTTTCATTTCCCCTTGCCTATTCGGTTTTATTTCAAAATAGAGCACTTTTTTTAGTCGTTTGAATCGCCAATCTTCGTCTTTTTGGATGAGTATCTCGGAGCTCATTCCGTATTCACTTTTCTTCCGAAAATCAGAAATAGAGAAAAGTGCTTTTTTCGTTTCCGCATATTTTTTTCCTGAAAATTCGGGCAAGGGTCCACTTAGTAAGGTATATCGGTCTAATAATGAATTCCCCCAAGAAAAGCTGAGGTAAATAACCCAGGCCGTAACCCCTAGTTTCATCCAAAAAAGTAATCGACGTGGAAAAGTTCGCCAGTTTCTTTTTATCCAGAAATTTTTGATCAATCTGCGCAAAACAAACAGGACAAGGATCGCTACCACGACAAAAACATAATTCAAAATAGAAATGTAGTATTTACCCCAACGAAACAATGGACGCATCAATGGGGATTCTAAATTAAAACGATAGACAAGAAAATTTTTCTTAAAAGGAGTTTTAATGGCAGACAGCATGGACTTTCCATTCCAAATCAAATTACCGTTTTCATCTTCTTGCCAAAAATAGTAGGCAACTGTTCCGTTTCCCGTCCGAACAAATTCGTAGGCATCACGTACCGAGAAGAAGAAGTCAGTATTTTGTAATCGTTCAATTTGAAAAAACTCTAATTCGTTGCCTCCGGATGTATCCATTAGATTAGAAGAAGTCCCTTTTTCTGGGCCTTCATTCCAACTGGGGAGCAATCCAGCAATGCCAATAGCGAGTGTTTTAGCGATTTGCTTACTCAACAATTTCTCTTCGGACTGAAAAGGTACGAAGCCCAAATTCTTGTAAGGAATGGTGTACGCCAGTTTTGAAGAATCTGTATACGATGGAATGAGAAAAATATAATAGGATTCTTTATCTGCAAATGGATATTTATCAAAATATTGGTCGCGAAGTAAACGCATTTGTCCGGTGTAGCGATTCTCATTCCAGTCGGGTAAACCAAATTCGCTTTCTGAGTTAAAGACCTTAGAAGAAAAGGGTTTTTGCCATTCAATTTGAACAGATGTATTACTTTGCTGGAAAATAGAATTGACCTTTTTATCCAAAGTACTTTGGTCGATTTGATCATTTACGAGTGGAATGACGACAACTTTGCGGGTCAATTTTTTACAGATAATTGTACGCATTCTGGCAATTGGCCGATCATTTAAATAAGCACCAAGTTCGAACGCTTTCTGCGGTGATTCAATTTTCAAATATGCTTCACGCGGTGAAATAATTTTTGGGATGAGTAGCTTGTCACCAAAGAAAAAATCGATTTCGTTCCAATCTGTTCCGGCCGTGTCGTTACAAATTACTGTAACCCAATCCGTTTCGTTTTCACCTAAAATTTTAACGGAAACATATTTTTTAGCTCGATCTTTTTCTTTTACCCAAGGGAATTTTTCTTTCCATGACGAATTGGGAACATCACTAAAACCAAAACGCTGATTTTCATTTGCAACAAATTGTATGTTCGGAATCGCGTTTTGCCCCCAGCAGATCAAGCTAATTTGCAGAAATAGGACAATAAAAAGAATACGACTCATCAATTCGATTTTTAGCCAAAGATAAAGTCTTTTAAAAAGAAGAGCAGCGTTAACAATCCTTAAACTAAAAGTAAAATAAGCGTAATTGTATCCTAACCGATAACTGAATATATGACGGGATATTTGTTATCTGTATTCGAATCCAAGTCAAATGAAAACCAAACCAACACCTCAAACCAAACCCCTATTTAATGACCTTTTGAAAAGACGGTATAAAATTGTCACCTATCTATTTATCATTTGCTGGATGTTGGTTAGCCTGCTCCTTTTTGTAGGTAGTCCCTATCAAGTAGGAAATTCCGAAGGTTTTTCATATCTTTCTAGTATGAGCGGAGATATACAATGGGAAAGGGTTTATACAGGTTCTGATCTAAGAGCAACTTTGTTAAAAAACGAAATCGAAGCGATTGGCATACATGCCGAAGTGCAAAGTAACAAAGATGCGGGATTGCATGCAGGTTTTGGTCCTTCCGGAGTATCCCAAGTTTTTGTTCGAGCAGAGGATGCGAGCAAAATAACCGAGCTTGTTCAAAACTTCAAAGAAAAAATGGAGTAATCTATTTTTTTTAATTTGTTTCAGAATCCTTTTTTTCTGAACAAGATCATCGCCCTAAAAAAGACAACCCTAACTTTTTGATTATTTTTAATCAAAAAAAGAATGTACACACAGAAACGGTATAAGCTTAAAAGTGTCATCATTTGGACCAAGCGTGAATTAATTTTCTTTTTCGTTTTGGCCACAATTTACAGTGTTCTTTACGAAGTTTTGGATTTGAAATGGCTTCAACTACCCTTTGCGCCCATTGGGATTATTGGTACAGCCGTGGCGTTCATGGTGGGATTTCAAAACAACGCGGCGTATGATAGGATTTGGGAGGCGCGTAAAATTTGGGGTGGAATTGTGAATACATCTCGTTCCTTTGTGATTACTGTTCGCGATAGTTTTTACATGCACCGTGCGGATGCAAACAAAGATGAAACCGAAACCGTTCGCACAATCACCAATCGACATATTGCCTGGTTAACTGCCCTTCGTTACGCGATGCGGGCAAGAAAAGGATGGGAAACGTATTACGATCACAAGCATAGAACAAAATCATTCGACTACCTTGTTCCCGAGTACGAAACAGAACT
>CBFIBY010000005.1:0-38950 GCA_965660955.1 Crocinitomicaceae bacterium | reverse complement strand
AATTTTTAATTTGCCGGCGATTAAACTAGCCCAAATTCAAGGCATAAAAACGATCAAGCGAATTGAATCGAATAACGGGAAAGTGTATTTGGCAACTGGTTTTGGGATAGTGGTTGTCGATCCGATAAAACAAGAAGTTCGGGATACGTATTACCCTACGGAAACCAAAGAGATTATCTATGATTTGACATTTTCAGGCGATACCATTTTCGCTCTCACCGAAAATCGCTTGTTGTATGCTAATGTGAATAGCCCTGGTTTAGGTGATTTTAATCAATGGACACAGGACACGCGTGTACCTGTGCATCTTGGGAATGGCTATCGTCAAATTGAAACAGTTAATTCGGATTTAATTCTTCAGAAAGTAGATCCAACTTTTGAGAATGATACTGTTTTTAAAATAGGAGCTTCGGGATTACAAGCCATAGATATTCAAGGATTTAATTTGGAAATTTTATCGATAACTTCTCATGATAATCAGTTGGTAGTCAATGTGTACGGAGGATTATTCGTTCTGAATAGTGATTATTCTGGAGTCACATACAGCCGCAACAGTTATGCCGTCGGTGAATTTCCTGTTATAAACGAGAGTATTGCCGATGACGGAAAAATTTATATCGCCGATAATGCAGCGGGTTTAGTGGAACTTGATCCTTTGGGTGGAGGATACACCAAGTTAAGTTTTGAAGGTCCTCCCAAAAACAACTTTTACAGATTGGACTGGGAGGATGGAAAATTGATTTGCACAGGTGGTGGATTGAGCGGACCACAGTTTACTTTTAATAATTCTGGGTTTTACTTGTTAGACGACCAACAATGGACTTTGTATGCGAAAGAAACAATAGGTAAGTGGGATACTTTAACTGTCTTTGATTTTCTTTCAGCAAGTATCAATCCTAAAAACTCAGATGAATTTGCCTTCGGTACCTACTCTGGTGTGCCAGTAGGAATTATTTCCAAAGACCAGAGTACAGTTGAAGCATATACATCCACCAACTCCCCAATAGAGCCGACCGTTCTGGGCAACGGATGGAGTTTAATCTCGGACCTTGAGTTTGATGAGGATGGAAATCTGTGGATGGTGAACGGATACTGCAACAACACCTTGAAAGTTTTGAAGGAAAACAAGGAATGGGTTAGTTTCGATGTCGGTGCATCTTCAAAGAATGGATTCACGGGTGGAATGGCAATTGATTATAATGGGAACGTTTGGTTTGCTGTCGAAGGAAAAGGGATTTACGGATTCGATTATAACGAAACCTTGGACAATACGGCTGACGACAAAACGAAGCAATTTCAGAAAGGAGCTGGAGTTGGAAATTTACCTTCCAATTCGGTTCGTGCAATTGCCGTTGATTTTGACAATGAAATTTGGGTAGGCACCGATGCAGGTTTCGCCATCATTTACAGTTCCGATGCCGTTTTTGACGCCGCGGCTGGAGATTTCGATGCACAACGGATTAAATTGGATTTCGAAGGAAATGTCGAATTCTTATTGGGGAGCACGGTTATCAACGATATTGAAGTAGATGGAGGAAACAGAAAATGGTTTGCCACAGAAGGAACAGGAATCTTTCTCCTTTCACAGGATGGGTTGACCATTCTGGAAAATTATACAATGGAGAATTCTCCGTTGATTTCGAATATTATTTTAGACATTGAAATCGACCATAATACAGGTGAAATTTACTGCGTAACGGACAATGGATTGATTTCTTTTAGAACAGATGCCTCGTATGAAGACCCCGAATATAATGACGTGAAAGTCTTCCCGAATCCTGCTTTGCCTGATTTCGGAGGAGTAATTACCATACAAGGAATACGTTACAATTCCGATGTGAAAATCACTGATATTGGAGGAAATTTGGTGTACCAAACGACCTCAAACGGGGGTACCGCGATTTGGAACGGAAAGAATTTGGACGGAACAAAAGTGGCATCAGGCGTTTACTTAATTTGGACAGCTGCCAATGAAGGTAAGGGTCGAAAAGTAGGCAAGGTGGTCGTGATAAACGAATAGCATGAAGGAAAGTGACGTTGGTATATTTCTACAGCGAATCCCTTTTTCGGAAAGCAGCGCGATCGTCAGTTATTTCACGGCCAATCATGGTTTTCAAAAGTTTTTATTTTTGGGCGCGAAGAAGAAATCAAATCATTTGTTTCCGCTGAACATACAAGAGTTGACCTATTATTTTCGAAATGAAAGTGAATTGGGAAAATTGACTCAGGCCGAATCTACACTAGAAGTTCAGCACATCCCTTTTGACCCCATTCGTTCCAGTATTGCTTTTTTCATTGCCGAAATATTGCAGAAATGTTTAACACATACCGAAAAAGACTCTTTTCTTTTTGATTTTCTAAGACGTAAAATAATCGAGCTAGAAACCACGGATAAATTCAGTATGTTTCCCATTGTCTTTCTATTGGAGTTTACAAGTTACCTGGGAATCGAACCACAAATTCTAGAGACAGAAAACGTTCATTTTGACCTCGAAAATGGCATCTTCACCCGCAGCGCGCAGCGCGATCGATTTTGTTCGGAAGAATGTTCAGCCACTATCTTACATTTAATTCAAGGAAAAGAAGAAACTTTATCACATACCTTACGCAAAGAAACATTAGATGTACTCTTGGTCTATTATCGTCTACATCTGGAGCATTTTGGCGTGGTAAAATCTAAAGATGTTCTTGAAACAATATTGGCCCCATAAAAAAAGTCGTCCGCGAGGAACGACTTTATAATTGCAAGCTGAGAGCCATTAAGTTTGAATAAAAATCTCCATCATCTATCGTGGAGGTCTTATAAATATACTGGAAATATCTAAAAGTTCCATCGGATTGGCCTGTGTATTTTTTACCTTTTTATTGACAAGTATGATTAAATCTCCCGTTAGTATAGGCATTACAGCGGCATCATCAATAATTTTTTGGTCACATTGAACGAATAATGCATTTCTGTCATCTTCGTTTTGTTCTTTGTTTGCCGCTTCCAATAAATCATCAAATTCTTGGTTTTTATAGAGAAATGAGTTGATCGTATTGTTATTGGAACTGATATTTCGACTGTAAAATAAACTTAAAAAGTTTTCAGGATGCGGATAATCGGCAATCCATCCTGCGCGCCAAATTTTGGCTTTTCCTTCAGCAATAGCTTTGTCTCTTTCCGTTATACTGCACAATTTAATACCCAAATCTATGTTGAGGTACTGTTTCAACTGTTTTTGAATTCCTTTGACAAGATTATGTCCTTCGGAATTCTTTTGGGCGTTCACATAGATTTGAATTTTTGGAAATCCTTCTCCATTCGGATAGCCCGCTTCCGCTAATAAACGTCGAGCAGAAAGAGTGTCGAAAGCGACATTCATTACTTTTTGATTGGGATAAAAATCGAGCGGTGGAACGAAACCATTTTCAGCAGCAATTCCTTCACCACCGAGCCAATTGTTGATGAGTTCCTTTCGATTTATCGCTTGGTTAAACGCTTTTCGTACACGTACATCGCCGAACTCTTCACTTTCGTTGGCATAACCCAAATAGGTCACACTCATACTCGGTTCGGAATAAACTTTGTGGATCACATTTTTTCCTTCTTGGGCGTCTTCCAATGAACCTAGTACATTATTGATTTCGTCTACAGGAATGTTGAGCACAATATCCGTAGTTTGATTCTGAAATTCGGCTAACTCTTTTTGCTTGCTGGTATAATACGTCCAAATTACTCCATCCAAATAAGGCAAACGATTGCCTAATTTGTCTTTTCTCCAGTATTTCGGAAAGCGTTTTAGTTTGATGGATTCGTTGGTTAATTCCTCCAGCATAAACGGTCCTGTGCCCACAGGATTGGTCAATATTTCTGAACCATATGTTTCAAAAGCTTCTTTTGCCACCATCCCCAGATTACTATGAGCAAGTACCTTTTCAAACCCAGCGAATGGAGCAACTAATTCAATTGTAATTTGATTTTTTCCTGTTATTCGAATTCCTTCAACTCCTTCTTTTCCTAATCGCTTGCGCGTTTTAGAATTGTATTCTTTCGCACCTTTGATTCGGTTGGTCAATAAGAAGCTAGATTTATTTGTTTTCAGTCCCGAACAAGCCAAATCAAGGGAGAATTTTACATCCTCAACGGTGAGCAAACGTTCGTTATTCTCGAAACAATCGTTCGGATGAAAATAGACGTCGTTTCGGATATTCAAAATGTATTTTAAACCATCATTGCTAACTGAAAAGTCTTTCGCAACGTTGGCTTTCGTCTCCATCGTTTTAGGGTCGAAGCGCAAGAGAGATTCAAAGATTTGATACGTTACATCTCGGGTGAACTTGTTTGTTCCGCTGTGTGGAAACAATTCATTTACTTTCACAGCCGACTGAATTTTGAGTATGCCACCGAGCCAGACATCACCTTTTCCTCTTTTTTGAACAGGTACTTCTTCTCCTCCACATGAGGTAAGCCCGAAGGCAAGCAAAATTGTAAGGAAAAAATAAAAATGGGTCTTCATTTTAAACACTAGGTAACGCGAATATAATGAAAATCAGTGATTAAAGGTATCCGAGTTTTTGTCTCGTACGCGCTAAAACATCATTTGCTACGACTCTTGCTTTTTTAGCACCTTTTTGAAGTTCTTGGTCAATCTGTGCTTTGTTTTCCATCAAGTAATGGTAGCGTGCTCTTTCTTTCTTGAATTTTTCTATGATTAACTCAAATAAAGCCTGTTTCGCATGACCATAGCCGTAATTTCCAGCCAAATATTTTTGACGAATATCTTCCGTCTGTTCAGGTGTTGCTAAAAGTTTATAAAGGGTCACAACATTACACGTGTCAGGATCTTTGGGTTCTTCCAATGCTTTGCTGTCCGTTTCGATAGACATAATTTGCTTGCGCAATTTTTTGTCAGAAAGAAATATATCGATAAAATTATTGCGCGATTTGCTCATTTTTTCACCATCCGTTCCAGGAACAATTTTCGTGTCTTCGTTCACTTTCGTTTCAGGAACCACGAACGTTTCTCCCATTTGAAGATTGAATTTGCTGGCTACATCACGCGTAATTTCCAAATGTTGTTCTTGATCTTTACCGACAGGAACTTGCTCTGCATCGTACAAAAGAATATCAGCTGCCATTAAAATTGGATAAGTGAAAAGAGCACCATTTACATCGCTTAATCGATCTGCTTTGTCTTTGAAACTGTGTGCTAAGGTCAATCGTTGATACGGAAAAAAACTGAGCAAATACCACATCAATTCCGACACTTCCGGGATATCACTTTGACGATAAAAAACGGTGCGTTCAGAATCAAGCCCACATGCCAACCAAACGGCAGCCGTGGAATATGTGTTTTGCATCATAACTTCAGGGTCTTTGATTTGAGTCAAAGAATGCAAGTCAGCAATGAACAAAAAGGAATCATTTTTTGGTTCTTTTGCCATTTCTATGGCGGGAAGTATCGCCCCCAATAAATTTCCCAAATGTGGTGTTCCAGTACTTTGAATTCCGGTTAATATGCGTGGCATTTTCTCGTTTTTGTTCAAAATTACAATTAATAACGAATTTTTAAGTTCTTGAATTCATTCAAAGGTGCTCGCTTTGATTAAATTTGCCGCAATGAAGTGGATAAAAGCCATTTTTACCAATCTTTGGAAGCTGTACATCGGAATTATCTTTTGTGTTACAGCTATACTTTTGTATCCTTTTTTTCTTGTGGTCTTGGCACTTCCTGATGGTCGAAAACGATCCTTTTCCCTTTTTGTGTTGTGGAGTCGTTTGGTACAGATTTTAGGAATGTATCGGATTAAAAAAAATAAAGGAATCAATACTCAAGGCAAACCTTTTGTCCTAGCCGCCAATCACACATCTTACCTCGATATCTTTTTGATGTTTTCTCTATTCCCAAAACAACCTTTTTTATTCATGGGAAAAAGTGAAATATTGAGCTATCCGATCATTAAAACGTATTTTAAAAACTTGAATATTCCTGTTAATCGGAACAATAAAACTCAAGCTGGACAAGCCTTTGTAAAAGCGAAAAGTGCATTGGAAGAAGGTTTTTCCTTGTGTATTTTTCCCGAAGGTGGAATTCCGGATTTGAAAGCACCCGAAATGGCTCGATTCAAGGATGGTGCCTTTTTATTAGCAAAGAAAACGGGAGCACCTATTGTTCCTGTTTCATTGACAAACAATTATAAGTTGTTCTCAGATCCAGCTGATTTCTTTGGTCCAGCTCGACCAGGTGTTTCGCATGTTTATGTGCATGAATCGATATATATCAATGAGGAAAACTTCAAAGAAATGAAAGCGAAATGTTTCGATTTGATTGCATCCAAATTGAAATAAGCGAACATGCACCAATATCACGATAAGATTCTTTAAATTTGTCGACAGAAAGTTAGAAATGAAAATTACAGACGAAACAGTAGATCACATCGCCCATTTATCACGCCTCGAGTTTGAAGGAGATAAAAAGGTGCAAATTAAGGAAGACATGGAGCGTATTTTGGACTTTATGGACAAGTTGCAAGAAGTGAATACGGATAATGTAGAACCGTTGATTTTTATGTCGGAAGAAGTGAATGTACTTCGCGAAGATGTTGCCGTTGATACCTTGACACAGGAACAAGCGCTAAAAAACGCACCGAAAAAAGATTCAGATTATTTCAGGATTCCAAAGGTTTTGGGATAAAATATACTTCAACAAAAAAGGGGGTTCAAGTAATTTGAACCCCCTTTTTTATCATATTACATTGTTATTTTGCTGCCGTGTATCTTTTCGATACTTCGTTCCAGTTGATCACATTAAAGAATGCTGAAATATAATCTGGACGACGATTTTGGTAGTTCAAATAGTATGCGTGTTCCCAAACATCCAATCCTAAAATAGGTGTTCCAGCGCATCCTTCTCCCATTACTGGGTTATCTTGATTGGGTGTTGAACATACGCAAAGTTTCCCTTCACATACACAAAGCCAAGCCCAACCTGAACCGAATCGTGTTGCAGCTGCCTTTGCAAACTCATCTTTGAAAGCATCGAACGAACCGAAAGTTGCATTGATATCATCCATCAAAGCACCTTCTGGTGTTCCACCACCGTTTGGTGACATTACTTTCCAGAATAAATCGTGGTTGTAATATCCACCACCGTTGTTGCGAACCGCTGGTTTGTCTTTACACACTTTCAAAATTTCTTCGATAGACATATTTGCCATATCTGTTCCTTCGATAGCTGCGTTTAAGTTATTTGTATATCCGTTGTGATGTTTGCTATGGTGAATCTCCATTGTACGCGCATCGATATGCGGCTCAAGAGCATCATAAGCATAATCTAGTTTTGGTAATTCAAAAGCCATTTTATATTGTTTTTGATTAATTAAAAGTTGAATTTCAAATTTAAGGATTTTATTGAGTTCCTTTAGCTAGAAAATGCAAATTAATCTTAAGTAAAGTACTCGGAATACGGAATGAGCAGTTCGTAAATTTGAATTTTCCATCGAAGCATATAACCAGTTAGAAAAAAAACTAAAATTAGGATGGAAGATATGAATGATTGGTTTTTGAACCTTAGTACGAAGCCCAGAATCAACCCCAAAAGCACGAAAACGGCAATATTTATAAGATGACCATTTACATAAATCGGAGTGTAGGAAGGTAAAAAAGGACTGTCTAGACGACTCATTCCTGTCTTTAGTTTATAAATAACGAAGGATAAATACAAAAGAGACATGAGAATCAAAATAAGATTCCACTTTTTCCATCTGCTTTTATTGTTCATTCGAATTATTGATATTTCTTCTTATACTTTAAATACAAAGCTTTCTGACGATTGTCCAAATCAACCCAAATTCCATCCATCAAAGCGGCGGTAACATTATTGGTAATCATATCCAACGCTCCACCCGTTGAAATAAAAAGAGTCGCTTTCTTGCCTTCTTCTATTGTTCCGTAATCTTTGGCAATTCCCATGATTTCACAGGCGCTGAGACTAACTGATCTCAAAGCTTGTTCACGAGTAAGACCAAATCCCAAAGTGTGACCGGCTAAAAAAGGAATGTTTCGCGCATTCATGGCTTCCATGTCGCCTTCGTTTTGCAAACAGAAAAGGATACCCGCCTCTTGCAAGATACTCGGTAGCCGATAGGGCAAATCAATAGGGTCATTTTCGTTTTCGGGCAGAGAATGAATACGTTGCAGCATTACAGGGATTTTTGAGTCTCGCAGTTGCGTTGTAATCAAATAACTATCATATCCACCAACAATAACCGGATAAGGAATTTCCATTTCGCGGCAAAAGTCCAATACATCCAGTAATTGTTGTAATTCACTCGCATGGATATACAATCTTTTATTTCCCTTCAAACATCCACGCATGGCTTCCAATCGTAACTCAGGTGTTTTGTGTTCCTTTTTTTCGGCATACGCTTTAGCCATCGTAAAGAAATCATATACTTGTTGTTTTCTTTCCGCATATCCCTCTTTTCGCTTTTTTTCTTCTTGCGCATTAACGGCTTTTTCCCATCCCGGAAAGGACATGGGCCAATTCAAATGGATTCCCTCATCTCTGCTTACAGCAGCGTCTTCCCAGTTCCAACCGTCCAAATGCATTAAGGAAGAACTACCGGTAATTCGCCCGCCTCGTGGAGTGATTTGTGTAATTAACACACCATTTGTTCGTACCGTTGAAATCACATCCGATTCAACATTGTAAGCAATTAATGCACGGACATGAGGGTTGAAAAATCCAACTTCGTCAAAATCACGTGTTGCACGAACGGCATCAATTTCGGTCAAACCCAACGTCGAATTAGGTGCTACCAAACCCGGATACATGTGCTGACCTTTCAAGTCAATAATCGTATCAAATTGATTGGGTTTTGGCGTATAGGTCAAACTGTTCTTTACAACCGTGATTCTGTCTCCAACAACACCAACGGATGCACTTTCCATTGTTTCGCCGTTTCCAACGTGCAGATAAGCGTTCGTAAAAAGGATGCTTTTTTCCTTCTGAGCATAAACTGCACCAACAAAAAACAAAAAGAGGATAAGTATTTTTTTCATGGTTTAATGATGATTTTCGTTCGTTGTTCCTTCTTCACCGACCGTGTCGCAATGGAAGAAACGATTTGGTTTTTTATTGAATGGGATGGTGCTTTCGCCAGATTGAATGGCATTGAGCATCAATGAAAGAATTCTAGCTCTTTCCGCGGCGTCTCTTTCCAACAATTCTTGATCTTGATTTCTATCATATAGAATTTCACCATCGACAATGGTCATTTCGGCTTTCGCTTCAGAAGTTAAAGGATGTGCCGACCATAAAACTACATCCGCATCTTTCCCGATCTTCAAACTACCCATTCTGTCATCTAAATGCAGTAAAATTGCAGGATTTAAAGTCACCATTTTCAAGGCATCTATTTCAGACATTCCACCATATTTTACTGCTTTTGCCGCTTCTTGATTCAAACGACGACCCATTTCAGCGTCATCTGAGTTTATAGCAACAACGACGCCTTGTTCTTGCATCAGTTGGGCGTTATATGGAATAGCATCCTTCACCTCGTATTTGTACGCCCACCAATCGGCAAAAGTAGAACCACCCGCTCCATGAGCTGCCATTTTATCGGCTAGTTTGTATCCTTCGAGAATATGGGTGAAAGTGTTTATTTTGAATCCCATGGAATCCGCTACGTGCATCAACATATTGATTTCACTTTGAATGTAGGAGTGACAAGTGATAAAACGTTCTGAATTGACAATTTCCAGCAAGGCTTCTAATTCTAAGTCAAAGCGATAATCTCCCGATTCTTTTTCTCTTTCGTATGCTTTTGCCCGCATAAACGCATCATAAAAGACTTGTTCTACACCCATTCTGGTTTGTGGGAAGCGAACCGTATTGAATGGTCCCCAATTAGCTTGCTTTACATTTTCACCTAAAGCACACTTGATGAATTTTGGCGAATTGGAGAGCAACATGTCATTCGGGTTGTACCCCCATTTCAGTTTAATCAGTGCGGATTGACCTCCAATAGGATTGGCTGAACCATGCAATAATTGTGCAGCGGTTACACCTCCCGAAAGCTGACGGTAAATGTTGATGTCATCTGAATTAACAACCGTTGCAATGCTAACTTCGGATGTAACAGCTTGACCACTTTCATTAACACCTTTCGATATCGCGATGTGCGAGTGTTCATCAATTATTCCAGGCGTAACATGTTTCCCTGTTCCGTCAATTTCTATAGCACCAACAGCTGTAACGTTTGGACCAATATCAGTGATTTTACCATCGGTAATCAAGATGTTACCATTTTCAATTTTTCCATCTTCTTCGCACGTCCAAAGTGTTACGTTCTTAATTAAAATGGTTTCTTTCTCACTCGGTTCCATTCTCCCGAAAGCCGAAATGGGTTTTGGAAGTACCATGGATGTATCGATTGGTTCTATCTCAAATTTATTTTCGGCATCCTTGACTTTATATTTCTTGTTTCGAATTCCAGACCATTTCACCCAAGTTCCCGTGGGCAATTGTCCAGAACCTTCAAAAACACCTAATTTATCATTGAATTTCCCTTTTAAGTTGACCGAACCATTCCACTCTTCGTTGTGTATAGCAAACTGAATCACCACATCATTGCTCGTTAAAGTGATGTTGGGAGCAATCTTTACGCTGTCCTTAATTGCCGCATCTGGGTTTGGATATTGTATTTTCCCTTTTGGGTTGTTTGCAGATCCACTAATTTGAATGGGGAATGATTTTCCATCAATGATTAGGTTATAATTCCCGCGAATGTCAACACTTGGATTCGTTTTGTACACTTTGTGTTCACCATTAATCCATACCTCAAAAACCTCTGCTTTTTCTTCGAAAGGATTTCCATCGTATACGGTAAAACAAGCTTGTTTCCCTTTTTCCAAGGTGCCTATCTCATTCTCCATATTTAACATTCTGGCAGGAATAGTTGTAAGGGCTGCCAAAGCTTTTTCTGGAGACAATCCTGCCTCAATTGCTTTTTGAAGGTTTCCCCAAAAGTCTTTTGAAGATTTTAACCCATAAGAGCTAAGACCAAACTCTAGCCCTTCTTGAGCCAAGAGGCTTGGATTTTTAGGAGCCAATTCCCAATGTTTTAACTCGCTTAATGGAATTTGACGACTGATATAGGGATCTTTTACTTCAAAAGCAGCCGGAAAATTCAACGGAAGAACAAGTTTTGCATTCGAGTTTTTCAAATCGCCAAGGGCCGCATATTCATTTCCAGAACCGAAGTAAATCATTTCTAGGTTAAATTCTTTGGCAATTTTTTGAGCACGAAGTATTTCCCATTTGTCCTCCGTTTGAAAAAATAAAGGAAGCTTTAGCTGTGAAGTATAGGCTTCGAGAGACAAATCTTTGGGTAAATCAGGTTTTTTAGTGTACCATTGATGGTCATATAAAGACTGGCGCAACAAAGCGATACTTCCCATTTGTGAGGAAGGGTACGTTTGACGAGAAACGCCTTTGTCGAAAGAAAAATAAGCCGATGACTCCGAAACTAACAAGTTTTTATGTACGGATTCACTTCCAAGTGCGACCAAAACACCTGTTCCTTGTGCAACACCATCTTGAAAATGCGAAACGGCAAAACCGAATCCCATTTGGTGAAAACGTTCGTTCGCTTTTTTATCGATTGAAAAATTTTGATCTGCTTTAGACTCCGGATGTATGGCTTCGTTCCAATAATATGCTCCGTTCTTTGAAGATTCTATCTGGGGACGAAATGACCATTCTTTGGCTTTCACTTTGGGTAAACCTATGTTTGAATTTAGCTCAATAAAAGAAGCAATGATTGTTTTTCCTGTCCCATCAATTTCTACAGCACCTTTGGGAATGATAACTAACTTACCGACTTCAACGATTTTTCCTTCACTGAATAGTAGTGTTCCTTTTTCAATAGTTTTTGTTGGACTAACAATTATCCGAGCGTTTTTAATCGCGATGCAAGGGCTGGGTGTTTTTTTTACGCCGTTTTGCGGGTGATGCTCCTGTCCAAAGATGAAAAACGGCAGTAAAAATAAAAGTGTGAGAATGTTTTTAAACATGTTCATTAATTAATGGAAGGTGAAATTACTGATTTCTAATTTAGTTGAATAATTGTCCAACAAAGATTCGTCATTATTGTTAATTTTACAACCATAAAATAAAACTATGTTATCAGCACTTTCGCATGCACATTCAGGCCTCAGATGGGTCGCTTTAGGACTATTAATTTTCGCAATATTCAATTCTTTATCGCGTAAATCAGTCTATGAAAAAAAAGACAAAATGATTTACCTTTTTGCCATGGTGTTTTTGCATCTGCAATTGCTGATTGGTTTAGGGCTTCTGTTCTTGTCAGACAAAGTTTCGTATGCTTCGGGATTCATGAAGTCTGAAATGTATCGTTTTTACGGAATGGAGCACATACTTGGAATGCTTGTAGCAATCGTACTAGTGACAATTGGTAGGAAAAAAGCGGAAAAGGCCGATGTTCCTTCAACGAAACATAGAATCATTCGCACTTATTATTTAATTGGTTTGGTAATTATTCTTGCTATGATACCGTGGCCATTCCGCGAAGCTTTGGGAGGTGCATGGTTTTAAGAACAATCAGTATACTTGTTTTTGCCATAAGTCTATTTGGGTGTAAACCTCCTTCCAAGTCGTGTGATGAATGTGATGATTCACTTTTGGAAACAGGGCAGCGTTTGTATACAAATCAATGCGCGAGTTGTCATGGTGAAGATGGAAAATTGGGTAATTCGGGTGCAACGGATTTATCAAAAAGTGAGCTGAACAATAAGCAAATTAGAGAAATTTTAAGCGAGGGTCGAGGTGCTATGCCACCGATGTTGGAGCTGGTTGAAGAACCAGCTCACATGGATTCAATTGTAGAATACATTAAAGCGTTACGAAAAGAATGAGTTTACACGAAGGACATGTTACCGTTGATGCAGTAGAAGAACGAGCGGTGCTGGTTGGTGTAATTCACGGAAAAATAACCGAAGACCAGTCGAAAGAGTTTTTGGATGAATTGGAATTTTTGGCAGAAACAGCTGGCGCGATTTCAGAGCACAGATTTACCCAAAAATTGCCTATGCCCAATCCAAAGTATTACGTTGGGTCCGGAAAAATCAAAGAAATCAAAGAATATATCACCTCGAACAAAATTGATACGGTTATTTTTGATGACGAGCTTTCTCCTTCTCAATTGAGAAATATAGAGAAACAATTAGAGATTAAAATCCTTGATAGAAACAACCTCATACTAGATATTTTCGCTAAAAGGGCGAGAACGTCTCATGCCAAGACACAAGTGGAATTGGCACAACTTCAATATTTGTTACCTCGTTTAACACGTTTGTGGACACACTTAGACAGACAAAAGGGAGGTATTGGTATGAGAGGTCCGGGGGAAACAGAAATTGAAACGGATAGACGTATTATCCAGCAGAAAATAGCTCTACTTAAAGATAAACTGAAAGCTATTGACAAGCAAATGGCGGTTCAAAGAGGAAACAGAGGCCAATTGGTACGAGTTGCTCTTGTAGGATATACCAATGTCGGTAAAAGCACCATCATGAACCTTTTGAGCAAGAGTGCTGTCTTTGCGGAGAACAAGTTGTTCGCTACCTTGGATACAACGGTCCGCAAAGTCGTAATCGATAATCTACCATTTTTACTTTCTGATACCGTTGGGTTCATTCGTAAGCTGCCGCATCAACTGGTTGAGTCTTTCAAATCGACTTTGGATGAGGTAAGAGAAGCCGATCTTTTGGTCCATGTACTTGATATTTCTCATCCTAATTTCGAGGATCACTTCCGTGTGGTGAAGGAAACCTTAGCCGAGATAGACGATTCCGATAAACCAGTATTGTTGGTATTCAACAAATTGGATGCCTACAAACTAGAGGAACAAGAGAATGAAGAAACAGGCGAAATGTATACGCCTAGTTTGGCTGCCATGAAAAAGACTTGGATGGCTAGATTAGAAGAAAAGAATTGCATTTTTATGTCGGCTCAAACCAAGGACAATCTAGACGAATTTAAAGAAGCATTGTATAAAGAGGTAAAAGAAATCTTTAAAGTTCGTTACCCGTACAATGATTTCTTGTATTAAAAAGCCCAATACCGATTTCTCAATATTGGGCCTTCAACTATTTTAGAATATTTATCTTCCTGTTAATTGCAAGAATCCGTGGAGAGGTGTCTCAGAGCCATCAATTCCGTAGATAATCATGTTATAAAAATACACGCCATCCTTTGCTTCGTTACCCGCCTGAGATTCACCATTCCAAATTGCAGTTGGTCCGACACTTTGATGCATAATATTTCCCCATCTATTCAGGATAGTCAGGTCAATTTTTTCAACGTTTTCTGTTTCGACTTCCCAAAATTCGTTCACATTATCTCCATCTGGTGAGAATACATTTGGTATTTCCCATACAGGTGGATATAGAACAGAAACAGTAATCGTTAAATAAGCCGTATCCGAACAACCTGGGCCTTGCGAAGCAATTAATTGAACGGTGTACGTTCCTTCGTTAATATAAGTCGTTGAAGTTGGATCCAAGTTATTTGTAATGGCGGTTTGACCGTTGCCAAAGTCCCAATAATAAGTAACGCCATTCAAACTCTGATTGTTGAACGTAACGATTAATGGTGCCAACCCAGTGGCTGGTGTTGCAGTAAATTGTGCAACAGGTAACGCCAAAGCATCGACAAAAACACTATCGTTAGCGGAACATTCGTCATCCGTAACCGTCAAGTAGTACCAACCTGAAGCTATGTTGTTCCACGTTTGCGTATTTGCCGTTCCTGTTCCAGAAGGACCAGGTCCCGTCCAAGTATAGTTTACAGTTCCTGTCTGTCCCACAACCGTTCCAGTCGCTGATCCGGTTGGATCACAATAATTTGAGGATATCGCCGACATGTCATCAATTATCAAACTTTGATCAACAATTATGACCCCATTGACAGTCGCAGTGTTTGTACAACCATCGGTGACAGTGACGGTATAAGCTATTTCTTCGCCGTTTATTCCATTGTCGGAAAATGTGAATGAAGTATCTGTTCCTCCTGCACTCCAGCTGTAGTTGAATGGACCAAACCCTCCCGAAGTTACCACACTCGGAGTTGCGGTTCCGGGCATACATTTTATATACAAAGTATCATCAGGCACTATTGATAAGACTGGTGGAGAGACATTAATGACGACGGCAACCGAGTCGACAAAGTCGTTGCCACAACCATCTGTAACAGTTACATAGTGCATGGTCGTATCAGGCAATGTCCCGTTCGATGGAATTAGCGTTGGATTGGTCGTAGAACCGAAATCCCAAAGGTAGGAATAGGTAGGAATAGATCCAGCCAAATTGGTTATAAAAATAGGAAGGTTATTTGCTCCACAACCTGTGGTTAAAGTATCAGGCATGTCAAAGGTCAAGTCGTATTGATCGACGATGTACAAGGTTATTGAATCGTATAAAGTATCACCACAAACCGAAATAGTATATCCTTTAATTTGAATCCATTCCATGGGTTCGGTGATACCGTCATCAATTGGAATAATATTGAAAGTTAATGTATCAACGCCAATAGGGAATGTTACCGAACCATTGAGATTGGTAAAGTCGGCGGTGGGACTGGCGGTACCTGAGTACGTTATCGTAAATGTTTGTGATGAATCGGTGGAAGCTTCTGGACGGATAAACAACAAATCTGTCGAAGTACACCCTTCTGCTAATATGGTGTCAGTGAAACTACCACTAAAAAGAGTTGCTTCCGCTTGAATCGTCACGGCATTTGAACTAAAGCTATTTGCTTTCAAATATACGCCTGAATCAAGACCTTGATCGAGTACATTACATATTGCCAATTTAATGTGGTAAGTTGCACCACATTGTAATCCTGAAAGTGCAATCATATCGACAGTACTTCCATTATATCCCTCACCACTAAAATTCCCGTAGCTAGTTGTAAAATAAATGGAGTTGGCTTGCCAGTTTGGATCCAACGCCGCACATGCAGCTGCTGAATTTCCACCAGTTGGACTACCCGAGTTTACGGTATTAATCGTTACTGGAATATTTCCTCCCGGCACCAAAGCCAAGTTCACCGCACCATTGGTGTATGGTCCAGCTATTCCCGGTCCAGATAAAAAGAATCCAAATGCGTCGTTAAACCCAGAGCAGGTGAAGCTGGTGTACTCAACCGAAGCGAAAACATAATTAAAAACAAGGCTGTCACCTGTAGCAACAAAATCAAATTCTAGTATGGACCCGTTGGTTGGATTTCCCGAAGCAATTGCTGATAAATCGGGGTCAGAAATAAGGGGCGAACCATTCGTTTCTAAATAAACACCTCCCGGATATGCGAAACCAGTAGCTGTATAGCTTTTCGCACCAGGTTGTGCTGATAAAGCGTTCACAGCGCTACCATTGTATGTTATATTGCTGGCAACTACACCTGTTCCAATCAAAACATCCTCAACCAATTGTGTTGGGGTGAGCGTGTTTTGATAGACAAATGTTTGAGAGAAAGTCATGCCACAAATCAAAACGAAAAGGCCTGATAGTGACAGTTTTTTTAATTTCATAGTTCTAATTTTTTATCAACGAGTCTTACAAATATAGACCAATAAATTCTTATAAAAGTTGCTTGTTTTATCAAAGAAAAAATGAATTTATAGAAATTTAGGGTGAAAATCACTTCTTTTTGGCAATTTTGTATTCAATCAAATTCAAAAAAATGAAAGCAACAGCAGATTTTATCGCTTCGAATAAGGACAAATTTCTTAATGAATTAGTAGAGTTATTAAAAATCCCTTCGGTATCTGCCGATCCGGCTTTTGCAAAAGATGTTGTTGCAACAGCAGAATCGATTGCCAACCACTTGAAAGAAGCGGGTGCAGATAACGTTGAAATCTGTGAAACAAAGGGCTATCCAATCGTTTACGCTGATAAAATTATTGATCCAACTTTGCCTACGGTACTTGTGTACGGACATTATGATGTTCAACCTGCTGACCCATTGGAGTTATGGACGAGTCCTGCTTTTGAGCCAGTTATCAAAAAGACAGAAATTCATCCGGATGGAGCCATTTTTGCTCGAGGTGCCTGCGATGATAAAGGTCAAATGTTCATGCATGTGAAAGCGTTTGAGGCAATGATGTCCGCGAATGAATTACCCTGTAATGTGAAATTCATGATTGAGGGTGAAGAAGAAGTCGGGTCTGAAAATCTAGGTGTTTTTGTGGCTGCGAATCATGATAAATTAAGTGCTGACATTATTCTCGTTTCAGACACGGGAATGTTGGCGAATGATATCCCTTCCATTACGACAGGTTTAAGAGGTTTGAGTTACGTTGAAGTTGAGGTGACGGGTCCAAATAGAGACTTACATTCTGGATTGTATGGCGGTTGTGTTGCAAACCCAATCAACATCCTAGCAGACATGATTGCTTCGTTACATGACGAGAAAAATGCCATCAACATCCCAGGATTTTACGATGATGTGGTGGAATTGAGCGCTGAAGAGAGAGCTGAAATGGCCAAAGCACCTTTTAGTGTTGAAGCCTATAAAAAGTCAATTGATATAGGAGATATTCATGGTGAAGCTGGATATTCAACACCCGAAAGAGGTTCAATTCGACCGACTTTAGACGTAAATGGAATCTGGGGTGGTTATATTGGAGAAGGAGCTAAAACAGTGATCGCTTCCAAGGCGTATGCGAAAATTTCAATGCGTCTGGTACCTAATCAAGATCCACAGAAGATTACTGAATTGTTTCAAAATCACTTTGAAAGTATCGCCCCAAAAAGTGTTAAAGTTAAAGTAACTCCGCATCACGGGGGAGAAGCAGCTGTAACCCCAATCGACTCTATTGGTTATGAAGCTGCAAGTCGTGCTTACGAGCAATCGTTTGGAAAGAAACCTATTCCTGTGAGAAGCGGTGGAAGTATTCCAATCGTTGCGATGTTTGAGAAAGAATTAGGATTGAAAACCGTTCTAATGGGATTTGGTTTGGACAGTGATGCAATTCACTCGCCAAATGAGCATTTTGGCTTGTTTAATTATTACAAAGGGATAGAAACGATACCGTATTTCTATCATCACTTTGCAGAATTATCGAAATAATGAGAAACCTAGTTGTTGTTTTCTTGAGTTTGTTGCTTCTCAATTCATGTGAGTGGTACGAGCAAGTTGATATAGTTGAAATTGGAAAAATTAAACTGGATAAACTGGAGGGAAATAATGCCACGGTCAATATGGATATCGAATTGGAGAACCCCAATTGGTATGCAATTAAGGTAAAACCTTCGTTTTTGGATGTTTATGTGGAAGATGAATTTCTTGGAAAGGCTCATTTACTTGAAAAGATAAAACTGAAAAGAAAGAAAACGGGACTTTACAATATTAAACTCGAATTGCTTGGCGAAAAAGGAGTGATGGGAAAAGTGATGAAGTATGCTCTGAAAAAAGAATTGAAAATTCGACTAGTCGGAAAAGTCAAAGCGGGCGTATTTATTTTTTCTAAAAAGTTAGAAGTTGATGAAACCAAAACAATCGACGGACGGAAATTCGGAGTCGATATTCCCTTTTTCAATTGATTTAATCAACGTCATCAACGAATATTCGAGGCATTCGAGTAGACAAACTCGTCATTATCTCATAGGGTATGGTTTGACATAAGTTCGCCATTTGAGTGATGGATTGATTGTCACCAATGATTTCAACTTCATCTTCAACGTCAAAGTTGTTTCCGGTAATGTCCACCATAATCATGTCCATGCAGACACGACCAACAGTTGGACAAAAAACAGAATCAATATAAACGCCACCCTTTCCATTACTTAAAAAGCGGTTGTAACCGTCGGCATAGCCAACTGGAATAATGGCGATTTTAATTTCTTCCTCTACTAAGAAAGAGCGTCCGTATCCTACAGTGTCTCCTTTATCAAGCGTTTTTATTTGAGATATTTTACTTTTCCAGGAGAGAACTGGCTGTAGTTGTTTAGAAACATTTTCATTGCTAGAAATACCGTACAAACCAATCCCCAATCTTACCATGTCGAATCCGTATTCAGGGAAATTACTCAGTCCTTCTGTATTCAATGCATGACGTAAAAACGGATAAGGCAAATTGTTCTGAAGAGTTTCTGAAATTTTCTGAAATTCCTTGAGTTGATGAATAGTAAAAGAAGTGTCGTCTGAATTGTCAGCATCCGCCAAATGAGTGAAAACAGATTTCACCTTTATTTCAGGTTGCGTTTTTAAGTTAGAAATCACCTTAGGCAAATCAGTCATAAAAAAGCCAAGTCGATGCATTCCAGTGTCAAATTTCAAATGAATTGGGAAGTTTTGGACATCCAATAAAATGAATTCTTTGATTAATTCTTCCATCTGTTCAAAGGAATAGACAGCTGGTTCTAAATTGTATTGAACACAATCTGGCCAAGTAGATCTTTCGCTATTCATCACCATGATGGGTAACTTTATTCCGCTTTTTCTCAACTCAACTCCTTCGTCAACATATGCAACGCCTAAATAATCTACTTTCTGTTGATCCAAGAAGTTTCCCATTTTAGTCAATTCTGAACCATAGGAGGAAGCTTTGACCATCGCCATTAAATGAACTGTTTTGGGCAAACGATTTTTCCAAACTTTGATATTGTTTTTTAACGCGGAGACTGAAATTTCGATAAACGTACTATGTTTTCGGGCTTTGTAGTTAACCGCAATCCGCTTTAGTTTAGGATTCGACCCTTTGAACAAGAGTGAACCATTTTTTATCTGCTCAACGCTTAAAAAATCGGTGGTGCTAAAAATGATGATATCATCAAGGCCAACCCGACTTTTCTTCATCTGAAATTGATTTAAAAGACCGTCGAATGCCGTTTGATCAAAACCTTCATGTGCTTCTTTTGCCAGAAAAAGGTAGCGGTCCTTGTCTGAGGAATTTGCCATTTGTTGCGCGAGTGCTTGCTCTAATCCGTCGAAGCTCAAATTATACGCATCCAATAAAATGGTGTTGTTCCCATTCCCTTCGAACGTTTCCATTCTCAAGGCAATTGCTGGTAGGGTTTGAATTTTTGTTTGGATAGTCCCCTCAGCCAACCCCAATTTTGACGCTACGAAAGAAATTAATGCCTTATTGTTGTCAGGAATACTTTTTGATTCTTCAGCGAATTCAACCTCTAGACTTCCGAAATTTTTCTGACGTAAAGTGCCTGAAACATAAACCTGCTGACAATTTTTAAAAAGAATTAGTTTTTCCGACCAATGATCTTCTTCAGAGGCGAAATTGTCCCGATGAGCTGAAGAAAAGGAGGTCAAGACGCCAACAGTTGGTTGAACAATCTGCTCCAAGATGAACATTTCGCCCTTTTCGCTAATACCCACTTCAATTAAAGCCAGTTCAGTTTGTCGGTTAATTTCAAAGAGAGATAATGCAACCCCCAATTGCGAATTAAAGCTTTTCGGACTTCTTGCGACAGTGAAATTATCAGACAACAAATGATACAACCATTCTTTAACGACTGTTTTACCTGCACTACCGGTTATACCAATTACAGGGATATCAAATTGATCTCGATGATGTTTTGCCCATTTTTGAACCGCTTGAAGTACACTAGGAACTTCAATTATCGTTGCATCGGGAATGTTTATTAAGGGAACACTCGTGTCGACAAGAAACGCTCGGACACCTTTTGAGTACGCTTCTTCAATATATGCGTGACCGTCATTGGTTTTTGTTTTTAAGCAGATGAAAATGGATGCTTCGCCAAAACTGATTTTCCGAGTATCATAGACGATGTTCTCAATGGTTTTTTGAGAATTACCTTGAAGTGTAGTTCCTTCTGTTATTTTGGCAATGTCAACGTATGTGTACTCTATTTTCAATGTTGAATTTTATTGTAACATGTTCTGCACAAAGGCTCATAATCATTGTTTGCACCTAGCATAACACGCTCTTCATTTGATGCGATTCGGTGTGAGAATTGAGCTAAGTTACCACAAGAAACACAAATGGCGTGTACTTTGGTTACATATTCTGCCATGGATAGTAAAAATGGCATAGGACCAAATGGAATTCCTTTGTAATCCATATCCAACCCGGCAATAATAACACGTGCTCCTTTGTTTGCGAGTTCCGCACATACTTCAGATAAACCTTCATCAAAAAACTGAGCTTCGTCTACAGCAACAATTTTTTCTTTTTTCCAAAGGCGAATTATTTCAGCCGATGACTCAATTACTTTTGCTTCAATCGCAGTTCCCTGATGACTCACCACTTTTTCTTCACTGTAGCGATTATCAACCTTCGGCTTAACGAGTAGAATATTCTGTTGAGCAAACTCTGCACGACGCAATCGGCGAATTAGCTCCTCGGTTTTCCCTGAAAACATGGAACCACATATGACTTCTATCCAACCGTTGGTTCTATTGTCATCTGGAAATTGCTCTAAAAACATATATCGACTCTTTTTTCGCTGTCTTTTCATTCATCAGAAAAACTGGTTGTTCACCAATCATTTTGAAAAGGGCAACGCCATTTGTGATATAAAATTCGTTATTTTGTATCCATGCCTAGGCGGAAAGTTAGCAACTTAGGTGAAATGTTGAAAAATAGAATGAAATGCCCACATCTGCGCGAATAGCAACTGTAAAAAGAATACAGGAATTATATAACAAATTAACCAAGGAAGCTCTGGTTTCCGATGAGCTTGAAGAACTGGTGAAATTGACATCGGATTTGCATGAAAGCGCCATAGTTTTAAGATACAAAGCAGCCGAAGAACGAGTTTTTGAGGATAAAAAACCGATAGAAGTTGAAGCCCCTAAAAAGCAAACGAAGCCAGAAGCACCCGCAGTAGAAGAGAAAATTGACTTTTCTATTTTCGAGGAGGTACAGGAAAAAGCGTCAGACGTTCTTGATTTTGACAATAAAAAGGAACTGGTTGTGGAAGAGGTGAAGGAAGAAAAACCCACAACTCCAGTATCCGAAAATGAGTGGACCAGTTATTTTGACCAAGTACTGAAAGAGCATTCATCTGGACTTCAAACACCGTTAAGTTCGTTAGCCGGTTCTTTCGGGTTAAACGAGAGAATTTTATACATAAACGAGTTATTCAGCAAAGAATCGGATGCCTTCTCCGAAACGATTCAGAAGTTGGATGGACTGTCGGATTGGAATTCTTGCGTAAATGAATTAGCCAATTTGGCGAGTGGAAGAAATTGGGACAGAGACAGCGATACAACTGGAGAGTTTATTATACATGTAAAACGAAAATATGCGTAATTTTTTATTTTATTTGAGTTTAATTGTATCGTCGCTAGTTTTTGGTCAGGAAGAATTGGTTAGGCAATGGACGAAAGAACTTTGTTCTCCCCAAATGCACGGCCGAGGATATGTTAGTGGTGGAGATAGTATCGCCGCAAAATATTTAGAAAAGGAATACACCGCTCTGGGATTAACAGCGGTTCCAGGCCAAAGCTCAATGTTGCAATCCTTTACTTTCCCCGTGAACAGTTTTCCAGGCGACATGCAAATTCGACAAGGCGAAACGGAAGTTGAAGCAGGAAAAGATTATATCGTAAAACCCAATAGTGGCTCTTTTCGGGGAGAACTGAATCCAATAAAAATTACGCACGAAGACTACGATTATATCGTTCGTCGAAGAAGATTTCTAGCCAATTACGCCGATAACGAATTCAATTCAATTGTCGTTTCAAAAAAAGGACTAAACGGTGATTCTTTGAAGCGGTTCAGTTCGGTTTTAGATGAACTTTCGGACCTTATGCCGGTTGTTGAGCTGTATGAAAAGAAATTCACCTGGTCTGTGGCCAGAGAAGCAAAGAAGTTTCCCTACATTCTTTTCCGTGATTCAGTCTTTACGGATGAGAAATTGACGCTTAATATTGAAAACAAATTCATTAAAAGTCATACAGCGAATAACGTTGTGGCGTATTTACCGGCCAAGAAGAAGACCGATAAAACGATTTATTTCACGGCACATTATGATCACTTGGGGCGCATGGGTTCAGACATTTATTTTCCGGGCGGAAATGACAATGCAAGTGGAACGGCCATTTTATTATCCTTGGCAAAGTATTTCAAAGCAAATCCATCAAAATACAATATCGTTTTTATCGCTTTTGCTGGTGAAGAAGCAGGTTTAATTGGCTCGCATTATTATGTTCAAAATCCACTTACCAATTTAGAGGATATTCGTTTTCTTCTTAATCTCGATATTATGGGAAGCGGTGAAGAAGGGATTACAATAGTGAATGCAACTCTATTCAAAAAGGCGTTCAAGAAATTTACCAAAATCAATAAGAAAAACGATTATTTGAAAGCAGTTAAGTCGCGTGGACCAGCTGCAAATTCAGATCATTATTTTTTTACAGAGGCAGGGGTACCAGCTGTATTCATTTATACACAAGGTCACAACAAACATTATCACGATATTTTTGATACGTATGAAGAATTAAGCTTTGCAGAATACAATGATTTGGTTGAACTGCTCAAATGCTTTGTGCGGAAAATTTAAGTTTAGAATGGTATAATCCACTTAAAATTGAAGTGGCATACTTCTTAAACTTTGCCTAAATTGGCAGTAAATACAATCGGTATGGTAAAAAATCTACTTCTCGTTGTTCTAATCTTTTGTAGTTTTAATTCATTCGCTCAGCCTTATGCTGGACCGGAAGGTGTGAAACAGGTGCTAACAAAAGCCGCGGCTTGCTCACCACCAACTACATCTACTTCTATGTCGATTAACAATGTGCGCATGGTTGTGCATACCGCTGGGAATTTATGGCAGAATTATCCACAAAATAGATCCATTTACGAAGTTCCAAAGAATTCAGGAATCATGGCACTCTTCACAGCTGCGCTTTGGTTGGGTGGAACAGATGCCAACGGGCAATTAAAATTAGCCGCCTTGCGCTATCGAAATGGTCAAGATTATTGGACAGGACCTCTCGCAAATGTGACAGCAGAAATTAGTTCAGAAGTTTGTAATGAATACGACAAACATTTCATCACGACGCAGGATGAAGTCAAACAATTTGTTTCTTGGTTCCAAGCAGGGGAAGAAGATGCTTTGAATGGAACGACTACCCAAAGCACCTTGTTTCCCGATTATCAGGTGCCGGATATAATTAAAGATTGGCCAGCGCACGGTGATCCTGGACAAGGTCAAGATTATTATTTAGCTCCCTTTTGGGACTATGATGGAGATGGAAATTACAATTGGGAAAATGGTGATTACCCTTGGCACGATATCTACAAACAAAAAGATTGTCAAGTTGATCGACGTGTATCTCTTTATGGGGATGTAAACTATTGGTGGATCATGAATGATAAAGGAAATATCCATACCGAAACTGGAGGTGACCCAATCGGAATGGAGATTCGTGCGCAAGCCTTTGCATTTGCTACTGGAGATGAAATCAATAGCATGACCTTCTACAATTACGAATTGATCAATCGAGGAAGTTTGACTCTGTTTGATACCTATTTCGGATTTTTCACAGATGGTGCACTTGGCGGTCCTTTTGATGATTATGTGGGTTGCGATGTCAATCGAGGTTTAGCTTACTATTATAACGGTAATAACTTCGATGCAGATGCCCAAGGATTTAAAGGCTATGGATTTAATCCTCCTGCAATTGGAGTAGATTTTTTCGAAGGGCCTTACCAAGATGATGATGATATTGATAATGCATTCGGAATTGGTCCCGGAGAAGCTTTGAATGGGATTGGATACGGAGATTCTATTGTTGATAATGAACGTTTTGGTATGCGTCGCTTTTTGTATTATTCAAATACGACGAACGGTGCTGACCCAAGTCAAACAGATCCAATTTCCGCTCCCGATTACTACAACTATTTGAGAGGTTTTTGGAAAGATGGTTCACCTTTCTATTATGGAGGAAGCGGTCACATTTCTGATCCAGATGCAGATGTAGGAACTCCTTGTGAGTTTATGTTTCCAGGTGATACAGATCCATTAGGCTGGGGGACAGGAGGAAACCCTCAAGACCCTTGGACAGAGCAAACAGCAGGGAATCCTCCTAATGATAGACGCTTTTTACAATCGGCTGGACCTTTTGTTTTGAAACCAGGTGCTGTGAATAATATCACTGTTGGTGTTGCTTATGCGAGATCCACTGCAGGTGATCCTTTTGCTTCAGTTGAATTATTGAGAAGAGCTGACGATAAAGCACAGGCATTGTTTGAAAATTGCTTCCGCATAATTGATGCGCCTAACGCACCAGACGTTACCATTCAGGAATTGGAAAACGAGGTTATTATTTATCTTTCGAATTCCATTAGTTCAAATAATTACAACGAAGAATACACAGAATTAGATCCATTTATTGTTGCGGAAGACCCAAATGCCGATAAGAATTACAGATTCCAAGGTTATCAAATTTATCAATTGTCGAGTGAAGCGGTTTCTATTTCTGAATTAGATGATCCAGCGCAAGCTAGGCTTGTGGCGCAATGTGACATTAAGGACTCCGTAGATCGTTTGGTTAATTTTGTTTTCGACAATCAAATCCAGGCTGAAGTACCAACCGAAAAGGTAGATGGAGAAAACAAAGGGATTAAACACAGTTTTCAAATAACTGAAGATGAGTTTGCAACTGGCGACAGAAGACTGGTCAATTTCAAAAGGTACTATTATATTGCTGTGGCATACGCATACAATAATTACAAGCAGTATATACCAGGTGACCCAATAGGTTACGACGGTCAGAAAACGCCCTACATACGCAGTCGAAAAGCAGCCGTAGGAGAAGTGAAGGTAATAGAAGCTATTCCGCATTCACCCGTTCCGGAATCTGGCGGTACAAATCAATATGCGGCATATGGCGTCACACCTAAAATCACAAGAATAGATGGTCATGGAAATGGTGGTCGAGGCTTGGAATTTACGGCAGAATCGGAAGCGTTCATACATCAGAATGGGTTTATGCCTGAACCAGAATACAAGGCAAGTAATGGACCTATTAATGTAAAAGTTATTGACCCGCTGAATTTGGCAGATGGATATTTTGAGTTGTTATTTGATGAAACGCAAGTGGCACCCAATCAATTAGAATTGACGGATTGGACAATAAACCGATACAACAAAAAAGGCGGTGACTTCCTAGAAAGTGTCTCCTCGGATCAAACTATTTTTATTGAAAATGAGCAGCTTGTTCCGCAATGGGGCGTTTCCGTGGAGATCACACAAACACCATATTTTACTGAAGAAGGAGCAAGTGGAAGTAATCCGCCTCAAACTACAGAGGTGTTGAGCAGTGAAGTTGTTTTTTCTGATTCATCAAAACGGTGGTTAGAAGGTATTGCAGATGTGGATGGATTTACACCATTAAATTGGATACGCTCCGGAGCTGTTGACGAATCCGATTTCGATCCACTGAATGGTTATTCCAATCCAGGATGCTATCGCGATGAAATAGACCTTGATCCAGATAGAAGATGGACGAATATTTTGGATGGTACTCTTGCGCCTCATTCATTGGTGGGGTATCAATGTGATTTCATGCCTTTGGCATATTATAGACCGACAAACTTATATCCAGGAGCAGCGGAAACATCACCAGGAAGTGGTCGGACGAAGGCAGAATTGGCCTATTCTCCAAGTATAGATATTGTAATCACGAAGGATCAATCGAAATGGACGAAATGTATAGTCCTAGAATTGGGAAGAGATCCGGCTCTAAATATTCTGGGAGCAAAACCAGGTGCGATGCGAAAAAGTCCGAGTAAGAACATTAATGGAGATGAGATTGTAGGAACAGGACAAAGTTGGTTCCCAGGATACGCGATAGACCTTGAAACTGGCGCACGTCTACACATGGCATTTGGAGAAAATTCGTTTCTATCATCTGATGGTGGTGGTGATATGCTCTGGAATCCAGGAAATAGAATGTTTGACAATGTAGGTAACCCTATTTTGGGTGGAATGCAACCGATCTATGTATTCAGTCACAAACAAAAGGAGATCAACAATATTTCGACAGGTGGATATGATATGGGATATTATGATGGAAATACACATGATATTTCTGAGCTCGTCGATTTAATGACACAAGTTGAATCCGGTGGTGGTCTGGCAAAGACGCAGTTTTATTCTTCCTTAACTTGGATAGGATATCCACGATTGGCGTTCAATAAAACTTCATTTGATATAGAAACGGATACGCGCATTAAGGTTCGTGTTAGCAAAGAATACAAGAAATTCAGTGCAACAGGAAATAATGGAGGTAAGCCGATGTATTCATGGAACATGGATGAAATTGGGACACGAACAGATGACAAAGATCGTCTAGTAGATGCGCTTGAACAAATCAATGTAGTACCCAATCCGTATTATGCTTATTCTGAATATGAGAGAGACAAATTAGACAACCGGGTTAAGATTACGAACTTACCTGAGGTTTGCACGATTAAAATATATACACCCAATGGAAAATTGGTGAAGAGTTTTAACAAAACGAGTGAAATAACCTATCAAGATTGGGAATTGAAGAATGAAAAAGATGTTCCAATTTCCTCGGGAATTTACTTGATTTTAGTGGAAGTGCCAGAGGTAGGTGACAAAGTCTTGAAGTTATTCGTGGGTAGTCGACAAGTCGATTTACAAGGCCTATAGGGGTAGTGATATTCTGAAAGTTGTTCCTTTGTTCAATTCAGATTGGAGAACGTAAACACGCCCTTTGTGGTATTCGTTTACAATTCGCCTAACAAGTGATAGTCCCAATCCCCACCCACGTTTTTTGGTTGAAAAGCCAGGTTTAAAGATTTTTCCCTGATTCTTTTTGTCTATTCCTTTTCCAGTGTCACTGATATCGATGTAAGCATACGTTGGATCAAAATGAACCTCAACGTTGATTTGACCTTTGGCTTCCATAGCGTCAACACCATTTTTAATGATATTTTCGATAACCCATTCCAACAAGGAAGCATTGTGAGGAACAGGTGGCATTTTTTTGCTCGAAAAATTGATTTCAACGTGTTTTGAAATTCTAGGACGCAAATAGGTGACAATGCTCTGAGCCGTTTCGGTCAAGTCAGTATCCTTCAACTTGGCTTCGGAGCCAATTTTGGAGAAACGATCGGTTACCTTGTCTAATCGGGTAATATCCTTTCGCATTTCAACCGTAATCTCTTTGTTCTTCTCCTCGTTATCCAACAATTCTGTCCACGCCATAAGCGATGATAATGGTGTTCCCAATTGATGCGCCGTTTCTTTTGCCATTCCTGCCCAGACTTTGTTTTGTTCGGCTTTGCGGAAAGTCGAAAAAATGAGATAGGCAATGAAAATAAATAGACCAATGATCACAAATTGGATATATGGAAAATACTTCAATTGTTTGAGCTCCGAACTGCTATCGAAATACAAGAGTAACTCTTCTTTGTCTCCAAAAAGTATGGAAATAGGATCGTTTCCTTTGCTCAAGCTACTTTTCGTTTTTTCAAGATTACCTGCGGAAATTTCCTCTGCTGGCAAATTACTGCCAATGACACTGTCGTTTTTCACGTCAAATAAAAGCACTGGGACCAATCCTTCATTATTAATGAGGTCAGCATTGAATGAAGCCAAAAGAGAGTCTTTATCGTGCTCTAATCGGATTATTTCTTTCGAATCGCCGTAATAGTACGTCATGAATAAATCGGTGTACACCTCAATGGTAAAAGGAGGATTCACTTTTTTCCAACTTTTGCTCAGACTTAACAGGGAATCATCAAAGTGCTGTTGTAGCTCTTTTTTTGTGGCATTTGGGTAACTCAAGCGTATGTCACTTGTATCAAAAGGAATGTTTACGTGTGCGGAAATATAATTTTCGTTATCTACTAAAACGACAGGTATATTTTTATTCTGATTGATTATTTTCAGCGGAAAACTAATATCGGAATTGATATCGAGTGAAGTGGGTTTTGCAATTTCCTTGCTGGCATCAATCCATAAAGCAACTTTTTCACGTTCTTTTTCCCGCAGTTGAGTAAAGGTTTGGTTGGTTAACTTAACGAGTTCAACTTTTTTGTTGATGGCTCCAGCCCATTGTTTAGCCCGTTCCTTTTCTCGATCATGAACTTTAGAAACGATTTGGTTGGAGACAAATAATGACACACCGACAAAAATCAAGGCGAGTACCAATAAAATGATTTTCCATCGTTGTTTATTCGAATATATGTTCATTCTGTCTTGAAATGCGTCCTAAATGTACCTAAAACGTTCTTATTGACGAATTATTTGTTGTTCCATTGTGACATCGTATGCTGCAAACCAATTGTAACATAACTTTTAACAAACTCCTTAGCGACTTCAATTCTTTCTGTTAAAGTTTCTTTTTCCTCAGAAGACCATTCGCCCAGTACATAATCGACTTGCTTTCCTTTGCTAAATTCATTCCCTACGCCAAATCGTAATCGTGTATAGGCTGAAGTGTTCATTGTGGCTTGAATATCTTTTAATCCGTTGTGCCCTCCATCTGAGCCTTTTCCTTTCATACGAAGTTTACCAAAAGGTAAAGCCAAGTCATCAGTGATCACGATTACATTGGATAATGGAATTTTGTGTTGTTGCATCCAATAGTTCACCGATTTACCCGAAAGATTCATGTAGGTCGAAGGTTTGATACAAATGAGTTGTCGTCCTTTGAATTTTAGTTTTGAAACATCGGCGAGTTTTTCAGTGGTAAATTCACCTTTTAGCTCAGCCGTTAATGCATCAATAATTTTAAAGCCAATATTGTGTCGTGTCTCAGCGTATTTTTCTCCTGGATTTCCTAAACCAACAACTAAGAATTTCATAGGGTCTTCCTTTTTTCCGCTAAAATACGAAACAAAAAAAGAGGTGAGCAATGCCCACCTCTTTTCAATTATTCTAAGTTTCAATTAGAAACGTACTTTAAACTCTACACGACGGTTTTGAGCTCTTCCTGCAGAAGTGTCATTTGTCGCTTTTGGTTGTGTTTCACCGAATCCGTAAGAATCCATTCTTGAAGCTTCAACACCTTTAGATACCAAGTATGCTTTTACAGAAGCAGCTCTTTCTTTCGAAAGTGTCATGTTCTTATCATCATTACCTTGAGAATCAGTGTGACCATTGATATCCAATTTGTATGAAGGATTATCTTTCATAATCTGAGCAACGTTGTTCAAGATTGGGTAAGATACTTTCTTGATCACCGCTTTAGAAGTTTCGAATTGAACACCTTTCAATGCTTGTTCAAATACTTTCTTCGTTTCCTCTTTGATTTCTGGACAACCACTGTTAGCAGCTACACCTTTAACTGTAGGACATTTGTCTACGTTATCAGCAATTCCATCACCATCTGTATCAGGACATCCTTCCAAAGCAACTGTTCCAGCTACTTTAGGACATTTGTCTTTTGAATCGATGATTCCGTCACCATCCGTATCAGGACAACCTTGGAATTTCTCAATTCCGAATACATCTGGACACTTGTCTTCTGAATCTTGGATACCATCTTTATCTCTATCTGGACATCCTTTGGCAGAAACAACACCTTTAACTGTTGGACATGCATCCTCAGCATCAGTGATTCCGTCACCGTCAGTATCAGGACAACCTTTCATAGAAGGCAAACCAGCTACATCTGGACAAACATCTTGGTAATCAGCAATACCATCACCGTCCGTATCATTTGGACAACCGAACAAGTCAACTGCAACACCAGAAGGTGTATTAGGACATTTGTCTCTTTTGTCAGCAACACCGTCACCATCTGTATCAACGATTTTTCCAATTGGAATAACAACTCCTACTGAGTGAATCATGAAGTTATCTCCAGCACCATTAATTGAGTGATCTGAATCATCAGACGTTTGGTAAGCGTAGTTCAAGTTGTAGTTCAATCCTAAGTAGTCAGTCAACATTACGTTGAATCCTAAACCTGTGTTCAATGTTAAAGCTGTTCCAGGTGTGTTGATTGAAGGAATATCAGCATCTTCTAAAGTGTTTGCTATACCGAATCCACCAAAGATATAAGGCTGGAAACGAGAATCTTCCTTCATCCAAGAGCCGTTGTTGAATTTCAATCTTGCTTGAAGATTTGCTTTCAAAACGTCAGCACGGAATCCGTTTGCTAAACCATTTGTTGTTCCATCTACGTGAAAACCATGTTCTCCGTATCCTATGTCAATACCTGCGTTAATCCAAGGGTTAACAAAATACATAATAGAAGCACCAACTTGTGTTCTCCATGCGTCTGTATTGATGTTAAACCACTCGCGGTTCAATTCTCCGTGATAATCAGAGATTCCTGTGTAAATGCCAACAGCTAATTTTCTGTCAGCAGATTGAGCGTTTGCGGACAATGTAAATCCGAAAACAACTGCTAATAATAATAGTCTTAATTTCATATTTTTTATTTTTAGTAAGGCAAAGGTAGTCGATTTAGAATTCGTTAATAATAATTAACAGTTAATTAAGTTTTATGAAAAATCTTCACAAATCGTGAATTGACTTAAGTTAGTATATTTCAGTGATTTACATATAAAAAAAGTATCTACCCGGGTAGTTTTTAGTAATGCATGCATAATTCCCCAGCGCACTTTTTCACTCATTTTAATGATCCTTTGGTCTGTCCACCAAACAATCATTTTACGCTTCTCGTGGAATAAAATTGAGTTAAATAACTCTTCAACTAGTACTCCATTGTTTTCTGCTATCCATACATGATCGACTCCTACGAATTCATGCTTTTGAGGAGTAATGAACTTGTTGAGGTATGGAATGAAAGGAATTGTTTTCACCAAAAGATTACCTAATCGACCAGGAAGTCGATGAATTTTCCATCGAAAAAGGCTTGCGTTGGCAATCGCTACGATCATCCCTTGGTTATTTCTTAGACAATATGTTTTTCCCCTGACGGTTTGCTGATGATAGAATGTTTCTTTCGAAAACTTGTCAGTATGAACGTCGATTATTTCATCTTCGTTGACAATCAACTCAACTCGTTGAGAGTTCTTTGGTTTAAACCTGGAAAATGTTTGGGTAAATACTTCACCCGATTTCTTAAAGCCTAATTCCTTTGCGGCAACATGGCTTTTGTCGTTTTGAGGGTCGATGTAAGCATAAAAACACTCTACTTCTCCACTATCAATTTTTTCTTGAAAGAAAGACCGTAGTTCATTTTTAAGTAAAGAGGATTTTTTTGATCCTTTACTATTTTGTCCTTCACCCTGAAAGATCTTGTCAAAGGCGAAATAGCGTACATACCAGTTTTTGCCTCTTCGCGAAAAGGTTATGTTCGCTATGATTTTCTTATTCCTAAATAAAGAAAGATGTAACGGGTTTTCTAATTGGCGAATACGAGTTTCTGTATCCAGATGCTGATATTTAGCTCCATTGGTGCCAAGAACGGTTGAACTGAGAAATTCAATTAACTCAGGTGTTGCCTCTTCGTATATTTTAAATGCGGGATGCAATTAGATTGCCTTTTGTACGATTTCGTGAACATCCTTTGGTGTGATTGCTTGGCGTTCGCCCATGGCTACCCAACCTCTTTCTTCAAATCGCTTTTGTAAAACATCTGCAAAATTGGTGTCTACTTTCGCGTAGCTCGAGATTTTAGTTTCAATTCCCAGTGATTGAAAAAAGTCTTCGGTTTGCTCAATAGCTTTTCGAGCTATTATATCGTCTTCACCGGTCAAACCCCAAACACGTTTACCATATTGAACAAGCTTTTCTTTTTTGTTGTCGAATTGATTTTCGTACAAGCGCGGGGCGATAATAGCTAGCGTTCTTGCATGATCTATACCATAAAATGCCGTGAGTTCGTGGCCAATCATGTGCGTACACCAATCTGTAGGTACACCAAGGCGCAATGTTCCGTTCAATGCATTTGTTGCACACCACATAAGGTTCGATGCGTTTTTGTAATCGCCGGGATTGTCTAGAACTTTTGGGCCAATTTCGATTAATGTAGAGAGAATTCCTTCGGCTTGTCGTTCTTGCAATAAATTATCGGTAGGATAGGTAAGATATTGTTCAACAGTGTGCATGAATGCATCAACTATTCCATTGGCAATTTGTCTTTTTGGTAAACTAGCGACTACATTTGGATCGCAAAGTGAAAATTTGGGGAAGAACAAAGGTCCGCCCATCGTTCTTTTTTCATTCAATTCACTGCGACTAATCACGGCTCCAGAATTGGCTTCAGAACCCGTTGCTGGCAAGGTGAGCACTGTTCCAAAAGAAATAGCTTCGGTAAAAACTTTACCTTCTTCTCTTATCAATACTTCCCAGGGGTCACCATTGTATTTTGTGGCCCCAACGATAAACTTGACGCCGTCAATAACACTTCCACCACCAATGGCAAGTACAAAATCAATCTCTTCGTTTTTACAAATGTCAACCGCCTTCATTAGCGTGGTGAACTGTGGGTTGGCTTCAATACCCCCAAAGGGGATAATTTCGAACTCAGAAAGTTCTTTTGTCACTTTCTCATGAATACCATTTTTAAAAATTGAACCACCACCATACGCCAACAGAATTTTCTTTTTGTCCGTAAACGACTTGATTAAATCAGGAATTTTCTGGTAATGATCGTCTCCGAAGAGAATTCGGGTTGGATTTATGACATCGAAATTTAACATAGTATGAAAAGTAAAAACCCCATTCCATCAGAAATGGAACGGGGTCTATATTTGAATGAATTGTTATTAATTGACTCCGTTATCTCTAACAGCGTATGCGATAGTTAAACCATCGACATCTTGTAATTGTTTACGGATGTCAAATATAAGTCCTGAAGGTGCATTCTTATCTGCTTTCACACATGTAATAACATCCGTGATTGGCTTATTAGTTTGCCCTCGTTTTTGATCGTATTTATCTGTTTTCCATGAGCTTACGGCTGTTGTTGAATACAGCTCGTCTTGAACAGGATTGGTAACTACATTATCCAACGACAATGCATAGCCCATTTTAAAACTTGCTGCACGGGCTTTATTTCTAGGTTGACCCAAATATAAAAAGTCAATTTCAGAACGCTGCTTGTAGGGCGTAAGGTCTGTTGTTCTCGTTCCTTCTGGTTGATCAACTTTTACGGTCGGATCAACTTCTTTACTCGTTGTAGCAACCATAAAGAAGAACAAAAGCATGAAGACAATATCAGGAAGTGAAGAGGTGTTTACCCCCGGAAGCTTTTTACCTGAATCTTTTTTAAACTTTGACATGTTCTTAGTTTTTAGGTGTTACTTCAATAATTCGTGAAGGATAAAGAATATCCAACAAATCAAGTTTTTGACCGTCTAATCGATCTTCATCTTGAACGAATCTTTTCTTAATTACACCGTATGATTCACCAAATAATCGTTTCGCTTCTGCATCACGTAAATCAAAAATAGCTTCTTCAATTTCCGTATGGATTTTGGCAAAAAGGCTATAATTTGTTGCTGAAACAACTTCAATTCGAATATTTGCACCACCATCGATTTCTCTTAGTTGAGACCCGCCATACAAGGACAAAGCTGTCTTTTTCTTCTCCCATTCTGCCAATTGACTGAATTTGAATTCGATTTGTTCAGCTGGGAAATTGTCTTTTTCTAGTTGTTCCGCTGCTGCTTCAACTTCACGTATATTTCGCTCGATTTCAGCCTTAGTAGTTGTACCGTACAACGGGAAGTTATTCCCAGTGAAATTTTCTTTTTCATTCGTCTGATAGAATTCCTTTACTTTATCAGAAATCTTATCAGGGTCACTGAAAATATCACCTCGAACCATCAATTGATTTTTTGTGTTGGCCTTAATCGTTAAGATATTTCTTTCTTGAACGGGTGTCGGATCAGGTGGCACCAATATTTTTTTCGGTATGCTTCGGATATACGCCGTGTCCTTGTCCATCGTTGTCGTAACGAGGAAGAATATCAAGAGCAAGAAGGCGATGTCCGCCATCGAACCCGCATTAATTTCTGGTATATCTCGTTTTGACATCGTATTATCTTTTTAGTATTCTTCTTACTGCAGAAGCTATAATTACGGCAACTGCTGCTAACAACCCAATAAAAACAACCCACAATCCTGCGGTCGTAGCGTTTATTGTTCCTTGTTCAACTGATCCGATAGAATCTATCAGACCTAGTGACTGATCCGTATCTTTTGTTCCAATCGCCCAGAAAATCAAGAATAACACAAGTGCAACGACTATTCCTATAATCGACAACAATGTTTTTTTCGGATTGGATATCAATTGCATGATGAAGAAAATAAGCACCAAGGCTACACAGGCTATTAGTATAAAAACCGTAAACATCGTTGCGAATGACATCGGTCCACCATCTCGGAAGGATTCAATTTCCGACATTTCATTGGTGTTATTTGGTCCACCGAACAAGAACAAGCAAGCTATCACACCAATTAGTGCTAGAGCTACTTTTCCGTAGTTGGTGAATTTTGAAAGATTATTCATGTTGTAAATATTTTAAATTCGTATCCAGCTCCTTGTTAAAAGGGCTAATTATTTCGCAATTTTGTGCTTCAACATCATATCTACTAAAGAGATAGATGCGTCCTCCATTTCATTCACAATACCATCTACTTTAGAAACGATATAGTTATAAAAAATTTGAAGGATAATCGCTGCGATCAAACCAAATACGGTTGTCAATAGGGATACTTTAATACCACCTGCAACTGTAGTTGGAGATACTTGTCCGTCTTTGATAATTTTATCGAAGGCTTGGATCATTCCGATTACCGTTCCCAAGAAACCTAACATTGGTGCTAAGGCAATAAACAAAGACAACCAAGAAAGTCCTTTTTCCAGTAATCCCATTTGTACACCACCGTAAGAAACAACTGATTTTTCAACCATTTCGATTCCTTCGTCCGAACGATCTAGACCTTGGTAGTAAATCGATGCGATTGGTCCACGAGTACCGCGGCACAATTCTTTTGCAGCTTCAACTCCTCCTGACTGAAGAGCTCCTTCTACATCACCAACAAACTTAGCTGTATTGATCGTCGATAAATTCAAATAAACAATACGCTCAATTGAAAGCGCAATACCAATGATCAAACAAATCAATACGGGAGTCATCCACAATGGATCACCTTCAATGTATTTTTGCTTTAATGTTTGGATGAAGTCCAATTCTTCTTCAGCCGGTTCTGCGGATGCTGGTTCTACTTCACCTGCTTGAGCTGCTGTTGAAACATCATCTGCTCCATCTTCTACGGCAGCTTCTGTATTTTCTGCTCCTGTCGAATCCTCTTGAGCAAAAGTTGTGTTTGTAAATCCAAACGCTAAAACGGCTGCGATAGCCAAAGAACTAATTATTTTTTTCATGTTCTAAAAGATTAATTTAATCGTATTATTCAAATTTAATAAGCCAAAAATATAAAATTATTTCACAAAGCCTGCATGAAATGCGAGGCAATTGTAAAACCAAATAAACTTTATCTGGTCGTGTTTTGAACAGACTATTTTACGTTCTGTTCAAAGCGGGCCGGTTTTTATACCGAATTCCTTTAATTATGGTGACTTTGTCACACATATGCGGAGAGAGGGATTATCTCATGCTTTCGCATTTCGATGGTCTTCGCTACGCTACGGCACGACCCTCCGGGTTCTCATCCCCTTATTGTTTCTTTCGAGTGACTTTGTCACACTTATGCGGAGAGAGAGGGATTCGAACCCTCGGTAACACTTTCGCACTACACACGCTTTCCAAGCGTGCTCCTTAAGCCACTCGGACACCTCTCCGTTTTTTTGGATGGCTAAAGTACAAATAATTTGACCTCAGCTTAAAAATCACGGGAATTTCTTAATAGAAATTTAATCTGTGATTTCTCCGCGCAAATTCTGTCTGAATTGCGTTTTAAAATCTTTTTGGGATAAATTCTTTCCTAAAAGATACATTGCCTTTGCAATTGCTGCTTCTGTGGTCAAGTCTTTTCCACTGATTACCCCTGCTTTGTTGAAGAAAGAGCTGGTTTGATATTTTCCTTGTTCAACTTTACCCGAAAAACACTGGGTAATATTGATGACCAAACCGCCAGATGAAATGTACTTCTTGATTCTATCTTGCAAACCTGCATCACTCATTGCATTGCCAGATCCAAACGTTTCGATGAGTATAGCTTTTGACACTTCAATGTCAAAAAGGCTATCGTAGGTTTCTGGTCTAATTCCTGGGTAAAGCTTCATCAAAGCAATTCGATTGTCCAATTGGGTGAAGATTTTAAAATCTCCTTCACCGAATTTTTGAGAAGGCAAACGAAAATCTATTTCAACTCCAGCAACTGCCAAATCGGGGAAGTTGGGAGATTGAAACGCTTCGAATTGATTGGCGGATACTTTCGAGCTTCTGTTTCCGCGGTAAAGCGAATACTCAAAATAAACGGCTACTTCTTGAATACGAGGTTCACCTTTTTCATTTTTTGCTGCAGCAATTTCAATTGCCGTAATCAAATTCTCTTTTCCATCGGTGCGAATTGTGCCTATCGGTAATTGTGAACCTGTGAAAATGACAGGTTTGTCCAAATTTTCCAACATGAAACTCAAAGCCGAAGCGGAATACGCCATGGTATCAGAACCGTGCAAGACCACAAATCCGTCGTGGTGTCCATAATTTTCAAAGATCGTCTCTGCTATTTGCCGCCAATAAGTTGGATTCATTTCGGATGAATCAATCGGTTGAGGAAAACTCATGCTTTCGAGTTCTATGTGCAATCGATTCAATTCAGGAACATGTTCGTTGATCAAACCAAAGTCAAAGCTTTTTAATTCATTCGATATTGGGTCTGTGATCATTCCGATTGTTCCACCGGTGTAAATCAACAATATTTTAGGTTTCGCAGTCATCAATATTAATGGTAATAATTCAAAGTTATTATTTAATCACTTTGTGGTTTACTCAGTGGTGTCTTTGGTTGATTGAAACGTTATATTTTAAATAGTTCTTTTGCATTAGTTGTGGTAATTTCGGCCAATTCACTCAATTTCATTTCTAGAATATCGGCCAATCGTTGTGCAGAATGGACCAAATAAGAACTTTCATTTCTTTTTCCCCGATACGGAACGGGTGGGAGATAGGGCGCATCCGTTTCCAGCATTAGTTTTTCTTTGGGAACGTGAACCAGAACTTCTTCTAAAGCGGCTTTTTTATATGTTACTACGCCACCAATTCCCATGAAGAAATTGGGGTAGGTGAGAATTTTTTTTGCTTGTTCCAGATTTCCTGTAAAACAATGAAAAACCCCAGATAATCTTTCATCGATTGTATCGTCAATGATTTCAAAGATTTCGTCAAACGCATCTCTTGCATGAATCACAATGGGCAAGCGCATTTCTTTCGCCCACTTAATTTGCTCGCGAAAGGCTAGTTTTTGTTCTTCGATAAAGGTTTTGTCCCAATATAAATCCATTCCAATTTCACCTACAGCTATCATTTTATGTGAGTCAAAATAGGGTTTCATGAAATGCAATTGTTCTTCCCAATCTGCTCCAACAGAAGCAGGGTGAAGTCCCATCATGGGGTAACAATTATTTGGATATTTTTTTACCAATTCGAGCATTCCATCAATGCTGTCTTTATCGATATTCGGCAATAAAAGAGTTTCAACTCCATCTCGAAATGAACGTTGAATTATTTCGTCTCTGTCTTCATCAAATTGAGAGGAATAAAGGTGAGTATGCGTGTCAATCCAATTCATCAAAATAAAGAAATGCTAATACCCATGCGAAGCACATTCAACTGCGTGCTTTCTGCATTAGAGAATAGTTGGGAAAAATTGTATTCCCCGAAAAGGGCGAAGTTTCGTAAGCCTATTCGAACGTGCGCCGAATACTGAAGTGGATTTACATCCTGAAAGTTATAACTCTTAATTACCGTTTTTCCATTTGGATTATCCAGCCGTTCGTTTTCATTCATACCAAAAAGATATCCA
>CBFIBY010000004.1:0-44475 GCA_965660955.1 Crocinitomicaceae bacterium | reverse complement strand
AAATTCAATACAAGGAATTACCTAAATTCTTTGCAACTCGTCGTGACTTCTCATTGGTACTTGATACGAATACAACTTTCGCTGAAATTGAAGAAATTGCCCACAAAGTAGACCGAAAAATACTCCGTTCTGTCGGACTATTTGATGTTTACGAAGGCAAGAACTTAGATGCCGGTAAGAAATCCTACGCGGTTTCGTTCACCTTCCAAGATGACGAACAGACCTTGAAAGACGCTCAAGTCGATGCAATTATGGAAAAAATCCGAGTTGAACTAGAAGGAAAATTAGGTGCTGTATTAAGAGGGTGAGGTACCTTATTTTCAATAACCTAAAAAAGATAAATATGCATCGAATTATTCTATTTCTGCTTGTGTTTCTGCCAGGTGTAAGTTTCGCTCAAACTGAAAACACAGGAGATTCTTGTCATATTGTTGTTCCTCGAACCTTGGTGAAGAAAAACAAGGAGACTTTAACCGTTTCAATAGACTGTCCAGTTTCTGAATTTAACTTTAAAATATACAATCGATGGGGAAACTTGCTTTATGAAACAAAAATTCTCACTTTCCCCCTTGATTTCGATATCCATGCACGCATGAAAGGGAAGCGCAAACAATTGGGAGCCGAGAAATTCCAGAAGGGACTGTACTATTGGCGTCTCGAATACAAAGAAGAAGGTAGTGTAAACGTGCGAAAGAGCAACGGCCAAATCTATATCCGATAAATCTAAAAGTCGGTTTTGGCTAATTACGCCAACTTTCGTACCTTCATCACTCCTTATCGAACTTAAATTCGATAAACTTTTACAATATAAACCTCTTGCCAGAATACGAATGCTCAGGCTCATATTCTTATTTCAACTCAGCTTTTTTATCAGCATGGCTTCTTATGCTCAGACGAATACGAAGTTTACCGTGTTTTTTGATGTGAATTCATCCAAAATTGACAATCTTCAACTGCAGGGCTTGGTGAAGTATTTGGACACAATTCCAAAAGTGCACATATTTTCTATTTCCATTGTCGGTTATACGGATGACACAGGTTCAAAGGGTTTAAATGAAAAATTATCTGAAGATAGAGCTGGATCGATTCTAATGTTTTTGAAGAATCTCAGTTTTCCAATGCACCGGGTTGTTGAAATTGAAGGTGCCGGCATTATTCCGTTGGAAGAAGAAAGTGAATTATCGGCTGAAGAACAAAGAAAGTTCAACCGAAGAGTAGAATTAATCATTGAACTCAATCAATTTTCCAACCAAGATATTCTCTTCAAAGACCCACCAAAAGTAGGAGATTTATACGTTCTACCAAGTGTTCATTTCAAAACGGGAAGTCACAAATTGTTGCCTGAATCCTTCCAAACCATGTCTTACCTATTGTTTTATCTTAGAGAACATGAGGATTTCCAAATCACATTACTGGGTCACGTATGTTGCCTACAAATCAATCAAGATGCCATGGATTTTGAAACGGGCATCCGAAATTTATCGGAAGCAAGAGCGGCCGTCATCTACAATTTTTTAATCGAAAATGGAATTGAGGAAGATCGTTTAAACTATTCTGGAATGAAAGCAGAATTCCCTCTTGGAGAAGGTGATTACAAAGACAGACGGGTTGAAATCTACGTCAATAAAATTTAAAACGAACGGATGAAGAAAATTTTATTTATCTGTTCAGCCAATAAAGATAGATCTGCCACTGCTGCAGACTACTTCCGCGAAAAATTTCCTAAACATCAATTCGATTCCGCCGGAACCAATCAGAAAATCTGCTTTCAGTTGGGAACAGATTTCCTAACTACTGAACATTTAGTATGGGCGGACGTTATATTCGTAATGGAAGGCAAACACAAGAAGTTTGCGCAGAAATTATTAAAAGAAAAGAAACAAATTAGTGTCTTGAGAATCGAAGATCGATACACTTATTTTCAATCGGAATTAATCGAAATTCTTGAGGAAAAAGTTTATCTATAATTCTTATTGTTTAGAATCATTCAAAATAACCTTTATTCGTATCTTTGCACCAAATGGAAGTCATACCAACGAAAAAATTCAAAGTCAACGAAATTCGGGAACAGTTCCCGGCTCTTCGTCAACAAGTTTATGGGAAAAACCTAATCTACTTTGATAATGGTGCGACATCCCAAAAACCGCAAGTCGTTATCGACGCAATTGATCAGTACTACGCAAAGGATAATGCTAATATTCATCGTGGTGTGCACCATTTGAGTCAAATTGCTACTTCACAATACGAAGAGGCGCGCAAAACAATTCAGGAATACATCAAAGCACAACATTCGCATGAGGTAATTTTCACGAAAGGAACTACGGACGCTATCAACCTTGTAGCCAATTCCTTCGGAGATACACTTCACCAAGGAGACGAAATTATGATTTCCGCAATGGAACACCACTCGAATATCGTTCCATGGCAAATGCTTTGCGAACGAAAAGGATGTGTTTTGAAAATCATTCCAATCAACGAAGATGGAGAAATCATTCAAGCCGAATATGAAGCTTTGTTGACTAAAAACACAAAACTTGTTGCGATTACGCATATTTCAAACACACTTGGAACGATTAACCCTGTTCGAAGCATGACAGAGAAAGCGCATAGAGTGGGTGCAAAAGTCTTAATCGACGGGGCACAAAGTATACAACACAAAAAAATTGATGTTCAACAATTAAATTGCGATTTCTTTGTCTTTTCTGGACATAAAGTATTTGGTCCTACGGGAATAGGTGTTTTGTATGGTAAAGAAGAGATTCTAAAAGCAATGCCTCCATATCAAGGTGGTGGTGATATGATTGCAAAAGTGACGTTTGATAAAACCACCTACAATGAGTTACCCTTCAAGTTTGAAGCAGGAACACCTCACATTGCCGGCGCTATTTGTTTGGGAAAAGCATTCGAGTTTCTGAACACTTTGGATATGGAAGCGGTGGTTGCTTACGAAGAAGAATTGGCCGATTATGCGCAAAATTTATTGGAAACTTTCGAAGGTTTGAACATAATAGGAAAAGCTAAGGCCAAAACAAGTGTTGTGAGCTTCACAGTGGACGGCATTCACCCTTTTGATATTGGAACACTTTTGGACAAGCAAGGTATCGCTGTTCGAACAGGACATCATTGCACACAACCTTTGATGGATTTCTACAAAATTCCAGGAACAACGCGTGCTAGTTTTGCGTTTTACAATACCAAAGAGGAAATTGACATTTTCATTGCAGCGGTTGAAAAATCAATCTCCATGTTAGCCTAACAATATGACCTTAGAAGAAAAACAACAAGAAATAATTGATGATTTTGCTATCTACGACGATTGGATGGACAAATACGAATACATCATTGAATTAGGGAAAGAATTACCTAAAATCGATGAGAACTTGAAAACGGATGACCGTCTGATTGAAGGTTGTCAATCCCGCGTGTGGTTGGCAAATAATTTTGATGGAGAAAAGATGCATTTCTCAGCGGATTCAGACGCCATTATCACCAAAGGAATAATTGGTTTATTGATTCGTGTTTTGGATGACGAAACTCCAGAGGCCATTGCCAAATCGGATATGCATTTCATAGAAGAAATTGGTTTACACGAACACCTCTCGCCTACCCGATCAAATGGTTTGGCAAGTATGGTAAAGAAGATTAAAATGTCTGCATTAACGCAACTTACGAAGTAACATGATTGAACTAGAAAACACCATTGTTGACGTTCTCAAAACGATTTATGACCCAGAGATTCCTGTGGATGTATATGAATTGGGTTTGATTTATGAAGTTAAAATAGATGCGGATAAAAACGTAGAAATTGAAATGACTTTGACATCACCAAACTGTCCTGTTGCTGAATCTATGCCAAAAGAGGTTGAAGATAAAGTAGCGGAAATTGAAGAAGTGAAATCGTCGAAAGTAAACATCGTATTTGACCCGCCGTGGGACAAGGACATGATGAGCGAAGAAGCAAAGCTAGAGCTAGGATTTTTGTAAAAACAGAGCAGAGAGTAGAGAACAAAGAGTAGTGAAAGCTTCAAACTCTGTTCTTTACTCTCTGTTCTCTATTCTGATTAAAATGAGAAGAGTTGTAATCACAGGAATGGGTGCATTGACGCCAATCGGAAATAACGTAGAAACGTATTGGTCAAATCTCAAAAAAGGTGTCTCAGGTGCTCGTCCAATAACAAAATTTGACACCGAACTTTTCAAAACGAAGTTTGCCTGCGAGTTAGAAGGTTATGATCCCAAAGATCATTTTCACGTCAAAGAAATTCGAAAATACGACTTGTTTTCGCAATATGCTCTTGTAGCCGTGGACGAGGCAGTCCAACATGGCAAAATTGACTTCGAAACACTAAATAAAGATCGAATTGGGGTTATTTGGGGTTCAGGAAATGGTGGTATTACCTCTTTTGAAGATTCCATGACAGAATTCAGCGCCGGTGATGAAACTCCCCGATTTTCTCCCTTCTTTATCCCCAGAATTTTGGTCGATATTGCCTCTGGTATTATTTCTATCAAATATGGACTGCGTGGTGTAAATTTCTGCCCTGTTTCTGCATGTGCGACTTCTAATACAGCGATGATAGAAGCGTTCAATTACATAAAGTGGGACAAAGCCGACATGATCGTTACTGGTGGTTCGGAGGCCGCAATTACGCGTTCAGCTATGGGTGGATTTTCCTCTGCTCAGGCATTATCCAAAATGAACGATACTCCAGAAAAAGCTTCTCGTCCATTTGATGTCGATCGCGATGGATTTGTCATGGGAGAAGGCGCTGGAGCTGTAATTCTAGAAGAATACGAACATGCTAAAAAACGAGGTGCAACCATCTACGGAGAAGTTGTAGGAGGTGGAATGGCGGCAGATGCCTATCATTTGACAGGAACGCATCCAGAAGGTGACGGAGCCGTTTTAGGCATGAACGAAGCACTTCGCGAAGCTGGAATTTCAGCGAAAGAAATTGATTACATCAACATGCACGCCACATCAACTCCAGTGGGCGATATCTCTGAACTAAAAGCAGCACAACGCGTTTTCGGTGACCACAAAGACTTGAGTATTTCTGCCACTAAATCCATGACAGGTCACTTGTTAGGCGCAGCAGGAGCTATTGAAGGTATAGCTTGTATCATGGCGCTTCAAGAGGGAATGATTCCTCCGACCATCAATACAGAAAACATCGAACCAGAATTCGCCGACTCTTTTGATTTCCCAATGGGAATTGCGAAGCCAAAAGAAATGACCTTTGCGATGAGCAATACATTTGGGTTTGGAGGACATATTGCGAGTATTATTTTTAAGAAGTTCGAGTAATAGATTACAACTCCTCCTTCAAGTACCTCGCCGTGTGCGAAACTTTCTCAAATTTCTTCACCACTTGCTCAGGCGTTCCTTCTGCAATGATTTTACCACCGCCTTTGCCGCCTTCGGGACCGACATCAATGATATAATCCGCAACTTTGACGATGTCTAGGTTATGCTCAATGACAAGAACGGTATTTCCTTCATCAGCTAATCGTTGAAGCACTTCCAATAGTACACGAATGTCCTCAAAATGCAATCCTGTGGAAGGTTCATCTAAAATGTACATCGTATTTCCTGTGCTTCGTTTCGAAAGTTCGGAAGACAATTTGACGCGTTGTGCTTCTCCTCCTGACAAAGTAGTAGAAGATTGTCCCAAATGAACATATCCCATCCCGACAGAAACTAAAGTTTCAAGCACACGACTAATTTTTGGAATCTTCACAAAGAATTTTGCGCCTTCATTTATGGTCATGGACAATACATCCGAAATAGATTTTCCACGGTATCGAACTTCTAGCGTTTCATCGTTGTACCGTTTTCCGTTACACGTTTCGCATTCGACATAAACATCTGGTAGAAAGTTCATTTCAACGACCTTCAAACCTCCCCCACGACATGTTTCGCAACGCCCACCTTTTACGTTGAATGAGAATCGACCCGCTTTGTAACCTCGAATTTGTGCTTCAGGTAAACTGGCGAACAGACTTCTAATCTCATCGAAAACTTTGGTGTACGTCGCTGGATTGGAACGCGGCGTACGACCAATCGGACTTTGATCTATCTCAATGATTTTATCGATATTTTCTATGCCTTTTATTTTCTTGTATGGCAAAGGTTTTCGCACGCCTCGATAGATTTCAGCTAAGAGAATCGGATACAAGGTTTGATTCACCAAAGACGACTTTCCACTTCCTGAAACACCTGTGACACACGTGAATGTTCCCAATGGAATGTGCATGTCCACATTTTGAAGATTGTGACCCGAAGCCCCAAGCAAAGAAAGTTTCTTCCCATTTCCTTTTCGGCGTTTTTTGGGTATCTCAATTTTCACTTCTCCTCGAAGATATTTCGTGGTCATTGAATCATTGGAAATCAAATCGGCATAGGTTGCAGCCGTTACAATTTCACCACCATGCTTACCAGCTCCTGGTCCAATATCGACAATGAAATCGGCTTTTTCCATGATTTCTTTGTCATGTTCAACAACAATAACAGAATTACCTGCATCGCGCAAAGCCAAAAGTGAATTGATCAAGCGGGTATTGTCGCGTTGGTGCAAACCTATGCTCGGCTCATCCAGTACGTACAAAACATTCATCAACTCAGAGCCAATTTGATTCGCCAGACGAATGCGCTGCGCTTCGCCTCCTGATAAAGTTTTAGCCGAACGATGTAAAGTCAAATAATTCAATCCTACTTCCAAGATAAACTTCAATCGCGAATTGATTTCTTTCAAAATCTCAGTTCCGATCATCATTTGATCTTTGTTCAATTTCTTGGGAACCTCTTCAAAAAACTCCGCCAATTCACTCAAATCCATTGCGGCTAGTTCTCCGATATGTTTTTGGTTAATTTTGAAATGAAGCGATTCTTTTTTCAAGCGAGTTCCTTCGCAAGACGAGCACGTAACTTTGTTCATGAAACTTTGCGCCCAGCGTTGAATTCCAGCGGAACTATCCTCCGCATGACGAGACATGAAATTTACTATTCCTTCAAAGGCGACAAACGCCTGTTTTTTGGATCGTTCAATGCCATCGTTTCCATATAATAATACATTGATAATTTCCTCGGGAATATCTTTTAGTGGTGTTGTAATCGAATAATCTTCGCTACGCAGGTACGATTCTATTTTCTCGAAAATCCATGTGCGTTTGTATTCACCAAGAGGTTCTAATCCTCCTTTTTTAATCGACTTTTCTTTATTGGGAATAATTTTGTCTAAATCTGCTTCTGCCACTTCGCCCAATCCACTGCATTTTGGACAAGCTCCATATGGTGAATTGAAGGAAAACAAACTGGGTTCTGGCTCTGGATAGGAAATTCCAGTGGTTGGACACATTAACGTTCGACTGAAATGCCGTGCGTCATTTGTGTCTAAATCCAATACCATCATGGCTTTCCCTCCATGTTTCATGGTTGTAAGAACAGAGTCGTATATGCGTTTTCTATCTTTTTTAACAATGGGTAGTCGATCGACAACCATTTCAATATCATGGACTTTGTATCGGTCCAAGCGCATGCCTTTTTCGATAGGAATTACTTCACCATCTACCCGCACTTTGGTGAAGCCCATTTTGAACATCTGCTCAAATAATTCTCGATAATGTCCCTTTCTTCCTTTGATTTTTGGTGCGAGAAATGCAGCCCTTTTCCCGTGATATTGTTCGATAATTAAATCAACAATTTGATCGTCGGAATACTTGACCATCTTTTCACCTGTGTTGTAAGAATAGGCGTCACCAACTCGAGCATACAACAAACGAAGAAAATCATATATCTCGGTGATCGTTCCAACCGTTGAACGTGGACTTCTTGAAATCGTTTTTTGTTCAATAGCGATTACAGGGCTCAATCCTTCAATTTTATCAACATCTGGACGTTCCAAGCCGCCTAAAAACTGACGTGCGTACGAAGAAAATGTTTCTATATATCGGCGCTGACCCTCCGCGAAAATAGTATCAAAAGCCAAGGAAGATTTTCCACTTCCACTCAAACCCGTAAAAACGACCAATTCGTTTCTGGGTAAAGAAATATCAATGTTCTTTAAATTATGCTCTTTTGCTCCGTAAACGTCAATTGAGGGTGCTTTATTCGCCATTCTTAATTTTTGATATTGCGCATTTGAGTTTCGTCTGCTGGTAACAAAATGATATATCCTTCTGTTCGATTTGGCAAGGAATTTCCGATAATCCAAGGATTCAGTTTCACAACAATCTTATAATTGAATCCTTTTTGTTTTGCCCAAATAGCCACATTGCTAATTCCTCCTTTAACGATTTCTTCTTTTGTCGAATATGGCTCGTACAATTCTATTTTACTTAAATCGTAACCGTATTTTTCTGGGTTCTCAAATATCAATTTCATCGCTAAAATCCGGAATACGTAGCGCGAAGTTTCACCGTTCAGATAGGTATCAAAATAACTGGCTGATTTTTGCCATCTTTTATCTTTTTTAAATCCAGCTGGACCTCGATTAAATGAAGCTGCAGCATCAATCCAACCGCCAACACTATCTTTCATTTCTATCAGATATTTCGCAGCTGCGGCCGTGCTCTGTGTCAAATTATTCCGCTCGTCGATGTAGGAGTTGATTGTCATACCAAATTCTTTCCCTGTGAACGACATAAATTGCCAAAAACCTTGCGCTCCTGAAGGACTTGTTACATTCTGCAAACCTGACTCAATAACCGCCAAATACTTGAAGTCATCGGGGAGATTGTTTTCCGCCATAACTTTTTCCATGAGCGGGAAGTAGCGATTGGCACGTTTGAAATTCGGAATGATTAAATTGTGGTAATATACAATTGCGTGCAATTCTTTGTCTAACCTTTCTTTGATATCCCAATCCGTTAAATCAATACGTTCTCCTGCGAAAGTCATTGAATCTGGCGTTGGTGGCATTTGAAAATGAGAGGCATCGGGAATTGAACGTTTCTCTTCTGTTTCCTTTTGTCCTTCTACCTGGTTGCAGGAAAGCAAAAATAGGACGCTAAATAAAAGGATATTCTGTGATAATTTAATCATGCTAAAAAATTGAATATCAAATTTAGCAATTCGGAGTGAATCACACCTTTTGTTTATACTTAATTGTGTTTCGATACAAGTATCCAAACACGATCAAGAAATAGGCAAAACCGAGCGAGATAGCGATGTATTGCTTTTCAAGAGCAAATTGAAAAATAAGAAGTGCCACACAAGAGGAAAGAACACTCAAAACTAAAAACACGTACCAAACTTGTTTATCGGATTTTCCAGAATACACCAGATGATGTGTCGTATGATCTTTCCCCCCAACCATTGGTGATTTTCCTTTTTTTAATCGATTGATGACGACCGTGAGCGTATCCGCAGCTGCTGGGGTTAAAATTATCAAGGCAAGAGTAGGTCCAACGAGTGAACTATCATGTGTAAACAATTCACCAGAAAACAAAACTTTAATTGTAAAAAAAGCAACGATTACGCCAACGAATTGACTTCCCCCATCACCCATGAACATTTTAGATGGGTGAACATTATACCAAAGAAAAGCCACCATAGCTCCAATGCACGCAACCATTAGAAGTGTCCAAATGCTTAAAAAATATCCATTCGACATCCAATACAATAACAAACATGAAAGCAATGCAAACAGCGTAACAGTGCCTGTAATTCCATCCATGTTGTCCAGCATATTCAAGGAATTCATTAATGTAACCACCCACAATATTGTGATTGTTATATTCGCAACATCTGACGTAAATAATTCCACATTGTTTCCTGTAAATGCAAAAATTACCCCACAGGCAATTTGGGCTGAAAGTTTTAGTAATGGTTTCGTATCGTAGGCGTCGTCTGAGATTCCCATCGCAAAAGCAAGCGAAGTAGCACAAACTAAGCCAATGAATTCTGTCTGAATGAAAACCAATTCTTCTGTAAAGAGTAGAGCAAAAACAAATCCGCTAACCAAGAAAACGAAGAACATACTGATGCCTCCCAAGGAAGGTTTAGACTCGTTGCTCCAACGAACGGTAACATCATTCTTGTTGCGAATTCCAAGCGTTTTGGCAAAGTTGATTACCAAAGAATTCGTGACAACACCGATGACAATGCTAACAGCAAGCGCCAATAAAAGATATGCAATGGTCATTAAAAAGGTGAATTAAATTCCTTCCACGGGATTCCCGATTGGTCTTTAGCAGATATTTTGGCATCTTGAACCTTCCAATCAATGTTCAAATCTCCGTCCGACCAAAGTACTGAAATTTCAGAAGACGGGTGGTAATAATTTGTGCATTTGTACTGAAAAATAGTTTGGTCCTCAAGTGTTGAAAATCCATGAGCAAATCCTTCAGGCACCCACAACTGCCTCTTATTTTCTGCACTCAACAAAAAAGATTCATGCTGACCAAATGTAGATGAAGCAGGTCGAATGTCAACCACCACATCCAAAACGCTTCCTTGCGTTACACGGACCAATTTACCTTGAGCATGTGGTGGTGATTGAAAATGCAATCCTCGCACAACTCCCTCATTAGAAAGTGATTGATTATCTTGACAAAAACTTACTTTTCTACCAATTGCTTTTTCAAATTCGAGTTGATTGAAACTTTCGAAGAAATACCCTCGTTCATCACCAAAAACATTTGGTTCAAGGATAAAAAGGTCATTTAATCTACATTTTAGGAAATCCATCGGCCAAAGATACGTCTTAAAAACGTTTTTCTCTTTGGCTCTGATTCAAAATATTTTTCATTCCCGTAGTTGTATCCATATGATTTTCTATTTCCGACCTCACCATTCAGAATGACGCTCAGATTCTCCACTTTCTGCACATCAATCAATTCTTCAACTCGTTCGATAAAGCTTCGTTTAGAGAAGTGTGATTTGAAAATATAAATTGGAATGTCCGCTTTTGAAAGCAGCTGTACACCATCGGAAACTACACCAACTGGCGGATTGTCAATGATGATTACATCGTATTCTTTGCCTAATTCCTCGAGTACCTCCGTGAGTTTTTTACTGAGCATCAATTCGGATGGATTGGGTGGCGTTGGTCCGGCCGTTAGATAATCCAAATTCTCAAAATCTGAATGACGAAGACACTCTTTCCAAGTAGTTTCGCCAATGAGGACATTACTCATTCCTTTTGAATTGTCATTGTTGAAGGCGAAATGAACCTTCGGCTTTCTCAAATCCAGATCCAAAAGCACTGTTTTCTTACCTGAAATAGCGACAATAGCCGATAAATTCAATGCAATAAATGTCTTTCCTTCTCCCGAAACGGAAGAAGAGATCGCTATGGTTTTGTAATCTGGATATACAAAATTCAGGTTTGTCCTTATATTCCGAAGCGTTTCAGAAACCATTGAATTTGGTGTTTTATTCACCATGATTTCGGAAAAATCCATATCGGTTTTTAACAATGGAATAGCTCCCAAATGGAAAATATTCTTTGGTAAGAGCTTCTTTAAATCTTCGGAATAATTGATTTCATTGAAACGAACATAACTTAAGAACAATAATATCATCCCAAGGATGAAACCGAAACCTAAAAAGGCTCCATAAATTTTTCTTGAATTTGGTTTGACTGGGTTTAAGTTTACCTCAGCTCGTTTCAATATTCGATTTGAAGAAGAATATCCTGCATCAGAAATGGCATACATTACTTTCTTCTCTGTCAACAAGCTATAATACTTGTCATTCAGCTCCTGAATACCTTTTAAACGACCGAATTCCATTTTCTTTTCAGGCATTGAAAATAACGTCCCTTCTATTTTATTCAGTTTTGAGCGAATTACTTTGGCATTACCCATTAATCGACTGCGGACGGCCTCCACACTTTTTCGAATGGACTGTGTGCGAGATTTAACTTTACTGTTTAGCGCTTTGATTTCTGGGTTTTCGGGTGTTACGCTAAATAAAAGATCTTCTTTTCTCTCTAACAACTCGTGTAAATCTTCAATTTGTCGGGAGAGAGATGATTCATAGCTTTTCCCCAACATCTCTGGTAAAAGACGATAAATCTCCAAACGGTTAGGTTCACGTGACAGCTTCGAATTCACAGAATTCAAACCGCTCAATTCATCCTCAATTAAGAATAATTGATCTTGCAATCGGCTAGCATTATTCGACAATTCAGAATTCATAAAATCAGGATCTGAAATTTGCGCTGAACGCTGATACCCAACCAAACTATCTTTAGAAGTTTTCAATTCTTGACTGAGACTGTCCAATTGACCGTCAATAAAACGCAGAATATTCTCCGAGCCTTGTCTTTTCTGTTCAAGATCATACTCAAAAAAACTTTCTGCGATGGCATTTACCATGTCTGTGCAAAACCGTGGATTATACGCTTCAAAATTTATATCTATCGTTTTGGCATTCGGATCTGCCACTCGAACGGTAAGATTCGATAAAAATTTAGAAGACATTGTTTCAACACTGTTGAAGGTGAAAAACAGGATATCATCTTTTGAATTACCTTCCAGTGTTTTCTTATCGACAATTTTAACAACCACATCGAAATGTTTGCCTTTTATATGCTCATTTACCTTTCCAGAAGGTGAATAGGAATTTTTACCCAAGGTGTAATTCAATTGCACTTTATCCCCATTGAATTCAACGTAGATTGGAATATTTATCAAGCTAGAATCCATTAATCCATATGGCTGCACGTTGAATACACTCGTAAGGTATTTTTCTTCGGTTAGAATATTTCCTTGATGATATAAACTAACATTGACACCTAATTTCTTCAGTGCTCTCTCAAAAAGCAACTGTGAACGTAAGAGCTCAACGTCCGAGCTTAAATCGCTTGGATTCGCATTGACATTCTCAATGTCGAGTAAGTTTTTGGCATTGTCCTGATCTTCCAATTGTATTAAGAGTGACGACTGGTAAACAGGTTTCGTATACCGCAAATAGATGAAAGCGGAAAGCATAAAAAAGCCGACGCATAGCAGAGGTACCCACCACCTTCTTTTCAATATGGTCTTCACCACATTAACATCATAATCTTTCGTTATAAAAAACGATTCTGCCATCTTACAATCTATTTATAAAGGTAATTATGATTAAAACGCTTGCAATTAGGGAGACAATTGGCGCCGCTTCTTTCACAATTTCTCTTCCTACTTGTGGATTCGGTTCGACGTATACATAATCATTCGCTTGTAATACAACATCAGTAAACTTCAAACCTTCTTCTGTACTCAAGTCAATGGTATACACTTTGCGCACACCGTTTTCTTTTCGCATTAGTTTAACGATACTTGCATTTCCACGATCTGGTATTCCACCAGCTTGGGCGATGGCTTCCATTAATGTGGTGTTGGAATTCAGCAGTGGAATTACCTTCGCATCTCCTCCCCCACCTGGGAAAACAATTACTCTTTGATTCGTAATTCTAACTTGTACAAAAGGGCTCTGATACGTCTTTGAAAATTCAGTAGAAAGCTTCTTTTCACATTGTGGAATAGTTAATCCAGCGACAACTACTCTACCTATTACTGGAAAATCAACGGTAGAATCTGGTCGAACAACAAACTCAGGTGAAAAACCAGCATTAACACCCTTATCCGAAACATTAGACAAAGACTCAATCAATTTCGTTCCATCATTCGTGGAAATTGAAAATATTATTTTGTCTTCTGTTCCAATTTGGTATTCTGTAATTGGTCGTAAGGGTAGTGAATCGATATTCGCATGTTCACCTTTTGGCGCTTTTAACATGACATTGCTATTTACCCCACAACTTTGTAAAAAGACGAGAGTCAAAATCAATCCCAAAAATGAGAATTGTTTTAAAGACGCAAATACCTTATTCATGGCGTAATTCTGCATATAATTTGTCCATATTGGCGACTAAAGTTTTATAGTCATATTTATCTCTTACGAAAGTCCAGCCATTTTGTGACATTTTTTGGCGTTTTTCATCGTTTTCGATTAAATCTAGTAATTTTTCAGCGAAAGAATCAACATCCTCACTTTCTACAAGATAACCTGATTTACCATCTTCAAAAACACTTTTCACCCCACCAACATTTGTACTGACGATAGGTAAATTGGAGGCTTGTGCTTCAATCAAACTAACGGGTGTTCCTTCATTTAACGAGGTTAAACACATGATATCCATTCCTGTGTTGAAGGTAGCAATATCTTCTATCCACGATGTGAAAGAGATGTTAAAGGTGTCATTTTGCTCAATATTTTGGGCGAGAACTTCAAGTTTCTTCCTCTCCAGGCCATCACCCACAATAAATGCATGCACCTTTTTTGTAGTCTTTGTTTGAACTCTCTTTAAAACTTCGATGAACATCCCATGATTTTTAATCGGAGCCAATCGTCCAACAATAGCAACGGCAATTTCGTCTGAATCCAAGTCGTACTTTGCTCGAACCATTTTTCTATTCTCCCCTTTGTTCTCCTGAAAACGTTGCAAATCAAATCCTAGTTCGATTACTTTTACTTTGTCCGAAGTGCAAATTTTATGCACTTCACTTAAGTCCTTTTTTTGCTCTTCTGAAATGGCGATTATTGCTGACGAACGTTTTGCTAACCAGCGTTCAATACCTATGAACACCCGTGTAATTGGTTTGATGAAGTATCCTTTAAAAACATGTCCATGAAACGTATGTACGATAATGGGAACCTTCTCGTGAATTGCCGCCAACCTCCCAAGAGCTCCAGCTTTTGCAGCATGCGTGTGAACGATTTCCGGTCGATGTTCTCGAATCAATCTCCTCAAAGCTCGATAAGCCTTAATGTCATCAAACAAATTCGGGTTTCTTTTCAATTCTGGAAGAATAATTGGTTTAACGCCATCTTCTTCCAAAATATGAAGGGAATCCGTTTCACCTTTTTCAGGTTCACCCCCAACCAATATCGTCTGATATTCTTCAGGCAAATAACGCGTTAGGTAGGTCACATTAAAAGTGGGGCCGCCTAAATTGAATCTATTTAAAACACGTAAAATTTTCGTCATGTTATTTGCTAACAAAACACGAATTTACGCTAATCTCAGCAATTGAATTGACTATTCTACTTCAATTTTGGAACAATCACACCAGAACGGCGTAAAACGAATAGCACCGTATCTAACTTCGGCATAATACTTGGACATTGCTAATTGAAATAAAAAATGTTTATGAAAAAAAGAATTTTTCTCATCCTTTTTGTCCTACCTAATTTCGTTTTTGGGCAAACATCTGTACAATCTGTTGTGAATGACTTTGCCAAATATTGGGCTTTTAGAAATGCAGGCATTTCAATCACAATAAAAAATACGGCTAACAATAGTCCTATTGCCTCTCATAACAGTGATTTAGCACTCAGTCCTGCGAGTACAGCTAAGCTATTTTCGACCGCTTCGGCCTTCGAGATACTTGGACATGATTACCGTCCGAAGACAGAATTGTACACAAATGGGGAAGTTGACCCGAGTGGTGTTCTTGTTGGCAATCTGTATGTCCGCGCCTTAGGGGATCCAACATTGGGTAGCAAGTATTTTACAGACGCTTCAAAAAGCGAGGAATATTTAGACAATTGGGTAGGTGATATAAAAGCAATGGGTATTAAAGAAGTTCAAGGTAAGATCATTGTTGATGGGTCAGCATTCGGCTACCAAGGTTGTCCGGATGGTTGGAACTGGAGCGATATGGGTAATTATTATGGAGCTGGTCCTTCAGCTGTTATTATTAACGACAACATATTGAATTATTATTTTGAAACGGCCCGTGTTGGAGATAAGGCCAAATTACTTCGAACAGATCCGAAAATTGAAGGATTGCGATTAATGAATGATATAACGGGTGAAAAAGTTTCAGGTGATAATAGCTTGATATACTGTGCCCCCTACTCACAAGATGCATATGCCTCGGGTTCATTGCCATATGGAAGAAGAAATTACAAGGTTAAAGGGTCTATTCCCAACCCAGAAAAACTGCTTTCAACCAAGTTGTATGATGCTATTTTATCGAGTGGAGTAAAAGTGACAAATGGTTATGATAACAATAGGAATCGACTATTGTCTGGTCTGGAACAAACAAACTTCAAGAACCTGACGCTTTTGAAAACATGGGAAGGAAATAGCATTGAGGATATTTCATTCCACACCAATATGAAAAGTGTCAATATTTTCGCTGAGCAATTGGTTTGTTTAATTGGATACGAAGAAAAAGGGATCGGATCAACAAATGCCGGTATTGATGTAATGGTCGATTTTTGGAAAGACAAGCTCGATCAAAAATATTTGCATTTAAAAGATGGAAGCGGATTATCGCGTTCCAATGCCTTGACGAGTAGCCAGTTTTGTCAGCTACTCAATTATATGTCAAAAAGTGACAAGTTCAGCATTTTTAAATCTACTTTGCCCATAGCTGGTGTGAGTGGCACTTTAAAAAATGTGTGCAAAGGACAAGTAGCTGAAGGTCGAGTTTTTGCAAAAAGTGGAACGATGACAAGAGTGAAGTCATATGCTGGATACGTTATGACGAAAGGGAACAAAACACTTTCTTTCTCAATTATCGTAAACAATTACAACTGCTCCAATTCAGCGGTTGTAAAGCAAATGACAAAAATATTCAATGCCATGGCGATTTATTAAGCCGTTTCAACAGATAAGATTTCTGTCCAGAACTCTGAGTTCGTTAGGCCTTTTGCGGCAATCATTTTGGGTACAATAGATTCATTCGAAAAACCAGGAGTCGTATTCACTTCAATGACGTATGGAATGTTATTGACAATCATATAGTCAACTCGTGCGATCGACCTTAAACGCAAAATTTTATAAATCGACTTTGTCATTTCTTGAATTTTCTCCGTCATCTCATTTGAAATTCGAGCTGGGGTAATTTCGTTGGATTTCCCTTGGTATTTAGCTTCGTAATCGAAAAATTCTCCTTCCACCACAATTTCGGTCATAGGCAAAGCTTTAATCCCATCAACACCGCGATAAACACCACAAGTGACTTCCGTTCCTCCTAAAAAAGCTTCAACCACAACCGTTTCACCTTCTCTGAAAGCTTCCTCAATCGCATGAGGCAAATCTTCTACTGTTTTAACTTTTGAAATTCCAAAACTCGAGCCACTGTCTGAAGGTTTCACAAAAACGGGTAATCCCAATTTTTGAACAATTTCATCTGGAGAAAGTTTTTTATCGGCATGAAGTAAAACTGATTTCGCTACATGTACATTGAATCCACGAAGGAATTGGTTGCAAAACCACTTATCAAAAGACAATTCAGAGGCCAGTGCACCAGAATTAATACAAGGAATTTGTTTCATCTCCAAAAAAGCTTGAATTTTTCCATTTTCACCCGGATTGCCATGTATGAATACCAATCCATAATCCAAATCAAGTTTTTCTCCTTGATAGGTGAAAGTTACATCGTTCAAGTCTAGAGAACATTCATCTCCTTTATACAAAGCTCTCCAATCACCTCTTCGGACTACTATTAAAAAGGTGTCATACGATTTAGGAAGACTATCTAAAATATTCTTCGCACTATTCATCGAAATATCAAATTCCGAAGAAAAACCACCACAAAAAATTCCAATTCTTTTCATAGCTACAGAATTAATTAAACAAAGTTATATACAATCAGAACAGTAATTTTCTTTCCAATCCAAAAGTTTTAAGCACTTGTTTGTAAACAGTGAATTGCCATAGATGACATTGCAATTGGGTAAATCATTATTTTTGCCCCAAACTCACCAACGAATGATGCGTTTTCTATATTTGGTCTTATTCTTCACCCTGAAATATGCCTTCCGTATTTATTTCAGAACGACAGCAGTATTCAATTCACCGAAAGAATTCTTCGGAAATACAATCTATGTATCAAATCATGCCGCTTCTTTTATGGACCCCTTAGTTGTTGCTTCCATGCGCAATCCGATTGTATTTTTCATGACGCGGGCAGATGTGTTTACAACATTTATGAAACCGATTCTATGGGCTTCGCATATGTTGCCTATTTATCGGCAACACGATGGTGAGGACACTAAAAAGAAAAACGAAGAGGTTTTCGACACGTGCGCAAAAATTTTAAATTTCGGTAGAAACTTGCTCATATTTGGAGAAGGATTCACAGACGATATTTTTATACGTCGGCTAAAACCTGTAAAAAAGGGTGCGGTGCGCATAGGTTTTTATTCCTTAGAAAAATTCGCTTGGAAGAAGAAAATATACATTGCCGCAGTTGGAGTGAATTACACAGGTCCCAATTTAATGCGCAGTGATTGTCTCGTTTCTACCTCAGATAAAATCTGTTTAAATGATTATCGTGAAGCCTATGAAGCCAATCCAAACAAGGTAATTAATGACCTAACCAAAGAAATTGAAAAACGCATGCAGGAACAAATTACGCATGTGGAAAAAGCTGAAGATGCGCCTTTCCATGAGTCCGTCCAACAAATAACACGTATCGGAATGCACCCGACATCGAGTGATCGATCGATACCTTTAGAAAAACGTTGGCGAAATTCACAAAAACTGGCTCTCTTTTTTAATGAGAATAAAGAAAGAATTTCAAAAGAGTTTTCAACTCTTCGGGAACACTTAGAAAGCTTTAATACTAAACTAAAAGCGAAGAATATCGAAGATAGAGATGTCATTGAATTTCAAGAAAAAGGGAAATTCTCAAGAGCAAATAACTTACTTCGCATGATCTTACTTGCTCCATTCGCGTTTCTCGGTTTGGTGCACTGCTGGCCTGTGTACAAAATTGTAAAGACTTTTGTTGAGAAATCTTTCCGCCGAAGCGTATTTTACGGCTCAGTGAAATTGTTGCTCGGTATGATCGGAATGGGCTTGGTTAATATTCCGTTTATCTATTTATTCTACCACTTCGTTTACCCAAGTTGGTGGCTTGGTGTTTTATATTATAGTTTAATCGGCGTATTCTTTTTGGCCATGGTGATGTTCAATGGCGCTCATATCATTTGGAAACGAAAAGGGAAAATTAAAGAAACCGATTTGAAAGATTTAGCCGATGAAAGAACAAGACTTGAGACAGAAATCAAGAAGTCAGACTTGAATATACTTTGATTGACTATACTTTTACGGAAAGCATCCAGATACAACCCACTCCGCAAGCCACTGAAATCAATAAATACAAAACCGCTTGTAACCAATTACCGCCTTGGAGGAGGACTACGAGTTCATGGCTGAAGGTTGAAAATGTGCTAAAACCTCCACAAAAACCAATCACCAAAAAGTAAGGTAACCATCCAGTATCAGCCTTGGGCATTTGATAAACAGCAAAAGCTAAAATAAGACTGGCGAGAATATTTGAAGCGAGTGTTCCATAGGGAAAATTCAACGAAACACTAGAAAAGAGTCGTGAAATACCAAACCGGCTCACACTACCCAATCCACCTCCGAGAAAAATCAAAAGATAATTCATGAATATCTTGCTATCCATTTCAAATATACAAAACGATAAATCAACCAAGAGATTAGCATCCCCCAAAGTCCTCCGGCAATTACATCAGAAAGGTAATGCACCCCTAAATATATTCTACTAAATCCGACCAGCGCCGCTGACAATAGCATTAAGTAAACAAACCAACGTTTCGAGTTCCAAAACAATACGGCCACCCATGAACAAATAGCAAAGAAATTAGCCGCGTGATTCGAAACGAAACCATATTGTCCACCCATATAAAAATCTTTCGCCGACATTTGATAAAAATGGAGACTTTCGTTCAATAATAAATTATGCGAAGGTCGGTATCGTTTTATGCCTTCTTTTAAAATTTGAGCCGCTGTAAAATCTGCAATTCCGATAGAAACTAACGCACAAACTAAAAAAGCAATAAAAGGTTTGGTTTCTAATTTTCTATATGCCAAATAAATAAACAAAAGCCAAAGCGGCATCCAAGTGAGTTTACCAGAAACAATCCACATGAAATGGTCCAACCAGGGTTGATTCCAGCCGTTCACCGTTAAGACGATGATTCTGTCCCATTCTTCAAGTGTTTCCATTAGTCTTGCAATTCTTTCCAGATTAAATCTTTCAATTCGGTTAAACCTTGTTCGGCCACAGATGATATAAATAAATATGAAACGTCCGGCAAGTCCTTCTTAATCTCGTCTTTTAATTCATCGTCGAGCATATCGGATTTCGTGATCGCTAACAGTCGTGTTTTCAGCAGCATTTCGCTGTTGTATTGTTTCAGCTCGTTCAACAATACTTCATATTCTTTTTTGATATCGTCACTATCAGCGGGCACCATAAACAACAACAATGAATTTCGTTCGATATGTCTTAAAAATCGAAGTCCTAGACCTTTTCCTTCATGTGCTCCTTCGATAATTCCTGGAATATCGGCCATGATGAAACTGCGACCATCACGATAATCCACGATTCCCAAATTCGGTCTTAGGGTGGTAAACGGATAGTTAGCAATTTCCGGTTTTGCTGCGGATACAACAGATAACAACGTACTTTTTCCAGCATTGGGAAAACCTACCAATCCAACATCAGCTAAAACTTTTAGTTCAAGTATGCACCAAGCTTCTTGACCAGGTTCTCCAGGCTGCGCATAGCGCGGTGTTTGATTGGTAGAGGATTTGAAATTATTATTACCAAGTCCACCTCGACCACCTGGCATGATAATTTCCTCTTGACCGTCTTCTGAAATTTCAAATAAGACTTCACCTGTTTCGTGATCTTTGGCTATCGTTCCAATGGGCACATCAATGAAAACATCATTTCCTTGACCACCAGTTTTTAAAGCTCCAGCTCCATGCTTTCCATGTTCTGCCTTGAAATGTTTATTATACTTCAGGTGCAACAAGGTCCACATTTGGGTATTTCCACGGAGAATGATATGACCTCCTCGACCACCATCACCGCCATCAGGACCACCCTGCGTGATGTATTTTTCACGACGAAAATGCGCCGAACCACCTCCACCATTTCCTGATTTGCAATGTATTTTTACGTAATCGACAAAATTATCAGATGCCATCAGGTTGATTTTTATTAGTTGATTTTAAAGCGAATCAATCGCTTCAAACAAAAGCTGTGTAATTCCGTCAATAGTGCCTTGCCCATTGATACCAATCAATTTGTCCTGATTCTGGTAATAAGCTTTCACTGGTTCAGTTTCCGCTCGATACACATTAATTCTATTTTGAATAATTGCTGGATCTGCGTCATCTGGACGACCGCTCGTTTCAGCTCGCTTCTTCAATCGTGTCTTCAATTCTTCCTCTTCTACTTCCAAAGAAAGCATAGCCGAAATGGATGTTCCTAATTCTTCCAATAATTCATCTAAAGCTTTTGCTTGGGGATTTGTTCTTGGAAATCCATCGAAAATAAAACCTTTTGAATCTGGATCTTTTTCAACAGCATCGCGAAGCATTTTAATCGTCACTTCATCAGGCACCAATTGACCTTTGTCCATGTAACTTTTTGCGAGAACACCTAATTCAGTATTGTCACTTATGTTGTACCTAAAAATATCACCTGTAGACAAATGCGACAAGCCATATTTTTCGATTAAACGTTCTGATTGTGTTCCCTTTCCGGCTCCCGGAGGGCCAAATAATACAATATTCAACATATTTATATTTGAGGATTTTCCCTCTTTTAATTGATAAATCTCTCCTAAATTCCTTCCCAATTCATCGTAATCTAAACCGTATCCCACCACAAATCTATTTGGAATCGAGAATCCTATAAATTTAGGAATTTCTTTCTCTTGAAAAGCTTCTGGCTTAAATAATAATGTGCATGTTTCGATAGACGCGGGTTTTTCCGACCACATCAGCTTCTTCACCTTTTCAATCGTTATACCCGTATCAACAATATCCTCAAGTATAACGACATGCTTATCTTTAATATCTGTTGTTAAACCAATGATTTCATCAACGCGCCCCGTCGTATTCATTCCAGAGTAAGAACTAACCTTAATGAAACTGATGCCACTTGGTAAATCAATTTCTTTAAATAAATCAGAGGCGAACATAAATGACCCATTCAGAATCGCGATGAAAATTACATCTTTCCCGTCATATTCCTTGTTTAGCATTTTCGCCAAGGACGATACTTCGGCTTTTATTTCAGCTGCCTTTATAAAAGGAACAAAATGTTTGTCTCGAATTTGAATCACTACACCATTGAATTGGTCTGCAAAATTAAGGAAATCTTAGGATTTTAGAAGCTTTTCGATGACTTTCTATTTATCATCTTTTCAGAAAAGAAGATTCTTATCTTTGCACAATTATGCAAAAGAACTACGGTAAAAATTTTCGATTAGGAATGCTTGGTGGTGGGCAACTAGGAAGAATGTTCATTCAAGATGCGATGAACTATGATGTCCACGTACATTGCCTTGACCCTGATGCAGAAGCACCTTGTGCGCATTTGGCTTCGAGTTTCACCCACGGTTCATTGCAAGATTTTGATACCGTTTATGCATTCGGAAAAGACAAATCTGTTTTAACTATCGAAATTGAAAATGTCAATGTTGAAGCTCTGGAGAAATTGGAATCTGAAGGTATCCCGGTTTATCCTCAACCCCGAATTCTGCGCATAATTAAAGATAAAGGCTTGCAAAAGCAGTTTTATACTGACAACGATATTCCAACGGCTCCTTTCCGCTTGGCCGATAATGCTGAAGAGGTGAGAAGTTTGGCGCAAGTTCCTTTCGTTCAGAAATTAAGAACAGGCGGGTACGATGGCAAAGGTGTCCAAGTCGTTTCTTCGGAAAAGGATTTAGCACAATTGTTTGATGCACCTTCTTTAATAGAAAACAAAATTCCGTTTTCAAAAGAACTTTCTGTTATTGTAGTGAGAAATTCAAAAGGCGAAACAGCCGTTTATCCAACCGTTGAAAGTGAATTCAATCCAGAAGCTAATTTGGTCGAATTTTTATTTTCCCCAGCTGAAGTCGATGAATCGATTGAGAAGAAAGCGCAAGCACTTGCCATAGATGTTGCCAATAAACTTGAATTTGTTGGAATATTAGCCGTTGAAATGTTTTTGACCAATGACGGAAGTATACTCGTGAATGAAGTGGCACCCCGCCCTCACAACAGTGGACATCAAACCATCGAAGGAAACGAAACTTCTCAATTCGAACAGCATATGCGTTCTATTTTGAATTGGCCGCTTGGTTCAACTAAAATCACTCAGCCTTCCGTAATGATTAATCTTCTCGGGGAGAAAGGCTTTGAAGGAAGCGCAATTTATGTCGGTTTAGAAGAAGCTATCGCCGTTCCAGGTGTTCATATTCATCTCTATGGTAAAGAAAAAACAAAGCCTTTTCGCAAAATGGGACACGTCACAGTTACCTCATCTCACATGGAAAATGCCAAAAAAACGGCTATTTCAGTAAAAAATATTCTAAAAGTTAAATCCTAAACCTACTTTCTCACGTAGGTTTCATGGGATTTTTGCATTTTTTTACATTTTGTTTAACTTTTTCTTCAAAAGATTAAACAAAAGTTGGTACATTTGTTCCATCAACTTTAAAAACAAGGGATTATGTCAACTTTAGAATTCAATACCGCGTTAATCGATTTGGAATCGTATTTAAAGTCATTTGCTTTTCAATTCACGAGAAATGAGGACGACGCGAAGGATCTTACACAAGAAACAATGATGAAGGCTTTTGTGTATAGAACGTATTACACGCCCAAAACAAATTTTAAAGCTTGGGTATTTACGATTATGAGAAACATCTTCATCAATCAGTACCGTAGAAAGGTAAAATCAAAAACGATTTTCGACAATTCAAAAGAAGGGTTTTTATTGAACCAGCCTAGTTCTGGAGCCTCAAATCCATCAAATCTGTTAATTGCTAAGGAAATCCAAAATGAAATCAGTAATTTAGATGTAGAGTATAAGAAGCCTTTTGAAATGCATTACTTGGGCTTCAAATACAAAGAAATTGCAGAAGAATTAGACATTCCGATTGGGACAGTTAAAAGTAGAATATACATTGCTCGTCAAAAATTAATGGACAGTCTTCCTGAGTACCAAAACAATAATTAAAAAAAACATTTTATGCCAAAAAAGGTTGTCATACTGGGTTCCGGAATTTCATCGCTCTCAGCGGGAAGTTTCCTAGCGAAAGACGGTTATGACGTTACAATCCTTGAAAAAAATGATACCATCGGTGGACGAGCTCGGAAGTTTGAAGCCGATGGTTTTGTATTTGATATGGGACCAAGTTGGTATTGGATGCCAGACGTTTTTGAACGTTTCTATCAACAATTTGGTAAAACCACTTCTGATTTTTACGATTTGAAAAGGCTTGATCCATCCTATAGAATATTTTGGGAGGACGGCGATCATACAGATGTTCCCGCGAAAATGGAAGAATTGTACACTTGGTTCGAAGAACTTGAGCCGGGAAGTTCAAAACATCTCAAAACATTTTTGGCGGAAGCAAAATACAAGTATGAAGTCGGCATGCAAGATTTGGTGCACAAACCAAGTTTGAAATTGACCGAATTTGCGGATATGCGTATTTTGAAAGGACTGTTAAACATGCATTTGCTCAAATCCTTTACAAAATACACCCAAAAATACTTCAAACATCCAAAAATACTTTCCCTTTTGGAATTCCCTGTTTTGTTCTTGGGCGCCATGCCGAAAGACACGCCAGCACTTTATTCCTTGATGAATTATGCAGATTTAAGCCTTGGCACATGGTATCCAATGGGCGGAATGCACAACATAATTGAAGCATTTGCTAGCATTGCCAAAGAGCAAGGAGTGAAAATTGAAACGAATGCAGAGGTTACGGGATTCGAGGCTTTGAACAAACAAATTACATCGGCAAATACGGCCAAGGGAAATCACCATGCAGATATTTTTGTCTCGGGTGCTGATTATCACCATACGGACAAAATGTTATTGGGTAAAAACGCAAACTATTCCGATGAATATTGGGACAAACGCACAATGGCACCGTCATGCCTGATATTTTACGTTGGTGTAAACAAACGACTAAAGAACTTAAAACATCATAATCTCTTTTTCGATACAGAATTTGAAAAACATGCAAAGGAAATCTACGAGGATCCGAAATGGCCAAGTTCACCTTTATTTTATACGTGCGTTCCGTCAATTACAGACCCAAGTGTAGCTCCAGAAGGACATGAAAATTTATTTTTCTTGATTCCTATTGCACCCAACTTAAAAGATAGCGAAGAAAAAAGAGAGGCCTATTTTGAATTACTTCTCGAACGTTTAGAAAAACGAACAGGTGAAAACATTCGAGAAAATATCGTCTACAACCGAAGTTATTGCTTGGAAGATTTCAAAAATGATTATCACGCATTCAAAGGAAATGCATATGGTTTAGCGAACACCCTACGACAAACGGCCTTTCTAAAACCAAGGTTAACGAACAAAAAGCTTTCCAATATGTTTTATACGGGGCAATTGACTGTTCCTGGGCCTGGTGTACCTCCTTCTATCGTTTCGGGAGAGGTGGTAGCCAAACAAATTGCTAAAGAATTTAAAATATAAGTACATGAAATCGATTTTCGACAACCTTTCCCATGATATCAGTGAAATGACGACTAAAAGATATAGTACGTCGTTTTCGATGGGTATTAGTCGATTGAGCAAAGATTTGCACAAGGCAATCTACGGAATTTACGGTTTCGTGCGTTTTTCGGATGAGATTGTCGATTCATTTCATGGATTTGATAAAGAAAATTTGCTGGCCGATTTCAAACGTCAAACCTATGAAGCAATTGAATTGGGTATTTCATTGAATCCAATATTAAATAGCTTTCAATTTGCCGTCAATGGGTTTAATATCCCTCTTGATTTAATCGAAACTTTCTTGAAGTCTATGGAAATGGATTTAGAAGAAACGACATACAGTCAGGAAGAATACGAGAATTACATTTTAGGATCGGCCGAAGTGGTAGGTCTCATGTGTCTCAAAGTATTTGTTCGAGGAGATGAAAAAGAATATCAGCGGTTGAAAGCTTCAGCAATGTAATTGGGTTCAGCCTTCCTTAAGATCATTTTCTTGCGAGATTTGAGCGCCGATTACAAAGAATTAGGCCGCACCTATTTCCCGGGAATAGATTTGAACACGTTCAACAAAATCATTAAAAAGGAAATTGAAGCCGATATTGAAATAGATTTTAAAGCGGGATATGAGGGCATAAAACAATTGCCGAAAGATTCTCGATTCGGCGTTTATATGGCCTACAAGTATTATTATAAATTATTTCAGAAAATTAAACATACGGGTCCTGAGGTTATCCTTCAAGAGCGTGTTCGAATTCCGAACACAAAAAAATATCGATTGTATGTAACGTCATTAGTCCGACACAATTTGAACATGATATAATGCATAAATTGAATTTCAACGAAGTTGTTCTTGTAGATTCTAACGACAACGATTTGGGCACAATGGAAAAACTCCAAGCACATGAAAAAGGTCTGCTTCACCGCGCTTTTTCCGTTTTTCTTTTCAATACGAATGGAGAAATGCTCATTCAAAAAAGAGCCGACTCGAAATATCATTCGCCTGGCTTGTGGTCCAATGCCTGCTGCAGTCATCCTGCCAAAGGAGAAAAAATTGAAGACGCCGCTGTTCGTAGATTAAAAGAAGAAATTTACATTGAAGCGGAAGTGAAACACCTCTTTCCCTTTGAGTATAGAGCAGAATTAAATCGTAATTTAGTCGAACATGAATTGGACCATGTATTAATTGGATTTTGTGATTCTTACGATAAGATTAACCCAGACGAAGTCTCAGAAATGAAGTTTATAAATTTGCACGACTTGAAATTGGATATGATTAAAAATCCGAACAATTACACAGCATGGTTCAACATAATAATGAATTCGCATTGGGATAAAATCATCCCCCATTTAAAATAAACAATGAAAGTTTGTCGAAGAGAAACGTTTAATGCCGCACATCGCTTGTTCAATCCGGAATGGGATGACGCTAAGAATCTGGAAGTTTTCGGAAAATGTAGTAATCCAAATTATCACGGACACAATTACATTATGGAAACGTGGGTGGATGGTCCCATTGACCCAATTACAGGTTATGTGATAGATTTAAAGATTTTAAAAGGATTGATCCGATCAGAGGTAACCGACAAATTTGATCACCGCAACTTAAATCTTGATATTTCCGAATTCAAAGGAATCAATCCGACCGCTGAAAATATTGCAAAAATTGCTTGGGAATTACTGAATGTAAAACTTCCCAGTCATCTTGGATTGACCATTCGTTTGTGGGAAACTGAAAACAATATCGTAGAATATTCTGGGAAATAAGGCATGAAAAAAGCGATTTTTTGGCACCGTCGCGATTTGCGTTTTCATGACAATGCAGGATTGTATCGTGCTCAAAAGTCATCCGACTCGGTTCAATCGATTTTCATTTTCGACACTGAAATTCTCGATAAACTGCCGAGGGACGACCAACGCATAATTTTTATCCACGAAGCGATTGATAAACTTAAAAAAGAATATCAAAAGTTTGGAGGCGATCTAAAAGTCTATCATGGCAACCCGAAGGAGATTGTTGTTCAACTGGCAAGCGAAATGAAAGTGGATGCAGTATTCACAAATCGTGATTATGAACCATATGCTCTTCAGCGAGATAAATTCATTTACGACAAACTGAAAGTAAACAACATTGACTTCATAGGCGCCAAAGACCACGTCGTTTTCGAAAAAAATGAGGTCTTAAAAAATGATGGTTTGCCCTACACCGTTTTCACGCCCTACAGTCGGAAGTGGAAGGAGAAAATGAATGAATTTTATCTTTCCGCCTATCCCAATGAAAAATACACCAATTCAATTGCTCTAGTTGAGCCAGAAAAATTGATTTCGCTTTCTGAGATGAATTTCAACAATCAGAAAACGGTTCCATTTCCAACAATGGATTATAAAAAAGAGTTGATGGCGAAATATAGCGAAAACCGAAATTTCCCAGCCAAAGAAGGAGGAACAAGTCATCTTGGCGTTCATCTCCGATTTGGAACCATAAGCATTCGTGAATTAAGTAGAAAAGCGGCTCAAACAAACGAAACCTTCTTGAACGAATTGATTTGGCGTGACTTTTATCAAATGATCTTATTTCATTTTCCACATTCGGCAACGTCTTCTTTTCGAAAAAAATACGATGCCATTCCTTGGCGAAATAATGAAGAAGAATTCAAAGCTTGGTGCGAAGGGAAAACAGGGTACCCACTTGTGGATGCAGGAATTCGCGAATTGAATAATACAGGCTACATGCACAACCGCGTTCGAATGGTTGTCGCTAGTTTTTTGACCAAACATTTGCTCATCGATTGGCGCTGGGGCGAAACCTACTTTGCCGAAAAACTACTCGATTTTGACCTAGCAAGTAATATTGGTGGCTGGCAATGGGCTTCTGGATCAGGTTGTGATGCCGCGCCCTATTTTCGCGTGTTCAATCCGACTTCTCAATTGGAGAAATTTGACAAGCAATTGGTTTATGTCAAAAAATGGGTGCCAGAATACGGGACGGAAGATTATCCCGAACCGATTGTTGAGCATAAATTTGCCAGAGAAAGAGTATTGACGACCTACAAAAAAGCCTTAAACAGCTAAACTACTCCTTATCCAATATTACCTTCAAATTATCCAATCCTTCTTGCAATTGAGGTCCTAAATTTCCCTCAAAATCCAATAACGGCATCATCACATTCATGGGCCAGCTCATATCTCCTTCAAAACACCATTCCAGATTTGTACAATCTTCTCCTGTGCTTTTAAAAATCATAGAAGCTTTTCCTTCCGACTCCATTGGCTTTTTGAAGCGCATAACGTAATCAATCCGCTCGTTTTTGGTCATTTTCACTATTTCTTGTTCCCCTTGACCTACATTTTCGACTTTACTGTCCCACGCACTGATAAATCCAACTGTTCCGTCCACTCCAGTATATGTTTTTTTAACTTTCGGATCCATGCGCATCCAAACGGAATATTTGTCTTGATTTTCAAGCAACTTCACGTAATCGTACACTTCAGATACAGGTTGATCCAACTCCACAGATCGTGTAACTTTAAAGTCTTTCTTCATGATAGCTCCTGCAATTAAAACGATTGCAACAAGCACCCCAAAGACGATTACTATTTTCTTTAAAATTTTCATACTATTTTGATTTTGAACATTATGAAGATAAGTAAAATTAGTTCAGGCTTAAACAATTATTGAATATCTTAGTTGTAAGTTTAAGTACTTCGAGTACGTCATAGAAAAAATAGTATCATGAAATATATTTTCCTTTCTACCCTTTTATTGGCTTTCATTGCTTGTTCTGCATCGTCAAATAATTCAGCTAAAAACAATAATGAAAAAACGCCCTCAGCTCGCAAAAAAGCGCGAAAACTTTCAGAAGAGGCAAAAAATTATTGGTATAAAGGTGGTGGAGCCGAAATAACTTCCTATAAATTGACTCAAGCCCGATATGGAGAATTGCGCAATGGTGAAGCTGTTATGGTGTTCGTAACGGAACCATTCTCACCTTCTTCAAATACCAAAGCGGACAACTTCAGTAAAGACAATGTTTCTGTTTTGAAACTGAATTTCACCAAACGATTCAACACCGGAATCTATCCCTATTCAATGATGAATTCTTCATTCTTTCCTATGGAAGAAGGCTTTACAAGTGTAAAAGTAAGCACGAGTGTTCAAGAATGGTGTGGACACGTTTACATGGAATTAAGAAACAAAGAAAAGTATGAACTCGACAATTTTTCCTACTTCGAAGGGGAAAGTTTCAAAAAGGAATTAGACAAAGTGGAATTGGAAGATGACTTGTGGTCGAAAATTCGATTGAATCCAGAAATGATTCAAAATGGTAATACGACGATGATTCCTCCTTTCTTTTATTTGCGTTTATTGCACAAAGAGGCAAAAGGATATGCTTGCAGTGTGAAGACTATTGAGAACAAAGACGGATCAAGCGAGGTGCAAGTGAGTTATCCGGAATTGGACAGAAATCTAAACATTCGTTATTCAACCGATTTCCCACATTCAATCGAAAGTTGGACAGAATCTTACATCGACGGTTGGGGTGAAGATGCAAAACGCCTTGAAACGAAAGGAGTCAAAATGAAATCTATTCGTTCAAAATATTGGGAAAAACACGACAATTCCGATGAAGGAATGCGTACAGAATTGGGATTAAGTCTTTAACAACAAGCTGCCTCGTCACCGCCTTCATTCAATGAAAAAGGCATCGCCCCACCACATCCTTCGAAAATTCCGTAGTGTGTCGACCAATCTCCATGAAAGGTGAAAAAGGATTTGTAGCGCGTGTCGTGCAACATTTTATAAGTATTTCCGCAAACCGTCATCATTTTGCCCTTCGGGAAATGGTGATGATCATCTAAATCAAATGCCATCGGACAATTCTCAATTCCGCCATTGTATACAACTGCTTGACCGTAGTCTTCACAATCACTTTCTAATCCGTCAATTTTAAATAATCGGTACGTTACAGAGAAGAACTTCAAGGTTCCTATCTTCTCTTCAAGCTCCTCATTTTCAACTGTAATTGGCTTGTTTTCGACTACTCGCGGATCCGTGAATCCTGCTTTTTTAGCTGCATTGTGAAAATCATTCCAGTATAAAGCACCACTCAAACATTCACCCCATAATACTTTATCTTCTTGCAATTCTTGAGGAATTCTGCGATCTGAATACACATCAGAAAAATACATTTCTCCACCCGGTTTCAAAAGTGCGTACGCATCGTTTAAAACTTTCTGTTTGTCTTGTGCTAAATTGATGACACAATTCGAGATAATCACATCAAAAGAACCTTGTTCCAGATTCAATTCATCCAATTTTTCGATGTTTCCTTTGATAAATTCTACATTCGACTTGGCATAGCCGAATTTCTCACGGTGATACTCAATATATTCGTTCGCAACAGCCAATTGTTGGTCCGTCATATCGACACCTACCACATATCCAGATTCTCCAACAAGCTTTCCAGCGATATAACAATCGCGACCGCTTCCAGAACCCAAGTCCAAAATTCGTAGGCCTTTCACTTGCGTCGGGATTGTTAATCCACAACCGTAATACTTCGCCTGAACCTCATCTGCAACCAGACTTAAAGCCTCACGAATATGCTTTGGTGGTCTTGTCAATGTGCAACAAGCGTTCGTTTTTAAATCTTCTGAGTTTTGAAGCTCTTCGCCGTAGTATTCTTGAACTTCTTTGTGTAGGGTATCCATTTTTATCTTTTTGTATTATTTTTAGAATCAACAATGCTCGCACAAAATTAACAGACATCTGACGTATATACGTAACAAAACTTACTTTGGATTATTTCACATAATCCTGTTTCACCACAAGCATGTATTGTTCATTGTCTAATTTCAAGTAACCTTGGTCGTAACAAAAGAAATATTTCGCTCCTTTCTGTGTGGTGTAGATATTGGTGTAGTAATGAAAATTGAATCCTTCTTCAGCCAACCTGATAGCATCAACCGTCACTTTCCCCTTCGGATTCATTTTCGCTAAAATTCGTCGGTTTTTGCGTAAAATATTGTTGATTCTACGGACATAGTTATTGGCATCTTCATGAAGACGATTGTTGAATGTGTTACGACAATAATCCGAGCAAAACTTTTGATCTTTTCGACCTTTCAAAGTAGCGTTGCATTCTAGACAAGTTCTTTCCTCCATAGTTTTGGCATTTGGCTCAAGGCTCTTCGCTATCAAAAATAACAATATTTAACGCCCCTTACTTCCGCTTCACTCAATTCTTTACCAAATTTGTTAGTTCATCTTGCACAAAATGATAGAAAACGAAAACAATGATATTCAGCCTGCTTCAGCGCTGCAAATTTTAGGTAAAAAAGTAAAAACGGAAAACGAAAAAATCCAGTTACTCAAGCGAGAAATTGGTAAAGTTATTGTCGGTCAAGAACACATGATAGATCGACTGCTCATCGCTTTGCTCTGTAATGGACACCTTTTATTGGAAGGAGTTCCAGGATTAGCCAAAACACTAGCAATCAAAACGCTTTCTGATGCCATTGATGTATCGTATAACCGAATTCAATTTACGCCCGATTTACTTCCAGCCGACATTACAGGAACTCAATTGTACGATCAAAAATCAGGTGGATTTACCGTTCGAAAAGGCCCTGTTTTCGCCAATTTCATACTTGCAGATGAAATCAATCGTGCGCCCGCGAAAGTGCAAAGTGCTCTATTAGAAGCCATGCAGGAACGTCAAATAACCATTGGCGACGAAAGCTTCAAGTTAGAAGAACCATTTCTTGTTTTGGCTACAATGAATCCAATCGACCAAGAAGGAACATACCCTTTGCCAGAAGCCCAAGTCGATCGTTTCATGATGAAAGTGGTACTCGGTTACCCGACTAAAGAGGAAGAAAAACAGATTTTACGTTTCAATGTTCGCCCAGAAGGGATGCCTACAATTGGTCAAATATTAAGCAAAGAAGACATCCTTCGTCACCGTGAATTGGTGAAAGAAGTATATCTCGACGAAAAAATAGAACAATATATTATCGATATCGTTTTTGCGACACGAACGCCTGAAAAATATGGACTAGGATTCCTTGACCCACTTATTTCGTTTGGTTGTTCACCGCGAGCAAGTATTAATTTAGCTTTAACGGCAAAAGCTTATGCCTTCCTTCAAAATAGAGCATTCGTGATTCCTGAAGATGTTCGAGCGGTTGCCCCAGAAGTGATTCGTCACCGAATGGGTTTGAGTTACGAAGCGGAAGCGGAAAACATGACGGCAACCGATATTCTTGCCAAAATCATCGGACGAATTCAAGTTCCATAAATCTATTTTTCATGGACGCCAAAGCGATACTTGAGAAAATAAAACTCCTCGAAATAAAGACGAAAAACTTGACAAAACAAGTTTTTTCGGGAGAGTACCATTCCGCTTTCAAAGGTCGTGGAATGACATTTTCGGAAGTTCGCGAATACCAAACGGGGGATGAAATCCGGACGATAGACTGGAATGTCACCGCAAGATTCAATGAACCTTTTGTTAAAGTTTTTGAGGAGGAGCGAGAGATTAACGTACTTCTTTTAATTGATGTTTCTAGTTCACAGGATTACGGTACGCACGAAAAAAGCAAGTTGGATTTGGCTTTGGAATTGGCCGCTGTCCTCTCCTTCTCTGCAATTGCCAATAACGATAAAATTGGAAGTGTTTTTTGTAGTGATAAAGTCGAAAAATATGTTCCACCTAAAAAAGGTAGACGGCACGCTTTAATTCTTTTGAGAGAACTTTCAGAACAAGATCGGGTACACAAAAAAACCAATCTTGTTGAGGGATTGAAATTCATTCGAAATACAGAGAAAAAACACTCAATTGTATTTGTCATTAGTGATTTTCTAGACGACAATGATTATATGCAAGCGCTTGCCCACACAAGAAAACGGCATGATGTTGTTGCCATAAAAATTAGCGATGCGCTTGAACAGAACCTACCCGATTTGGGAATCATTCCGCTACAAGATAAAGAAACAGGTGAATGGCAATGGTACAATACGTCGAGTTCTGCATTCAAAGAGGAAATGGCCAAAGAGTACGAAGAAAATTCCGAAAATTTCACAAAGAATTTGCGAAAAAGAGGCATCGATTCGATAGAAATCAACACTACGGACGACTATTACAGAGCTTTAGTTGAATTATTTCATAGAAGACGTTCATGATGAAAAGAGTCGTTTTGTTTTTTCTTGTAATTATAAGTCATTTTTCGTCTTTGGCGCAAGAAATGAAAACGATTGTTGCCAAGGAAAAGGTGTTAGTAGGTGAACCCTTCGCCGTAAAATTTGAATTGGAAGTTAAGCCATCCGACGAAAAAAAAATATACCCAAGTTTCGATAGCCTGCTCGTTTTTAAAGTCAATAATAAATCCGATCAAAAAGACTCCAGCTACTTCGATATAATCTCGAATTTGGATTCAAGAATAGAAAAAATACAAGGAAAAATTTATTGGACTTCGTCTTATGATGTAATTGGTTTTGAAGAGGGATATTTCATCATTCCGCCACAGGAGTTTAAGCTCAATGGCGAAAAGGTCATGAGTTCTCCCAAAATGATTTCACTTTCTCTGATGACCAAGAAAAAGGATGTCGATTTTTATGACATTGAAGAGAGTTACACAGAGCTACCGAGTCCGTTTTACGAAAACATGAAGCAATTTGTTTGGTGGGGATTGCTTGTTTTGGTTCTAATAATTTTGGGTCTCTTGTTTTATTTTTTCATCTACAAAAAACGCTCGAAAGAAGAAGAATTCTTTCCCGAACCTGTTGATTTTAAAACCTCAGCTATCGCCCAATTGGATGAATTGATGAAGAAGGAGTTGTGGGAAAAGGAAGAACTCAAAACTCATTTCACTGAGATATCTTTCATTGCCCGTCGCTATTTGAGTAAAGAAACGAAGCAATCCTTCATGGAAAAAACGAGCCTTGAAACGCAATTAATTTTGCGCAAAAAAGGTGTGCATGAAAACCAATTGAAACCGCTTGGATTAATCCTCAATGTTTCAGATATGGTGAAATTTGCTCAATCGTCTTTAGAAAGAGAAGGTATTTGGTCCGTATATCAAGAAACGAAAAAATTCATCGAAGATTTCAACGTCCGCTAATGTTAACCAACTGGAACATATGGCCCCTTTCCTATTCCTTTACACAACCCTATTGGTTTTTGCTCTTACTGCTATTGCCTTTGATCGCTTACTTTTTATTAAAAAAAGAGAAACAGCTAAATGTTATTGCGAAAGTTTCTCATATTTCGGAAAAGCAAAAAGCATCGGCTCTGACATGGGTAAAGTCTTTTAAACGTATCGCTTTAATTGCGAAGCTTTTCATTTTTGCACTTCTGGTTACTGCAATGGCTCGACCTTTCTCTTGGGATAGTCCCGAAGGTCGACAAGAAAATTACAAGAACGGAATTGACATTGTTGTGGCAATGGATGTTTCCTTATCGATGTACGCTAGAGATTTTGAACCCAATCGTTTGGAAGCGGCGAAACGTGTCGCAATGGAGTTTGTACAAGGTCGAAGAGGAGATAGAATTGGGTTGGTGGTGTACGCAGGTGAAGCGTATACTTCTTGTCCTCCTACCTTGGATTACAAAGTTTTGTTGAATCAAATAGCACAAACTTCAGGAGAATTTATTGATGGCGGAACAGCAATTGGTGTCGGGTTAGGAACCTCTGTAAATCGACTACGAGCTGAAAGTGAAGCTGGAAAAGTGATTATTCTGCTGACTGATGGAACCAATAATTCAGGTGAAATAACTCCTGAAAAAGCGGCTGAATTGGCAAAAGCAAAAAATATTCGTGTCTATACAATTGGAATTGGAACCATGGGAGAAGCACTTTCGCCCGTGGTAAATGCCTTTGGTTTAACATGGGAAATGCAAAAAGTCGAAATTGACGAAAAAACATTAAAAACGATTGCCAAAAAAACGGATGGGAAATACTTTCGCGCTACCGATGAAAAGGCTCTTGCGGATATTTATGGTCAAATCGAAGCTATGGAACAGGCACGTTTCTTGGATCAAGTATATCAAAATGAGGCGCCATCAGATCCATCACCTTTTTTAAATTGGGCTTTGGCATTAAGCTTATTAGTCGTTTTTTTCTCACTCATTCAATTCAAATATGCAGGAGAATAAAACGAAACATATCAATTGGAAAAAAGCCATTGTTTGGGTCCTGGGACTTGAGATTCTTTTTTGGATTGTCTTCGCCATTGGCACGGCTTGGATTAATTGGAGATATTCTGACGAATTCTATTTTCGCTACCCCAAAACACTGTGGTTCAATATTTTTGCACTTCCCTTCTACTTTCTCTTATTCAAAAAAAGAAAGGACCTAAGTGAACTTATCAGTAAAATTCCAATTCGATTGCTGGGTTCATTTTTGACATTTACACCGAGCAAAATATTCTGGCGTAAATGGATATTTTTTCGATTCGCTATTCTCTTCATAATAATCGCCCTGGCACAGCCCCTTTTCGGGACAAAGAAAGGTGTGAGCTTGGAGAAAAATAGCGAAGTAGTTATAGCAATGGATGTTTCCAATTCGATGAATACCAAAGACATTGACCCGAAAATGTCGCGTTTGGAAATTGCGAAACGAGCAACAATCGAACTCATCAATGGATTACAAGGTGAACGATTAGGTGTTTTGATTTTTGCAGGGAACGCTTACGTGCAATTACCCATTACCAAGGATTACAACGCTGCGAAGCTTTTCATCACCGAAATTGATACAAAAATGCTCTCCAACCAAGGCACTAACTTCGGAGCGGCAATAGAGACGGCGAAGGGCATGTTCTCTGAAGGAAACGCTGGAAAATGTATTTTGATGGTTACGGATGGGGAAAATCATGAAGAAGTGCCAATCAAATCATTGAAGGAATTGCCGAATGAAAATATCTTCCTGGCTGTTGTTGGTTTAGGAACCGAAAAAGGAGGACTCGTACCCCGAAATCCCGACCAACCCATCTTAGGATATTTGACAGATGAAACGGGTCGCCCGGTGCTCTCAAAAGTAGGCGCAAAACTGGTCAAACGAATCGCAAAAAAGGCGCGTGGAATATCAATGGTGACGCACAATCCCTTTCCAAATCTTTCTAATTTATTAACAGAAATTAACCAGTTAAACAAAGGAGATTTAAGAAATTTGAAGTTAGATATCAAACAAGCTCATTTCCATTGGCCTTTGCTGGTGGGAATTATTTTTTGGTTGATGTCAATGGTGTTTTACCAGACGAATCCAATTCAGAAGGTTAAAAATGAACAAAATGATTAAGTATATTTTTATTCTGCTTCTCTTTCCGAAGGCGCTCTTTGCTCAGCCTCAGTCGGACGTTGAACCCGTTGAAAATAGCACCGATTGGCGCGGCTTGGTGAACTTAGCCCGTGAGGCGTACAAAGCGAAGGAGTATAAAAAAGCCATGTTGTTTTATCAAACGGCTATGCCTGAAGTTCCGGAAGACGTCGACCTATCCAATGAAATAGCACAAACGCAATATCGATTGAAGCAATATCAAGCGGCATCCGATATTTACCAGAAAAAATCTAGCGGAGATAACGAAGAAATAGCTAGGGCGCAGCACAATTTGGGAAATATCGCCATGCAAGGGAAAAATTATAAAAGTGCGATTAACCATTACAAAAATGCGCTGAGAAAAAACCCCAGCAACGAAAAAACAAGATATAACTTGTCGGAGGCTATTCGCCGTCAAAAAGAAAAGGATAAAGAAAATCCTCCTCCTCCGAAGGACGACAAGGACAAGGATAAAGACAAAGAGAATCAGGATAGTGACAAGGACGATCAGAAAAAAGATCCAAATGAAAAACCTGACAATCAAAAGAACCCGTCTTCTTTGAGTGACAATTCCGTTGAAAGGGAGTTGGATAAGCTTATGCGTAAAGAGGCAGATACCAAACGAAAAGTTGCCAGCTCTAAAGAAGGAAAAGGCGGTAAAAAAGCAACAAAAGAATGGTAATGATGCGATATATCGGCATATTGATTACCCTTTTGACCTCCTATTTTGCTTGGTCTCAAAAACCTTACGTAGAAATTAAGGTTGAACCAAGGCGAGTTGAAGTTGGGGAACAGTTTACCGTTATCGTAAAATCGAATGTGTCGGGTGATATTGAAATTAACCTACCGAAAGAATTCGAACAAGGATACAATATCCTTAATCGAATGGAACAAGAATATGATGGAAACACAGGTGAATTAGTAACCTATTTCTTTCATGGTCGGACAGGCACACTCTCGAAAGCCGGGAAATACACTTTTGGTCCAGCAATGATTAAAGCCAATGGTCATGTTTATCGCTCCAATAAAGTAAATGTTCGCGCTACTGAAGAATCTGATACCGCTGACAAAGGGTTCGGAGTTGGATTTTCAAAACCTGCTTTCGGTATTATTGAAGCCTCAAAAACCAAAGTATATGCTGGTGAAGCTTTTACAGTGCAATGTAAAGTTGTTTCTAAATTCAAACCAACACATTATGATAGTTATCGCCCTTTTAATTTTGACCCAGCAGCTGATCAGCACAAATTAGGAGCAAATACCCAACCTATGGTCGACATGGGGACATTCAGGGGGGAAAGAAGATATATGTTTGATCATGACAAGCAAGTTGTGTTTTTAAACTCTCCGGGAAAAGTTCTGATTCATCCTTTCTCCTTAACCTTACAGGTAAGTTATCAAGGCTATGAAGTGCGATCGAAAAGAAATCACATTAAGGTTTTACCTCTTCCAAAAGGAGCGCCAAAAACATTTACAGGTGGAGTTGGACAATTTAAAATTAAGTCAAGTTGCGAAAACAAGACGGTCAAACAAGGAGACGTTATCGTTTTCACGGTTATCCTTTCAGGTAATGGAAATTTACACGACATGAATCGTCCGAAAATCAATTTTGGCGATCATTTCCAAATCTATGGTGACCCAGAAATCAAAGAAAAATTCTCTTACACAAGCCGCGGAGCGGAAGGAGAAACGCACATCATTTATCACTTGCAAGCAATGAAGGCGGGTCAAGCTAAATTCAACCCAATTCAACTAAGCTATTTCGACCCGGCAGCTGAAGAGTACAAGACAGTTTCGGATCAACCAGCAAATATTGAGATTGAAACCAACCCTGATTTCGTGGTAGAAAAGAAAGATCAGCCTACTGCCAAAGAAGCTAGAATCGATCGTTTCAATTCGGATTCAAAAGATTCTGAAGGTGGTTTTCTCTCCAGTAAAACAGCTAAATGGATTGGGATTGGAATTTCAACTCCGCTTTGCCTAGCACTATTATTTCTGTTTTTCAGAAAAAGAAAAGAAGACGAACAAAAGGTAATTGCAAAACAAACCGAAACAGCTGTCGAAGCTCAAGCTCCAAAAATTCCATCTACTGAATTCCTTTCTGTGCTTCAAGCACACGCAAACAATGGAAATGAACTACCTTTCTTTACGCAACTTTCGAGTGATTTAAGAAAAGCTTCTTCACAAGCCGCAAAGAATGATCCAGATTGGGTTTTATCGAACGACGATTTGAAGAGTTTCTTTACCCAAAAAGGATATTCACAAGAATTTCAGAACGACTTTTTCTCCCTTCAGCAAACGTGCGAATTGTGTCGATATGGGTGTCAAAAACCTGAAGCAGATTTGAATATATATTTGACTAAAGCGAAAACTATCTTCGAAACACTAGAAGCGTAATTCGTAATTACCTACCTTTGCGCACGCAATGTCGAATACCAAGAAAAACATACGGGAATTATCCATTGATGGAATCAAAGACTATTTGACTTCTATTGGCGAAAAACCATTTCGTGCTAAGCAAATTTTCGAATGGTTGTGGAAGAAAAACACCCATGTTTTTACTGACATGTCGAACCTCAGTTTATCGCTTCGTGAAAAATTGGAAGAAGACTTTTTAATCGACCATATTGTACTGGACGATCAGCAGATTTCAAGCGACAAAACCATTAAATGTGCCTTCAAGGTAAATGAAACGCAAGTGATTGAAGGTGTTTTAATTCCAACGAAATCACGCATGACCGCTTGTATTTCTTCTCAAGTCGGTTGTAGTTTAGCTTGTGCATTTTGTGCAACAGGTCGTTTGAAAATGATGCGCAATTTATCGGCTGGTGAAATAGTCGATCAAGTGGTTTATTTGAACAATCAAGCCGAAGAAAGATACGGTCAACACCTGTCCAATATCGTATACATGGGAATGGGAGAACCGCTTTTGAATTACAAAAACATGTTGCGCTCAACAGAAATACTAACTTCTGAAGATGGATTGGGAATTTCTCCCAAGCGAATAACAGTTTCAACGGCTGGAATCGCAAAACTGATAAAGAAGTTGGGCGACGATGAAGTTCGTTTTAATTTGGCTTTGTCTCTTCACGCAGCGAATGACGAGAAGCGGAACAAAATCATGGAAATCAACGAAACCAACGACATCGATTCACTGCGCGAAGCATTGGTTTATTTTCATGAAAAAACAGGAAGTCGTATAACGTTTGAATACATTATTTTTAAAGATTTCAACGACGAAATTCAAGATGCACGAGAACTAGCCGAGTTTGCCAAATGTGTTCCATGTAAAATCAATATCATTGAATACAACCCTATCGACGATGGAGAACTTAAACAAGCCGATGCTCGAAAAGTGGATGCTTTTGCGGAATTTTTAGAAGAAAGAAACCTGATCGTAAACGTGCGCAGAAGTCGTGGAAAAGATATTGATGCTGCCTGTGGTCAATTGGCGAATAAGAACAAAGCGATTTTAAAGGAGGAGAGAATTCTAAAATGAATTAGACCGCTATCCACGGCAAACTGATAGTTGATATACCGCTGCGTTTTTGTACCTTGGAAAATACCCGAGACTGAACATCTTCATCACTCATAGTTCATCATTCATCGTTCATATCTCTCAATAAACATTAAAAGCCGAAGGAATAGTCAAAAACCGTGGTCTATATATGTGTGCACGCATTAATCATTTATAAAAATAAAACCATGAAAGACATAAAAACAAAAGTAATATTCAAAGGATTAGCCGTTATGGCATTTACATTCTTCGGTATGCAAGCCATCGCGCAAGAAGAAAATTATGAAAGAGGAGAAAGACCTCATCCAAAAGAAAGACCAACTTATGCGAAAGTATTAGAAAAATTAGACGCAAATAAAGATGGTAAAATCGCAAAATCAGAAGCAAAAGGACCTTTAGAGCATCATTTTGCTGAAGTTGATAGAAATGGAGACGGCTTCATTACCGAATCAGAATTCGCGAAAGCACCGAAACCGCCAAAAGAAAAACCTACGTTTGATCAAGTTCTAAGCAAGTTGGACACAAACAAAGACGGTAAAATTGCTCAATCCGAGGCGAAAGGGCCACTAGAACATCATTTCAAAGAAATTGATACAAACGGTGACGGTTTTATTAGCAAAGCTGAATTTGTAAAGGGAGCCGAAAACTCCAAACGAGGTGCAAAGAAAGATTGCAAAAAGGAATGCAAAGAAAAGAAATAAAACAACTGGACTCAAGACACTTAGGTGCAAAGGACGATTTTACATAGCAACTTTATGTCCCGAAACCTGAAGTCTTGAGTCTTTTTCTAATACATTAGATACTTAGCTCTCACCAACTTAAAAACCTCTAAATCCGCTTGCCATGTCTCGCGGATTTTTTCTTCTGACATACCACTTTGTAGTTGTTTTAATAAAGTCGTATTACCAGCCAATTTATGAAAGAAAGCACTGTTTGTCATAAATTTTTGACCCTTCAATAATTTTTGCGCATTTATGAAGTAACTCAAATCTAATTTTCGCGCCATATTTTTTCCTACTTCATGCAAGTTGTATCCATGACAAACCCTATTCTGCTGCAATGGATATTTCGCACCTTCAGATGATTTCGGAGTGAATTCGAAATCCGATTTCGGAAAATTCGGGTGACCGTATATTTCGAAAGGCGTATTTGTTCCACGACCAACACTAACGCTAGTCGCTTCGAAAAAACAAAGACTCGGGTACAATTGAATCGATTCGAATGTTCTCAAGTTCGGTGAAGGCGAAACAGGCAGATCATACTTTCTTCCATGCCAATATCCACCCAAAGGAATAACTGTCAAATCACATGTCAAATTATTCGGTAACCAACCTTCTCCATTGATCATTTTTCCGTATTCACCAATCGTCATCCCGTAAACCACTGGAACAGGATGCATTCCAACGAAAGACTTTTGAGCAGGTTTAAGTACGGGTCCATCCACATAATGTGCATTCGGATTTGGTCGATCGAGAATAATTAGTGGAATATCGGCTTCAGCACATGCTTCCATGACATAATGAAGCGTCGATATGTACGTATAAAATCGAACGCCAACATCTTGAATATCAAATACCATCGCTTCTAAACCGCTCATCATTGCCTTTGAAGGTTTTTTTGTTTTACCGTAAAGTGACATAATCGGCAATCCTGTTTTCGCATCTTTGGTTGTAGAAATGTGTTCGCCCGCGTCGGCTTTTCCTCTGAATCCATGTTCTGGAGCAAAAACCTTCGTGACATTAACACCCATTGCCAACAAAGTGTCGACCAAATGGACGTCGCCTATCATTCCTGTTTGATTGGAAACCACCCCGACCTTTTTACTTAATAAATCTTCACGGTACATTGTTGTTTGTTCAATCCCCAAGCGAAGTCGTGCAATACGTTTTTGTCCCTCTTGAATTTCTTGTTTTGGCTTTTTATTCTCTGTTACAACCTCTTTATTATCCGGAGAGGATGCGCACTGTATGAGCAACAAAATCAATAGTCCTTCAATAGCAAAAAGCTTCGTGAATCGATTGGACGAAGTAAAGAACTGAATTACAGCTTTTTTCATAGGAATTTCATTCTAATATTTTTCGAAGTTAGGGAAGTATTCCCAGTTTCAGCTTGGGGAATGCAAATTCTATTCCACGATTGGTTGTGAATGGTTCAATTCAGTTTTTTTGTAAGATCCATAGTTCCGCCCCCTTGCCCCCCCCTCCAAAGGGGAGATGTGAGTCCTTCGTTTGGCAAAAGATTCTTCTTATGCTCCCCCCTTTGGAGGGGGACTGAGGGGGAGGAAATCCCAAACTATTCGTCATCCCTTAAAAGGTTAATTATTTCTTAAAACTCCCTTTTTCCAAATTCTTGGCAAAGTAATTGAAATCCCCTTACCGTGTTAAAAAAATTATGAGCTAGAACTGCGGTTGCCTCCGTAAGTTCAAAGGCCTTAAATAAAACCAGTTAATCAATACAATAGAAAAGCCGTTCGCTTTTGATTCCGTGTACCTTCGGGAAAGAGAGTTGGACGGTTTTTCTTTTTATCTTCGCACGGTAAATCAAATTCAACTTGGCACACGAATATTCCATCGCGAAAAAAATCTTCCTCAAACAAACCGAAGGGAAAAAAGTGTCTCGACCAATCGTACGTATCAGTATGATCAGTATTGCGCTGGCCATAGTTGTGAATTTGTTGACGATTGCCGTTGTTATCGGGTTTCAAAAGGAGGTACGAGAAAAAATTACAGGGTTTTCATCACATGCCTACATTATGAGTGAAGGCGAAGCTAGTATTTATGAAAGCGAACCTATCCGCAGAAAACCTGCCTTTTTCGAAGAGCTTAAAGCAAAACCGGCCGTTAAAAACATTCAGGCGGTTGCTTTCAAACCTGTTTTACTTCAATCTGAAAAAAGAGATAATACGGTCGTTACGGCAACAGGAAAGGATTCTTCCATTGTTCAACAAGACATTCAAGGCGCCATTCTAAAAGGTGTAGATGAAACTTTCGATTGGAGTTTTTATAAAGAAAACCTAACCAAAGGAAGATTACCAAAATTCGATAGTTCCTTTATTTCCAATGAAATTCTATTATCACAGAGCATAGCGACTGACCTCGATTTCGAAGTGGGTGATTCAGTTCGAGCTTATTTCGTGAAGAACAATCCAGTGATGCGCTATTTCCATGTAACGGGGATTTACCATACAGGACTGGAAGAATTCGATAAAAAAATGGTGCTTGGAGATTTGCGCCAAGTTCAATTGTTGAATGATTGGGGAATTCAAGCTAACATTGAATTATTGGACACCATTAGCGACGGATATTTGGTTCTCCGTGCCGATGTGCAAGGCGGAAATGGAAATTATGATTACGATTGGGGTAAAGGATTTGGATCGACAATTGGAATTAAAATTTGTCCGAGTAAGGACACAACGTTTCGCTTGATCGTTCGGGAATACAAAGCGCCAGACAGTTATCAAACAACCCAGAAAATCCAACCCGACACGGCCTATTTACAAATTAAAGTGCAAGGAAATGGACGAACACCCTGCTCCTTCCCAGTTGATGAATTTGGAAACCTGATCCGTAATTATTCTGATCAAACTGGATTAAACTTCAGCTTGAAAACGAGTGAAAAAGAAGTCTTCTTCTCCTCTCAACCCGGAAAAGGAAGTGCCGACAAATACGTGGGTGGTTTTGAAGTCAATTTCAAAGATTGGAATACCATTGATGCCGATGTGAAGATGCTCGAAGAAAAATTCACGTTCATGCCAAATGAATTTGGAGAGTTGGTGCAGGTTTCTAGTATCAAGGAAAATCAAGAGGAAATTTTTCTTTGGCTCGACTTTTTGGATCTTAATGTCATAATTATCCTAGTTCTTATGATCGTTATTGGGATAATCAACGTTGGAGCCGCGCTCTTGGTCATGATATTGGTGAAAACTCAGTTCATCGGAATGATGAAAGCTATGGGTAGTATCAACTGGCAAATTCGAAAAATATTCTTGTATCAAGCTTTCTTTATCATCGGAAAAGGAATGTTATGGGGCAATGCCATCGGTTTGGGAATCTGCTTCATCCAAGCAAAATTTGGAATTCTTAAACTAAACCCAGAAGTCTACTACCTCGACAAAGTTCCTATTACAATCAGTTGGT
>CBFIBY010000003.1:1695-45359 GCA_965660955.1 Crocinitomicaceae bacterium | reverse complement strand
GCATTCCTTTTCCACCACCTCCAGCAGTTGCCTTCATGATGACCGGGTAACCAATCTCTTTTGCTTGCTTTTTGGCATCAGGAATATCTTTCAATAAACCTTTTGAACCAGGAATACAAGGTACACCCGCCTTTATCATTGTGGCTTTTGCACTGGCTTTGTCTCCCATTCCCGCGATTTGTTCAGGTGTTGCACCGATAAATTTAATACCGTGTTCCTGACAAACTTTAGAGAATTTTTCGTTTTCAGAAAGGAAACCATATCCAGGATGGATAGCATCGGCGTTGGTAATCTCAGCCGCGGCTATGATGTTTGGAATCGACAAATAAGAAGAAGCACTCGATGGTGGTCCGATACAAACTGCCTCATCGGCAAATCGCACGGGTAAACTGTCTTTGTCTGCCGTTGAATATACGGCAACAGTTTTTACACCCATTTCTTTACACGTACGGATGACACGTAAGGCTATTTCTCCTCTATTGGCAATCAATATTTTTTTAAACATGCCTTAATTTTTTTGAATGATTGATACTAATCTTCTGAATTGACCTATGAAGGGTCAACTAAAAATAGGGGTTGATCGTATTCAACTGGAGTGGCATCGTCTACCAATACCTTCACAATTTTTCCTGTGATTTCCGCTTCAATTTCATTGAACAATTTCATCGCCTCAATGATACAAACCGTTTTTCCTGGAGCAATAGAATCTCCTACATTAACAAACAAATCTTTGTCTGGTCCTGGTGAACGGTAGAATGTACCAATCATCGGAGATTTTATAGTGATGAGTTTATCATCTTCTGCTGGAGCTGGAGCCGCTGCTGCAGGAGCCACTGGCGCTGCTGCTGGCACTGCCGCTGGGACTGCTGCCGGAGAAGGTGCCGCTGCTGGTGCAGTGGCTTGAACAATAATGGGTTGTTCAGCACCTTTTCTCGCTTTCCCCGCAGATTTGATAACGATTTTGAAATCTTTTTTTTCTATTTCTACTTCGCTGACCTGCGTTTTAGAAACGAATTTAATAAGGTCTTGAATTTCTTGAATATTCATTTTAGCAATTTTAATAAGCGTTTAAAAATACAAATAATTATGAATCTAGTAGGCCCATTTTAGATAAACAGCACCCCATGTAAATCCGCCTCCAAAGGCAGATAAAATAATGTTGTCTCCCTTTTTCAATTGAGATTCGTAATCCCACAAACAAAGGGGTAAAGTTCCAGCAGTCGTATTCCCGTATTTTTGAATGTTGATCATTACTTTTTCTGCGGGAAGTCCCATCCGATTGGCCGTCGCATCGATAATGCGCAGGTTGGCTTGATGAGGAACCAACCAAGCAACGTCTTCACTTGCCAGGTTGTTTTTTTCCATGATTTGAGCTGAAACTTCGGCCATATTGGTCACGGCAAATTTGAATACTTGCTTACCTTCTTGTTTCACATAGTGCATTCTTTGATCAACCGTTTCGTGACTAGGTGGATTTGCGGAACCTCCTCCTGGTTGAACCAAATACTCCACACCAGAACCATCCGAATGCAAAATGAAATCTTGAATTCCCATTCCATCGTTAGTCGGTTCCAATAAAACAGCCCCTGCACCATCACCAAAAATGACACACGTGGTGCGATCTTCATAATCAATGATGGAGGACATCATGTCTGCTCCAACAACAATAACTTTTTTGTATTTGCCTGTTTCGATGAATTGAGCACCTGTTGAAAGAGCATATAAAAAGCCTGAACAAGCAGCGTTCGCGTCGAAACTCCAAGCATTGGTCATGCCACACTTGTGTGAAACTAGATTGGCTGTGCTTGGGAAAGGATAATCCGCCGTAACCGTTCCGACGATTACCAAATCAATCTCTTTGGGATCTATGTTTTTCTTTTCAAGTAATGCGGTTACTGCTCTTGCGGCCATGTCCGACGTAGCTCCGTCTTTCATGATTCGTCTTTCTTTAATTCCGGTTCTTGATTGAATCCATTCGTCCGAAGTATCTACAATTTTCGAGAGTTCATCATTCGTCATGATATAATCGGGAACGTAACCATGAACACCCGTAATCGCTGCAGTAATTTTACTCATATACCTTAATTGAATGCCTCGTTGATTTTACTCGCTAAACTAGATTGAGCAACATCAAAAGCATGAATAATCATATTTTTTACGGCAATGTCGTTGGAAATTCCGTGACCAATAATGACATTTCCTTTAACGCCCAAGATAGGAGTTCCGCCGTAATTTTCATAGTTAAATCGTTCGAAATATTCATCTTTAATTCCACGCTTTCGCATTAAAGTATAAATTCCTTCCGCTTCTTTTAAAACTACGTTTCCTGTGAATCCGTCGCAAACAATGACATCAGCCGATTCGGTAAACAAATCTCTACCTTCCACATTGCCGATGAAATTGAGTTCCTTTTGTTGTCTCAACAATTCATTCGTTGCTACCGTTACGATATTTCCTTTCTGGTCTTCTTCACCTATGCTCAACAAGGCCACTTTCGGTTCCTTAATCTGATAGACGTTTTTGGCGTAAAGAGCACCCAATTGTGCAAATTGAACCAATGTCTCGGGTTTACAATCGGCATTCGAACCCACGTCAAGAAGTATTGTTTTTCCCCCGTCGATTTGTGGTAAAGTGGAAGTAATACACGGTCGAGCAATTCCTTCAACTGATCCCAACTTGAACATGGAACCAATTAACATCGCACCCGTATTTCCCGTACTGGCAAAGGCGTTGATTTCACCTGCCGCCAATTTATCGAAGCCTATGGCGATACTACTGTTGGGTTTTGCGGCGATGGCTCTTGTTGGATGATCGTGCATCGTAATTTCTTCCGGTGCATGAACAATTTCAAAGTCGTTTGGGTTTGCCCCCAAAGCAGAAAGGCCACCTAAGATTTGCTCTTGGTCGCCTAACAATACTATTTTACAGTCCTGAGGAAGTTCTTTTTGTGCTAAAATTGCCCCTGCTAAATTAGCATCTGGAGCAAAATCACCACCCAATATATCTAGTCCGATCTTCATCAAGAAGAAGTTTGGTTATACAGCTTAAGCTGCTACTTCTTTCTCTGCTACTACTTTTCCTTTGTAATAAAGCTTTCCTTCATGCCAGTGAGCATGGTGAAACAAATGAGGTTGCCCTGTAGTTGGACATGTTGCGATATTGTCCGCAACTGCTTTCACGTGCGTTCTTCTTTTGTCTCTTCTCGTTTTCGAGATTTTGCGTTTTGGATGTGCCATTTTGCTATTTATTAAATCGTTATTTCAAATCTTTTAAAATCGACCAAGGAGATTCGTCATCATCGTCATCTTCTTCGTCATCATCATATTCTTCTTCCTCGTCGTCCAGATTCACTATGTGTTTTTGCATCGCTTCCATCATTTCTTCGTTGCATTCTCCTTCTTCATGGAGGGTGCGCGCGGGAAGCGATAGTACAATGAACTCATAAATGAGATCTTTCACGTCGATTTGATATTCGTCTGGGTGCATGACAGTCAAGGCCTCATCTCCGGAATCTTCTGTCCCGAATTTGAAATATTGCTTGTATTCTGCATCCACAAGTACTTCAAGCGAATCTGTACATCTGTCACATGTCGTTGTTACCTTTCCTGAGATAAAAAAATCACCAATCAACATGGTTTCTTTTCTATCCAGAATTAGCTTGACATGAGCGTCAGCGCTTTCTATACTGGAATATTCATATTCATCAAAGAACGTCTTTCCAATTTCAAATTCAAACTCGTGTTTGCCGATTTTTAATCCTGCAAAGAGAATTGAAAAAGGCCGTTTACTGCTGTTCACTTTCTAAAAAATTGGAGGACAAAGGTAATACTTTAATCTTAAGTTATGAATTAGTTTCTTCTTTTTTTTAAGGTCTTTACAAACAGAGATTGCGAAAATCTACAATCAAAAGTAAAGATTATCATAAAATTTGCATTTTACTTTGTTTTTCTATAGGTTTATACTGACTACTGAATTTTTTGCTGCTATTATTAAATTATGAGATTATGAAAAGAAAACTAATTTTTGTTTTTCTGCAATGTCTTGTTGCGGGAATATCGTTTTGTCAGGAGCCGGTTGAAGTATCACCGGATGGAATTTTTGACAAAGTACTAACACAATACGGAGATGAATATAATCTGGCCGATATTGCTATCGGAGATCCATTCGACGCAGAGGGCGCGCCTGAAGGTGCAACCTTGATTTCATGTAACAGTGGTTATTTTGACTTATATTTTGAAATAGGTAGTGGAATGGAAGGGAATTCGCAGATTGAGATAGACCGAAGAGCCGTACTTTGTGAAGTTTTTAGGGAAATATCCCAGTTTATCAATACACCAAACCCTTCTGTTAAGGTGAATATTTTGGTGAGGAACATTAACCCCTTGTTACAAGGCTATAATGCTACGACCAATCCAACACCTGCCGCCACAAGTGGTGCACTGGGATTTGCTTCGAGCTATTATGTTTTGCCGTCAGGGGCACCAACGACCACTGGGATTGCTGATAATGAAATTTGGAAAACCATTAATAGTGGGGTTGATTCTTACACGAATTTTGTTTCTCCATTAACTTCTTCTGCCAATTCAGGAACCGGAGTTGGATTTTATCATGGATATATTGCTTTAAATTTCGACAATCCCAATATAAATTGGCATTTGAATTTAGGACTTACGACATCAGCAAGTTTATACGATATGTATAGCGTGGCCCTTCACGAGGTAACACATGCATTGGGATTCGTTTCGAATATAGATGTTAATGGGAATTCAAAATTAGGACCAAGCTACAAATATTATTCACGGTATGATATAGAACTGCAAACCCAAAGTAATCAAAGTTTGATTACCAATACGGGAACGTGTTCTATGTACAATTACGGTTTCAATCCAGCGTTGAACCCAAATATTATGGCTCCAACTAGTTCTACTTGCCCAAATCACATAGAATATGCTGGTTCGGTCAATCAATTAGCTTACACACCTTCTACCTTCTCTGATGGCAGTAGTTTACATCATTTGGAAGACTTATGTCATGTTCCAACTGCTATGCCTGATGACGAATATTATGTTATGTCAAATGGTAATAATACAGGACCAAATTTCATGAAAAGATACCTTAAACCCGAAGAAAGGAGTGTACTCTGTGATATAGGGTACAATGTGAACTCGACTTATGGAAGTGCGGGGAATTTGAGTTTTTATAATTATGGTGGTTCGGCTTGCCCAGGGCTAGGTGTGGTTGGTATAAATGATGGGATTACGGCTGGCGGAACATTTCAATATATTGCTAATGTAGGTCTGCCTCAACCCATTAATGGGATTTTGGCCAATGATTTTAATGCTGTAAGTTTTGAATGTTTGGAAGATGTTTATGGAAATGGAACCCCAGTTGGCAATGCCGGTCCAACTTCTGGAACATCGTTTACCTATACGGCTACTAATCCTGGGTTTGCGTTGGTGAGATATGTGCCCGTATCTGCAACAGGAGCGCGTGGAAATATCACCTATGTCTTTATTTATGTTGCATCTCCTGGCTGTTCGCCTTCACCCTGTACTTTTGTAAATAATAGTGATTTCGAGAATGTGAGTGGATGTACTACCTCAGCACCAATTCAGATGAATTGCTGGTCAAATTTTTCAAATTCTCCCGATATTTTTAAAAGGAATTGCACTGGAAGCTGGTTCTCAGTTCCTACACCAACTAGTAACCCACCTGCGGATACTTGGAATGGCCAACCCAATGATGCTTTTTATGGTTTGGGAAGCACAGGGGGACTTGGCTCACCCCATTGGAACGAATCCGTTCAAACACTGCTGAACAACCCTTTGGTGCCAGGCAATACTTATACAATTAGTTATCGCGCGAGATTGGCAAATGATTATAGTGCATTCTTCTTGGCTTTTGGTCCACCATTGCCAGTTGGAGGTACTGGTGAAATTACTTTTGCAGGAACGAGTTCGATTCTTGCCCCAATTGCAGGTCCTTCAACTACCTTGCCAGCAAGCCTCACACAATTAGGCAACCCTATGCAGGTTGTGAACAATGGTGCCTGGCAATTTGTCACACAAACATTTCAGTATAACCCACCCGCGGGAACAGGTAATTTAAATAGTTTAGTAATCATGAATACGTCAAACATGAACACTTTGACGAATCAGCCTTATACCTATATTTATATCGATGACGTTGAAATCATCGAAGTCTCGCCTGCCACAACGCTCACTTTGCCACCCATTGTGTGCATCAATCAAACGATAACGGATATATATAATTTTGCACCTGTTGGTGGTGGAGTCTTCAGCGGACCAGGTATTTCCCTCAATACTTCTGGCACAAATTATGACTTTGATGCTACAGTTGCTGGAATTGGTACGCATACCATTACGTATGTATATACCAATGCCATTGGTTGCGTGATTACCATTCACCAACAAGTGCAAGTTGTGAATTCAACGCTTACGGCAACTGCATCGGCTTCGCCTGCCAATGTTTGTGTTGGTCAAACGGTAAATTTGACGGGAAACAGTCCTGGGGCCAATTCTTTTGTTTGGAACCCGGGAAACTTGAGTGGAAGTTCTGTAAACCCTATTGTGAATGCGCCTACTTTATTTACATTAACCGCTTCGAATGCAGCGGGTTGTGTGGCTACTGCCCAAGTTTCTGTGGGTACACTTCCATCGCCTACGGTTACTGTTTCACCCTCATCTGGCACAACCTGCCCAAGTCAACCTTTGGTTTTAAATGCCAGTGGAGCTAACAATTACACTTGGTCTCCTGGCCAGACCATTTCAATTTTATCGCCTTTTGATGGATCGAATGTTAGCGCTTCGCCAACGAGTACGACAACCTACACGGTTACAGGTACGGATGCCAACGGTTGTACTGGAACAGCTCAATCCACTATAAATATTGTGCCTTGTCCGGATTGCCTCACCGGAACAACCATTTCTGGGACCATAGGAACCAACACCTTTTTTACAAACCTCCGTATTCCAAATGACTTGACGGTTTCTGGAAATTTGACACTTATTGGTTCAAATGTCAAAATTTTACCTGGTGTTACCATTACTATTCTTCCGGGAGCGACCCTTAATATTAGAGGTGCTCATTTATACGGCTGTCAAGATATGTGGCAAGGTATTGTGGTGCAACCTGGTGGTAGGGTAAATGTTTCACCTTATACCCTTTCTGGAGGCATCGTTTATAAAACTGCACTTATCGAAGATGCAATTGTGGCAATTGATTTTCAAAATATTACAACGCAACAAGCCGCTGCCGTGTTGATGGTTGAAAATGCAGTATTCAATAGAAATGAAACTTCAATCAAAGTGCAGGGTTACGCGTTTGCAAATGCTAGCTCTATCTTTTCTGTAAAAAACACCTTGTTTACTTGCAGAAACATCTACAATGTTGCTGCGGCTACTTGGCCTTTGACTTCAGTTGTAAAAGCAACCAACGGAAATACCAATTTATTTTTAGAGCCCTATATTTCTTTAACTAACTATCCTTTAGCCACGTTAAAAGCACCTTTAGGAAACTCTTGGAATTCCGTATTTTCTAAATACGGTATTTGGATGAAAAATGTAGGCACCTCGTCGACAAGTGCACCTTACATATACAATTCTGTTACCCTAGGTTCTAGTATCGCTTCTGAATACAATGTATTTGACTATCAGAGATTTGCCATTGACGTAACGAATACCAACTTAAAAGTAATTAACACCACCATCCAATTTCCGAAAAAGATCACTTGGAACATGAATATCCCTGGTATCGGAACTGGAATCTATACCAAAAAACAAGGTGCAGGCCATTACAAATTGGATGTGGCTGGCACCGCTGCTCAACCCAATAAATTCTTCGGTTTAGTGAAGGCTGTGCTTGTCTCAAATTATAGGAATGTGCAATTCGTGAACAATACTATCCGAAGTAATCGTCCTGTATCACAGCCATTTTCAGGCTATCTGAATGGAGGATTCGGAATAGATATTTACGTCACAAGCTATGACAATGTAAATATCACTAACAACGCCATTTACAACATCAACACAGGCGTGCACCTAAATTCAGTGGCATCTTTTAATATGCCTTCGATCATGGTGTTGAACAATGTATTTAATCGTACATTGGGCAGTACAACAGGCGGCTATTCTAGCGATGCTGTATTGATTGAAAATTTGTACGACAATTCTGGTGGAAATTTGTGGGTGAACAACAACACTATTTCAGGAGCGTATAGAGGAATAACCTTAAAAAAATGGAGTAGAATTGGAATCCGTGTGAATAACAACAATATAGCATTATCTGGTATTTCTGGTTATGCTTCTCCGAGTCATGGTATCAGCTTAGAAAATTGCATATACGGCTCAGCCACCGCTCAAATTTATTACAACACTGTTACGGGTATACAGGGAGTCCATACAAATGCTCCTAATTTTAAAGGAATTGCCATTACTTCTTCCACTTATATACAAATGAATTGCAACTCCGTCTCCACCACCTACTCCGGCCTTTACTTCCACGGCAATTGCAACCCAACCCGCACCTCCAACAATTCCATGCAAAACCACCGATACGGTTTTGTGCTCGACAACAACGGCATCATTGGCCAACAAGGCACACCCACCGCACCTGCGGATAATAAGTGGTTGGGGACTTGGAACTCAACAAATAGTTTTAAGAATGCGTGTTTGAATTTTAGTTTGACACAAAACTCACCTATGTTTGTGCGCTCAACGACCCCAGGAAGTATTTATTCAACAAGCGGTTCTGTTTTTAATGGAGCTAGTAGTTATGGTTATAATGCTAATCCGACACCAACAGTCACTCTTATGTTGGTAACCAATCCCCCATTCGTTACGTCATGTGCCGTAGTTGCCAATCCTGGCGGTTCTTATCTGACTACCAACGATATGGTTGAAGCGTTGGAGCAAAGTACGGATACAACATTGGTCACAAATGCAGATAATGAAGCGGTGATGCGGGATCAAACCTACCGCACCCTGGATACGGATACCACGCTGATGGATAGTTCCATAGTTTTGGCAAATTTCTATACTGAATACCAAAACAGCAATGGGGCTCAACTTTTGGAAGTAGAAAAAGCTTTGGCGGAAAACAATACCACACAAGCCGCAGCGAGCAATGCAAGTATTTTCCCTGAAAACACCCTGGAAGAAAGCTACCAAATGTACTACGAAGCCCTTCGTCATTTTGAAGACAGTTCTTTCACACAAGCCGATAGCTTAATCTTGATGAATCTAGTATTTGGTTGCCCTACTTTGCAAGGAGGATCCGTAAGTCAGGCAGTTACGCTATATAACGCAGTCTATCAAACTGCGGAAGTTTTTGAGAATATATGTCCAGAGTATGTGGAGAAAACTATGATACATCCACAAGAAAGCATAGAGGAGAAATATGAAACGTACCGCATATATCCAATACCCAACAATGGTTCATTCTATTTGAAGGGGAAAATAGAAAACAGGTTTTCGATAGAAATAGCTAGTTCAACGGGAAGTCTGGTTTATGAGTTGAAGTTTCAGGATGATTTGCAACAAAGACTTATCCATACAGCCTTACAATCAGGCACCTACATCGTTTTGCTCAGAGATGAAAAAGGAAATATACTGTTAAGAGAAAAAATTGTTATACTAAAGTAAAATGAGAGTATTTACATTAATTACTTTACTGCCATTTCTTTCGTTTGGACAATTAAATTTAGTTCCAAACGGTGATTTTGAAAGCACTTATTCTTGTCCACCTGGTCTTTGGGGAGACTTAGCTGGAGGTGGAGTTTTGATGGATTGGTACAATCCAAACACTGCAACTCCAGACTACTTCAATAAGTGCGCAATCCCTGTTGATTTTTTACAATCGCCTCATTCAGATAGTGCCTATGTGGGATTGGCAACTTTTGATGGAGCTGGCACAAACATTAGGGACTATGTTTCCTGTAATATCTTAAATACTTTGCAAGCCAATCAATCCTATTGGGTAGAATTTTACGCAAGCGTAGGCGAAGGATTTTCGATTTTTTCCTCCAACAATTTGGGCATTTATTTTAGTGATACGGCACTTTATTCAAACAATGGGTTTTATTTTGATGTGGATGCCCAAATTAAATATTTTAACAATGAAATCATTGAGGATACGACCAATTGGACAAAAGTAAGTGGCATATACCAAGCGAATGGTGGAGAACAATTTCTGACAATTGGTAACTTCAATACGGATGCCGAAACAATGCAAGGAATGGTTTACAGTGATGGTTGGGGTTACCAAACCTACTTCCTCATCGACGACGTCTCCGTCATCCCTTTGGACAGCATCCCCGGCGGCATCCCTGTAGATGCTGGTCCTGACAAAACCATTTACATAGGTGACACTACTTTCATCGGTCAAAAAATCAGCAACATGCCCGACATGTGGTTTGAGCTCAACGGCACACCTGTGGATACCAATACGGCAGGGGTGTATGTTTCACCAACGGTGAATACGACGTATGTGGTTACTCGCAATTTGAATGGGTTTTATTCTACGGATACGGTTACGGTATTTGTAACGGGGGTGGGATTAGAGGAAAATGAAAAAGCGAGATTTATCGTGTATCCTGTTCCTAACGATGGGTCGTTTCATATAAAGGGTAAAATGCTTACTGGATCGAAATTACAGATTGTGAGCAACGATGGAAAAATAGTGCATGAGCAATTCCTTTCAGAGTCAAAAGACGAATCGATAATCTCAACTGATTTGAATGCCGGGGTTTATCTTCTTGTTTTAAAAAGTAGACTGGGGGAAATTCTGCATCGGGAGAGGTTGATTGTGACGAAATAATCGCGAAGCCTTACTACATTTTCAAGATAGTATATTCAATGAAGCAGACAGCTTGACGCTTATCGATTTGGCACAGGGATGCCCAACCTTACAAGGCAGTGCGGTGGTTCAAGCAGCTTCACTTTATAATGCCGTGTATCAAACGGCGGAAGTATTTGCGAATGTATGTCCAGAATATTTGGATAAAAGCCCGCAACACTTAAATGAAAGTTCGAATAGAAATGATAAACTGTACCAATTTTATCCAATACCAAACAAAGGTTCATTTTACCTTAAAGGTAAACTGGCGAGGAATTATTCGATAAGTATTCTCAATACTATGGGTAGTCTCGTTCATGAATCGAATGTGAACGAAGAGTCAAACGAAGAGTACATACAAACCGATTTGCGTTCGGGAACGTATATTATTATATTGAGGGACGCGAACGGTAATAATATACACCATGAGAAAATTGTAATAATAAAGTAATTTTGAAATATTTAATAATTCTTGTTTTCTGTATGCCGGCAATTCTGTCGGCACAGAGTAATTTGGTCCCGAATGGAAGCTTTGAGCAATGTATGAATTGTCCGACAGGAGGTGGTGGGGTTATTGGAATACAATTTGCGCCAAATAATGTGGATGTTAATAGCTGGGAAAACCCGAACATTGCTTCTCCAGATTATTGGAGTGCTGTAAATGACCCAACTTTGCTTGTTCATAATATTCCTGATGGTTTGGCGTTTGTGGGTATAGCTACTTATCCTGTTAATCAACCCCCGCAATATACGAATGCACGAGAGTATTTATATTGTACTTTGTTGGATACCTTAACCGCGAATAGGTATTACTGGGTCGAGTTTATGACGCGTGTTGGAGCAGGTTTGAGTAGGTTTGCATCCAACAATTTAGGGGTTCATTTTAGTGATACTGCATTAAACTCAACGAATTGGTATTATTTTGATGTGAATGCTCAAGTTAAATTCTTCCAAAATGAAATAATAGAGGATACAGCAACTTGGACAGTATTTAGTGGATTGTATAAAGCAGATGGTGGTGAAAAGTTCTTAAATTTAGGTAATTTTAATACTGATGCGGAAACAACGCAAGGTGTAGAATTTACTGATGGAGTAGTTTGGCAAACTTATTTCTGGTTGGATGATGTTTCCGTAACCCCTCTAGACAGCATCCCTGGCGGCATCCCTGTAGATGCGGGTCCAGACCAAACAATATACATAGGCGACAGCGCTTTTATTGGGCAGAAAATCAGCAATATGCCCGATATGTGGTCGGAACTCAATGGCACGCCAGTGGCAAGCAATACAGCGGGTGTGTATGTTTCGCCAACAGTGAATACAACGTATGTTGTGACTAGAAACTTGAATGGTTTTTATTCAACGGATACAGTGACGGTTTTTGTGACGGGCGTTGGTTTGGAGGAAGATGTTTTGAACCTTTTTACACTTTCACCTAATCCCAGTTCGGGAGACATCGTTCTAAACGGTGAAGTGAAAGGACAGCTTTCCATTCAGATAATTTCTACGGACGGGAAAAGGGTCTTTGAAGGAGAACTTTCACCTGGGTCTTCTCAGTCCAAATTGAAAACAGGATTACCTGCAGGCAGTTATATGCTGCAATTAAATAACAGGAAAGGTAAAATCATTTTCAGGGAAAGAATGATTGTAACGGAATAAGAATATCATTAATTAAAATCACATAACACTATGAAAATCAAATATTTATTGCTTGTTTTCTTCTTGATTGCCGCAGTTACTACAAGTATTGGTCAGTGCGCTATACCTATATCGGCAACACCAAATGGGCAAGGAGTCAATGGAGTTAGTATTAGTGCTCCAACGACAGTTGGTGGAGTTCCTGTCGGCTTATATCAATGGGATTTTGGTGATGGTTCTTCTACAGCTCTTCAGACGAGTAACAGTATTTATCATGATTATGTGGTGCCTGGGAGTTATACAATTAAAGTAACCACCACAAATACTTCATTTGGACAATGCATGGATTCAGTAATTGTAACTGTTAGCAATCCTGTTGTTGGCTGTTATGCGAGTTTTAATGTTTTGCCATATGTTTCTCCTTTTGGATTCGATTATACATTTGTAGGGCAAGCAGCTGGCGGAATCCCGCCTTATTCCTATTTATGGAATACAGGAGATACTGGACAAACCATGTCCACACAGTTGCCCAATGGTGGAACAATATGTTTAGCCATTAATGATAGTGCTAGTGGTTGCACAGCAACATTTTGTGATACAATATTTCCAGCTTTCCCCCCATTCTATGGAGCCGCTACTTTTTCTCAACCTACTGTTGGTTGTAATGGGATAATTGGTATTAACAGTAATTTTTTGTCGGATTCCTGTGGTGGAAATTTAGTTGCTTACCCACCTGGAAGCGTGGATTTTAGTTCAATGTGGCAAAATGGTGATACTATTTTTTTTAATACTTGTGATTCGGTTTACTCAGTGGGAGTTGTCGATTCATCAGGCACACTTTGCAGTTATACTATAGTTGATTCGATAGTTTCTAGCACTTCAATTGTCGAAAAGGATAAGAACACATTTTCTATTTCCCCAATGCCTAACAAAGGGGCATTTTACATTGATGGAGATTTTCAAAGTGGAATGCAATTACAAATCTATGGTTTGGATGGTAAATTGTTGCATTTGCGGACTTTTGATGAATCTTGGAACAATCAACTATTTAAAAGTTATTTACCTCAGGGGACGTATTATTTGCTTTTGAGTAATGTAAAGAGCGAAGTTTTATACCGGAAAAAGATAATCATAGTTAAATGACAAAAAAGGATGTATTTTGAAAAGATTTCCTTCACCTATAGAGACCCAAACATAGAAAGGAAGTGAAATTATGCACAACCTCGAAAATAAAATTGTCCTTTAGAGTATATCTTCCTTTTGAAATATGTGTAGACTGTTGCAAATTTTCAAGGTCGAATTTCTCTGTTATTCTGCCTCCGATTTATAATTTTTCTTTTTATCCTTAACCTGAGCCTCCAGCGGATTTGCACTGGCTTCCTTCAACATCTTTTGCATACGATAAACATCCATCGCTAAATAAATCGCTGAACGCATAGATTGTGCCGACGCTTTATCTTGTCCGGCAATGTCAAAAGCGGTTCCGTGATCGGGTGAGGTGCGTACAATCGGAAGTCCTGCTGTAAAGTTCACGCCTTGATCAAAAGCCAATGCTTTGAAAGGTGTTAAGCCTTGGTCGTGATACATCGCCAATACCGCGTCGTATTTGTGCAAAGCTTCGCTTCCAAAAAACCCATCTGCTGGGAAGGGTCCGTACGCCAGAATATCTTTTGCTTTTGCTAGGTTGATTCCTGGTGTTATCGTTTCACTCTCTTCATCGCCCATTTTGCCGTTTTCACCAGCGTGTGGATTGAATCCCAATACAGCAATTCTCGGACGAATAATGCCAAAATCTTTTTTCAAACTTTCGTTTAAGGCATCAATTTTACTTGAAATCATTTCACGGGTCAATGTTTTGCTAACATCTGCCAAGGGAACATGACTTGTCACCAATGCCACGCGAAGATTGTCACTGACCATCATCATTAAGGCTTCAGGAACGCCAGACATATCCGCTAAATATTCGGTATGACCAGGGAATTCGAAACCTGCTTTGGCTATCGTTTCTTTGGAGATTGGAGCTGTGACAAGCACGTCAATTTTATTCGTCGCTAAATCTTTCGTTGCGCCTTCTAAGGACAGGTAGGCATATTTACCGCCCATTTCCGTCGCTTTTCCGTATTCAATAGTTGGTTCTTCTGTCCAAACTTGTACCACATTGATTTTTTTACGTTTGGCTTCGCTAGCATCCTTGCAACCATTGAAGACAATTTCGTCTCCTTGAATATCTTTTCGGAGCGTGTTTAATGTTTTTGTAGAGGCATAGATAATGGGTGTGCATCCTTTTAAAATGCGATTGTCACTCAAGGCTTTCAACACCACTTCTGGGCCAATTCCATTGATATCTCCAAGTGAGATGCCTACTTTAATATCGATAAGGGATTCGTAATCCTTGTCTTTTTCCATGCGGAATTTTTTTACAAAAATACGATTATCGAAAGAATGAAATGTCTATTTCCGGTATTCGTATTCAAATGTTTCAAAATAGGTGAAAACCTCCTCTCCGTCGAAGTTTTCTTTTCTGTGAGCTATTTCCAGCGGACTAAAGAACATATTGTTTGTAAACTTAGATACCGTGCGAGATAAAAAATCATTTTCAGAAAAAAGAGAATCGATGTAACTTATGCAATATCCTCGTCTGTCGTATTGGAAACTTCTAGTCGAGCGAAACGGTGAATCATCTTCATCTATCCTTTTAATCAGCTCTTTTTGATAATAAAATTTTTGAACATTGTTTTCTCGAACCGTATTGGTGACACTGTATTTTTTAAGCGGTAAATAAGCTGAACCTAGAATAATTTGATCACTTGGTCCCGGTTTGAGCTTTTGATGTATTCGGAAAGGCCCCCAAAACTTTTTATTCGGTACGATAAACAAATGATCTCCGTCATAATCACTTTTATACTTAAGGTAGGGTGCGTCTTTTTCTTTTGGGTGGTTAATCTTTCGGTAAAGCTGAGATTGGCCTGATTTATCCGACGCATTTGGTAAGCTGTTGAACGTAAATTCAGTTTGTCGTTTCACTTTCGCAAAACCGTTGTCTATATCGAATTGGCTATATCGATAGGTAGACTTTCCAATTAATTTGTAATCGAAATAAGCCAAATGAACTACTTTTTCTATCTGTCCGTTTTTCCGAAAAAAATAATGGAAAGTTTCTGCTGGCACCACTCGACCTGAATCTAATCGTTTCAAATCAACCGATTCTGGAAAAACATTGCGCGTTATGCTGAGAATTTCATTGGCGACAATAACGGAATCATCAAACCAAACAGGAAAGGAAAAGGCCTGATCAAACGAAGAGAATAAAAGGTGATTTCGGATTAGTGAATTAGGTCGATTTTTACCAATCCCAAAATCATTTTCTTTTTCTTTGTCCGAGCAGGATAGGAGAATAGCTGCTACAAACAAAAAAGAGATAGGAAGAAATTTGGAGAGAGTCATATACCAAACATACAAATTTTTCTTTTGAGTTAAAATTGTTGAATCGTCAATTATAATCTTTGGTGAAATCAAATTTCCCCACTGAATCCCTTTTCCCTACCTTTGTACCGTGATAGACGAAAGACCCATAACAGACTGGTTGCCCATTACCAAAAAAGAAGCCGTAAAGCGAGGTTGGGATGAACTCGATGTGATATTGATTTCAGGCGACGCCTATGTGGATCATCCAGCTTTCGGAACGGCAGTGGTTGGACGTATCATTGAATCCGAAGGCTTTAAAATAGGAATCGTCGCACAGCCCAATTGGAAGGACGATTTACGTGATTTCAAGAAATTCGGCAAACCCAAATATTTCTTTGGCGTTACGGCTGGATGTATGGATTCCATGGTCAATCATTACACGGCGAATAAACGTTTGCGCTCAACGGATGCATACACACCAGGCGGACAAGCGGGTTTTCGACCGGATTATGCGACGACAACCTATTCAAAGATTTTAAAGGAATTGTATCCGGATGTTCCTGTTTTGTTAGGAGGAATTGAAGCTTCGCTTCGACGAGTTACCCATTATGATTACTGGGCCGATAAGCTTTTTCCGAGTATTTTGGAAGATTCGAAAGCGGATATGCTTGTTTATGGAATGGGTGACCAACCCTTGCGAGAAGTATTGAAGTTGCTGAAAAAAGGAGTGCCATTTGAAAATTTGCGGACCTTGAAACAAGTTGCCTTTATTCAAGAGGAAGAGGAGGAGTTGCCGACGAACAAAAACTGGGAAACGGTTGAATTGGCGTCTCACGATGTTTGTTTGGAAGATAAAATCAAGTATGCGGCGAACTTTAAAGTCGTTGAGGTTGAATCCAATAAATGGCAAGCAAATCGCATTATTCAAAAGATTGGGAAACGAACATTGGTTATTAATCCCCCCTATAAAACGATGGAGGAAAAAGAAATCGATGCATCCTTTGATTTGCCCTATACGCGAGCTCCACATCCTAAATATAAGAACAGAGGCGCAATTCCGGCGTTCGATATGATTAAGTTCTCCATCAACATGCATCGGGGATGTTTTGGTGGATGTTCATTCTGCACGATTTCGGCGCATCAAGGAAAATTCATTGCTTCACGGAGTGAAAAATCTATTTTAAAAGAAGTAGAACAGGTGGTCGAAGACCCAACTTTCAAAGGATATATTTCAGATTTAGGTGGACCATCTGCCAATATGTATAAGATGAAAGGCAAGGTGGAAGAAATCTGTGCTCGATGTACGAGTCCAAGTTGTATTCATCCTGTGATATGCAACAATCTGGATACGTCGCATAAACCCATGACGGAGCTGTATCGAAAAGTAGATGCACATCCGAAGGTTAAAAAGGCTTTTGTAGGTTCAGGTATTCGCTACGATTTGTTGGTCGATGATTTCAACAAAAACAACGACGACGGCAACCATGATGAATACATTGAACAAGTAACCACACGTCATGTCAGCGGTCGATTGAAAGTTGCCCCGGAACATACATCTGATGCAACGCTCCGAGTAATGCGGAAACCATCGTTTAAGTACTTTCATAAATTCAAGGAAAAGTACGAGAAAATTTCAGCGAAACATGGTCTGAAACAGCAATTGATTCCCTATTTCATCAGTTCGCATCCCGGTTGTGAAGAGCAAGATATGGCGAATCTAGCAGCTGAAACGAAGGATATGGGATTCCAATTGGAACAAGTGCAAGATTTTACCCCTACACCCATGACTGTTGCGACCGTTATTTACTACGCTGGAGTTCACCCTTATACTTTAAAACCAGTTGAAACTGTTAAAGACAAAGAAGAAAAACTGAATCAAAGACGTTTCTTTTTTTGGTACAAACGTGAAAACCGAGATTACATTCGAAAGTCTTTGCAGAAAGCAAATCGACCTGAATTGATTGAAAAACTACTGGATGAGAAGCAAGCGATTCAAGCGAAGAAACCCGCCTTGCCTAATAAAGGAAGTAAGCCAGTTCCAAAATGGTTGGAGGAAAGACGGAAGAAAGGGAAGTAAAATTCTCGCAAAGATTTTGGCTTAGCGTCCTATGCATCAAACCACTATTGTGACTTAAAGAACCTACTTTGCACCCAAAGAAACCAAAATCCTCCAAGCACATACATCAAAACATCCACCCAATCACTTGTATACGGATGAACATGACTTTTGTACGTCGGTAAATACCATTCAAAATATATACACATCCAGATAACAAGGAATCCCACAAGCCATATTGAAATCGTAAGCGTGTTATCGCGTTTAAACAAGCGAACAAAAATTAATGCAAAGGTTGAAACGGTGGGAATGAACAATAAATCTGTGAAATAGTATTTGAAGAAATCGGGTGTTGCCTCAAATGAACGAAAATAGCGCGTGATAAAATAGACTATCATGAATCCCAAAAACCACCACCAAAGTTTTTTATTAGCCATTTGGTGATGCGGCTAAATAGGCAAATAAGGAAGCAATGCCAACGAAAATAACAAACACAGTGTACACGATTTTATATAGAATTCGTAGAACCCAAAACCGGTGATTTTTCCATTTCGCTAAAAAAATATCCGCGGAACTGGGCGGAGTCGTCAATCGGCGATGTTCTCGTTTTTCTTCTCGCTTCTCTTCAATGATTTCGGGTGAAAGGATCGTATTGCAAGTAGAACAATAGTCTTGATCGGTATTCCAATTTCCACAAGAAGGACATTTGCGTTCGGTGGGCATGATGTGAATTACGTTAGGTCAAAGATAAACTTTTTACCGCGAAGAACACAAAGAGTTCCGCAAAGAACATGGAACGGTAAATAATGAGGCAAAGTAAAGTTCTTGCGGATGATAACAATAAACTATGCGTTCACTACGAAAACCTCAGCGTTACTTTGCGGTTTTGTTTTCAAATATAACCTGCGCAACCTCCTCTGCGGCTTTGTCCCATGAAAATTGTTTTGCACGTTTGAGTCCCTTTTGGATGAGGTCCTTTTGTAAGTCTGTGTCAGTAGTCAATTCCGTCATTTTTGCCGCAATATCTTGAACGGACATCGGATCGCAATACAGCGCTGCCTCACCGGAAACTTCGGGCAGACTTGTCAAGTTTCCGCTTATAATTGGCACACCCGATTGCATCGCTTCAACCAAAGGGATTCCAAAACCTTCGAAATAAGGTACGTAAACGAATATGTTGGCTGAGGCCATAATTTGGGTTAATTCTGGTAAGGTAACATGTCCTTCGAAATGAATACGTTTCCATATATCGGCATCCATGTTCTTTGAGAAATTTTGGTCCTTCCAAAGGGCCGTGCCAACGATTAGAAGTTCGTATTTAGAATCCGGATTTCGTTTAATGAACTCTTCGTACGATGACAAGAGACGTTTTAAATTCTTTCTGGGGTGCAGCGAACCAACGAACAAGAAGTAGGGTTTCCCTCTAGTTAATCTGTCTCGAACAAGTTGTTTCTTGTCGTGAGGTATGGGCAAGAAACTCGGACTCGCTCCATTTGGAATCGCAGAAATTTTACCTTCAGGAACAGAGTAGGTTTGGGCAATGTCTTTTTTGGAGTATTCAGAAACGGTTATAATACGATTTGCTTTCTTCGCAAATTTTGGAAAGAAGTAACGCAAATAAATCCGAGGCGCCCAGGGCAAATCTTTGGGAAAATGCTCGAAATTGATGTCGTGAATTGTTCCTATTTGCACCGTTTTACTTCGTAAGGAAAGGTAGCCATCTGGTGAAAAGAAAAGGTCGATTTTGTGTTTCTTTAAAGCTCGAGGTATCGCCCATTCAAACCACAAATAAAACAAAATGGGATGCCGAGCCGGAGGTGGAAGGACAATGGGCGTTACATTTTTCTCAAAAACAAATTTCTCGTCAAAGGGTCGATCGAAAAAGAAAAAGAATTCATGTTCCGGATGATTTTTAACGAGCCGTTTTGAGATTTCGTAGGTATACCATCCGAAACCCTCCATTTTGTCTTTCAACAAAAACCGTGTATTTATGGCGATACGCATTAAAACTGCAAAATGGCATTATATTGTTTTTCAGTACCAATGGATGTTTCGCCTCCATGACCGCAAAAAACGATTGTATCGTCTGGTAATTCAAACATGACTTCTTTTATCGATTTTTTCAGAACCTCTAATGAACCTCCTGGCAAATCGGTTCGACCAAAGCTTCCTTGAAACAGAACGTCACCGTTGATAACAAAATTGTTCTCTTCATTATAGAATACGACGTGACCTGGAGCATGTCCGGGTGTATGGAATACTTTAAATTTCATTTCACCAAATTCAAGTATTTCCCCTCCTGTCATAATAACAGAAGGGGCAGGAGAAGGTTTGTAACCGTCAAAACCATACAAATGAGCATAATTGGGAACAGATTGAAGAATGGGCAAATCGTCAGTATGTAAATAGTGAGGAACCTTATATCTGGACAATACGAATTCGTTTCCCAAAACGTGATCAATGTGCGCATGGGTATTTAGCAGGGCAAGGACCGTAAGGTTATTTTCCTCAATATACTGAACCAGTTCATTTTCCTCATACCGATCATAACAACCCGGGTCTACAATTACACAATTACCCTTCTGATCGGATAATACGAACGTATTTTCTTGAAAACCGTTGAAGGTGAATTTCTTGATTTGAATATTTTGATTTGTCATGAATCATAAAATTAGCATGATTTTATTAAAATGTGCATCTGGCATGAACTTTGGATGTTACTTATCCTTATCTTTGCTTAAATTTTAGAAGAATGAAACAAGTTATCTTTATCCTATTGGCGTCTGCAGTTTTAACAAGCTGTGCAGTGAAAATGCCTTATACAAAAGCATTAAAGGAAGAGTACAATCTAACTGATCAATCTCTCAAGGGAGTTCAGTTTTTTGTGTCCTCTGAAATTATCTTAGAGCGATCAAGTTCAAAAGGTTCATCCGGAACAACAACGGACGGAACAATCGTTAGTACAAGCTCTAAGGAACAAGACAGAATTATCATTTTGCCAAGAACGAAATGTATTTTGGAACAAACTGCAGAAGACGGTTCTGTATTGATTCGTTTTGAAACAGGTCCAGGTAAATATATAACGTTTGCTACTCGTCCTAATCAAGCTGCTGGTAAATACTATTTTGTTGCAAAATGGGAAGCTGGAAAAGGTGGAAAGATTAATTATGGCGATGAAGAAGAGTATTACGCTAAACCTTCAAGTGGGGAAGCCTACTTAATGGTGAAGATCAAAAAATCTCAAAGAACCAAAAGAAAAGACCGCGTGGTCAAAGGAATGAAAGTTTAATAGAACTTTAATAATGAAAGCCATCCGTAGGGATGGCTTTTTTGTTATACTTGAGTTTTATTAAGTGTACCTTATGACAATGTTGTTGAATCGGGAATTAAGTTGGCTGTCTTTTAATGCGAGAGTGCTCCAGGAAGCTATGGACAAAAGTGTTCCTTTGGTTGAACGTATTCGATTTTTAGGGATATACTCAAATAATCTTGATGAATTTTTCCGTGTACGCGTGGCCAACTTACGTCGAATGCAATTGGTTTCGGGAAGTAAAATAGATGGTTTTAAAGGAACTCCTGAAGAGTTGCTTGCCAAGGTCATGGAAGAGGTGCAAAGACAACAGAAAAGTTTTGAATGGGCGTACAAGAAGATTTTAATTGATTTTGGATGTCACAATTTATACCATATCACAGAAAGGGAACTCAGTAAAAAGCAAATCAAGGAATTAACTGACTTCTACAATGATAAACTTCGACACGCCATAGTGCCCGTAATACTCGATAATAAAACTCCTTTTCCAAGTTTAATGGATTATCGAATCTACTTGGCCATTCGAATGGAATACGGAGAAAAATCAAAGGTTCGATTTGCTCTCGTTCAAATTCCCATTTCTTATTCACGGTTTTATCAATTGCAGGACGATGACATGACAAAAATCATCATGATGGATGATATCATTCGTCTCAATTTGACTTCCATTTTTAGCATTTTCAAATTCAAAAAGATTGAGGCATTCACCTTTAAATTTACGCGTGATGCAGAACTGAATTTGGATGACGACATTTCAGTTCCCTTTTTTGAGAAAATTGAGAAGAGCGTAAAAAAACGAAAACAAGGAGATCCATTACGGTTTGTGTACGACCAGAGAATGCCAGAAGACTTGTTGGAATATCTGCTGAGTGGATTGAAGCTTAAAAAAGGTGTCAATACAATTCCTGGTGGGAAGTATCATAATTTTAAGGATTTTCGTTCATTTCCTGATTTTGGAAACTCCGAATTGGTGTATCCCGAAATGCCACCATTGAAAAATCCAGATTTGGAAAAACAACGAAGCATTTTTAAAGCGATATTAGAGAAAGATATTCTCTTGCATTTTCCCTACCAAAAATTCACCTATGTTGTTGATCTGCTGCGGGAAGCTGCGATTGACCCAAAAGTGACGGAGATTAAAATAAATGTTTATCGTGTAGCGAAGGATTCTCAAATATTGAACGCCTTGCGAAACGCGGTTCACAACGGTAAGAAAGTGACCGTTATTTTTGAATTGCAGGCGCGTTTTGACGAGGAAAATAACTTGTTTTGGTCGGAAAGGTTGAAAGATGACGGTGCAATCGTTTTGTTTGGTCATCCGAAACGGAAAATTCACTCTAAACTCCTTCAAATTAGACGAATTAAGTCTAATGTAGAACAAGTCGTCAGTTTTATTGGAACGGGAAATTTTCACGAAGGAACGGCTAAAATTTATGGTGATTTAGCCTTAATGACTGCGGACAAGGAAATTGCTTTGGAAGTTTCTAAGGTTTTTGAATTCATAGAAAAAGGAGGGAAGCCTTTTCAATTCAACCAGCTTTTGGTTTCGCCTATGAATACGCGTTCGAATATCCTTGATTTGATAGATAATGAAATATCCCATGCTATGGCAGGGAATAGTGCGTTCATAAAAGTTAAAATCAACAACTTAGTAGATAAGAAGCTGATTAAAAAAATGTATCAAGCGAGTAATGCTGGGGTTAAAATTCAATTGATTGTTCGTGGTATTTCATGTCTCATTCCGCAAATTGAGAATTATAGTAAAAACATTCAAGTCATCAGTATTGTCGACCGCTATTTGGAACATGCGCGATTTATGATTTTTGGAAACAATGGAAATCCAAAGTACTATATTTCGAGTGCCGACTGGATGGAACGAAACTTAGACAACAGAATTGAAGTGTCTTGCCCCATTTTGGATGATAGATTGAAATCGGAATTGGACTTAATATTTGAATATCAATGGAAAGGAAATGTAAAAGTTCGTTTTCAAAACAAGTTGATGGACAACCGATATAAAAAGTCAACCGCCAAGAAAAAGTTTAGAGCTCAGCTTAAATTATATGAATTCTATAAAGAGAAAACTACTAACGGGTAATCCAAAGAATAGGGTTTAAACTTTGAACGTTTCCACCGTAAACTTTATGTACTTCAAAGTGGAGGGTTGAAATACTTCCTCCATCGGCATTGAGCAGCGTTCCAATATTTTGCTTAATAGAAACTTTATCACCAACCGAAACGCTTGTGGAACTTAGATTACTATACACAGTTCTATAATTTCCATGTTTCATAATCACCACTTTCCCAGCTCCTGGAATATTTAACACACTTGTCACAACACCCTCGAAAACGGCACGAACGCGCGCATTTTTAACAGCCGATATGTCAATCCCATTATTGTTTGTAAAGACATTCGCAAAGGTAGGATGCGGATTTTTACCGTACTTCTCCGTCACAGTGCCTTTCTCAACAGGCCACGGAAGTTTGCCTCGGTTTGCCGCAAAGCTTTTACCAGCTAGTTCGGCCTCTTTGGTTTCGGGCAATACAACAACAGGTTCTATTTTGGGCGTCGTATTGGTTTCTGGTGGTTTGGTATTGGCATTATTCGCTTCGTCAAGTTTGCGTCGCTCCTCCGCTTCCCTTGCCGCTTTCGCCTTTTGAGCAGCAATTTCAGCTCTTCTTTTCGCTTCAGCTTTACGCCTTCTTTCCTCTGCAGCGGCAATTTCTCTTTTGATAGCAGCGTCAATTTGTCGACTTATCGATTCCTTTTTCTTTTGATCAGCACGCATTTGAGCCAATAGAGTTTTCTCCTCTTTTTTGAATCGCATATACACCGTTTCTTGTTTTCGCTTATCGGCTAAAATGGCGGCGCGTTCTTTTTGTTTCTCGCTCAAAACAACCATTTTGGATTGTTTTTCAACTTCTACATTACCAATTTCCCGATTGATAAGTCCTTGATGCTGTTGAATAACGAGAAACTGTTTTTTCTGAATATCCGCTAACTTCCCTAAGTATTTATTCCGTTTAATCGCCTCGTAGTAAGAATCGGATGAGAAAATAAACATCAGTTTATTGTATTTGCTTCTGTTTTTGTACGCGTAAATAACAAGCTTTTTGTATTGCTCTTTTAGACGCTCAACTTTCTTGTTTAAATCACGAATCTGATCTCTTTTAGATCGAATAGTTTGGTCGGCTCCACGAACTTGGCGATCAAAGTTTCGAACCAATTCTTCTCTAAAACGGACTTGATTATTGATGATTTGCAATTCATTTAAAGAAGCTGCTTTTTCACCTTTCGTTTTTTGAAGAAGTAATTTGGTGTTTTCAATTTTCTTTAAGAGAATAGCTTGCTCTTTACGGAGCTTGTCAGTAGAGTTTTGTGCGCTCAAACTTAGGCTTAAAAAAGCGAAAATCAGGGTTAAATACTTACTCACATTTTTCATATCCTTCAGGTACAATGAAGTACAATTTTACAGGTTCATTTACCTCAACTCTAGTGTACGAAAATTCTATTAAAAGGTTATTTCGTGGGGTGATGATGTTAATGACTACTTCATCAGGAACGTTTTTTCCACCAACAAATTGTCTGGAAAGGTAGTTAACGTTGATGGTTGTAGTGTCCGCGGAACTAATTATTTTGAGTCCATCCAATTGATTTACTTCCGGATTAATGAAGTATTCTATTGCAACATCGCGATCATTTTTAAGCAATCGTTCGTTCTTCTTCAATTTTCTTTTGCGATGCGATGAAATGATGTATCGATAAGGTTCATGAATTTGGAAATACTTTTGAGTGGAATCGTAATCAAGTGGAATACCTAAGAGTATTTCTTCAATATTTCGAAAAGTAAAATCAACACCAAAGTTGTCTTGTAGATATTCTAAATCGGTCCGTATTTCACAATTTTCACGTTTGTTTGCCAGAAACAAGCTGTCTTTTGTGATGAGTGTATTGACAACCGGGATTTTACTCCAAGTCATTATCATATTGACTGCGCTATCAGATATCATACGCAAGGAAGTTTTGAAAGACCGACTTTGAGATGAATCGCTATATTTTGTAGCAATTTTTGAGTAGAATGTAGCTGGACGATCTTGTGAAAGAGAATCTAACAAACTCACCAAATCTTGCGTTTTTTCACGCTTTACTTTGGGTAAATCAGTTTCCGTCATTTTTTTAGCACAAGAGCTGAGTACAAGTAATCCAAGAGAAAAGAAGATTGTTTTATTCAGCCTCATAATACTTTGAATTTGCAATTTTTTTATCCAAAATGTCACTTTCTGCACCGAGTTCTTTTGCCTTTGCCCAAAATTTCTGTGCTTCTTGGGTATTATTTAATTTAACGTATACATCTCCCAAATGTTCGGCGGTAACTTTATCCTTGTTGTCGAAATTGAATGATTTTTCGAATTGGATTTTTGCTTCTTCATAATTCCCTTTCTGGAACAAAATAAAACCATATGTGTCTATGAAATTGGCTTGCTCAGGTGAACGGCCAATAGCCGTTTTAATCATTTTCTCGGCCTTTGTAAATTCAATTTTGGATAAGGCCAATCGGTAAGCGTAATTGTTCAACAAAAGCGAACTTGATGGGTCAGTGGACAATGCTTTGTCATATAGCTCGATTCCTTTTTTAAAATCTTTCTTTCCAAAATAGGCTTCGCCTAGTTGCCCGTAAAACTCTGCCTTAATGGCTATATCGTTGGTGATGTATTCTTGTCCGATTTCTAAACTGGAAATGGCTTCGTTGTATTTTTTTAATTGAATATTCGCCACTCCATTTAGTAAATAAAAAGTGGGAAGTGTCGGGAAATATTGTATCCCCTCTTTACTGTCAACAGCGAGTTCTTCAAATTTCGCCGCTTGATATTCCATGAGTAAAACTTGGTTCCAAAGTGAAGATGCCCCTTTTTCAAATTGTAAGGCCTTACGGTAATTGACTAAAGCTTCAACGTCATTACCATTGGTTAAATGAAAGTCACCCAAAATAGAAAAGGGTTTAGCATCTGTTGGGTGTGTCAATGCAAAAATCTCGGCCAATTCCATCGTTTGTGCATCCATAATGCCTCCTCCTTCCTGTAAAGACGAGAGAAATTGGGTTTTTGCGTCTATTTCAACTCCCTCAGCGGCAAGCGCCTTTTTAGCGGACGAATAAAACTTACTTGTTTCACCTCGACGTTTATAAAAATCTGCTAGAAATAGGTGAACTCTTCCGTTTGCATCGTCCTTCTGGGCTAATGTTTCTAATGTTTCAACGGCTTTGTCTTCTTGATTGGTAGAAAGATAATAATCCACCAAAGCGGAAAGCAATTGGGCGTCGTCAGGATATTGTAACCGGGCTTTTTCAATTTCGGCCAAGCCTTTCTCGGGTTGGGAGATTTGTTGGTACAATTGAAACTTCTGTAGTATTATTTCAGGAAAAATGCCCAATTGATCTTCAGTTTTATCCAATGCCACTATGGCCTCCTCATACTGACCTGAGCGTGCCAAACATTCGGCGTAGGGATACGAATATTCTGGATTTCTTGGGTCAGCTTTTACTAATTTGGCAAACTCATTTGCCGCGAGTTCATACTTCTGATTTTCAACATAGTAATAGGCCAATTCAGAGATGTAATGAATGTTTTCTGGATCTAATTTCGCGGCTTTTTGGATTTCTTCTCCTGATAAAGTCAAGTTTCCATCCAACATGTACAATTGCGACAAGGCAAAGTGCACAGCGTCGTCATTTTCGCGCATGGACAAGCATTCCAAAAAAACGGCGATCGCTTCTTTGTTCTGTCCTTTGGTTTTCAATCGAACGCCTTCATGAAACTTTTCGATGTAGGCGTAATCTTGCTGAGAATGACCAACAGGCAAATTATCCGCCTGTTTTTTTGCCCCACATGAGACAAGCAACGAGACGAAGGTGCAAACGACAAGAAATGCGCTAATCTTCATTTATTCAATTGTTGAAAAATCACCTAAGCTTATATCGCTGGCTTTTCCAACGTATTTTGCTTTAGAGCCAATCATCGAGTCCTTCAAGTTCGCGTCTGTAATCAACGATTCATTCTGGACATTTGTATTGACGACATTAGAGTTAACAACCTTCGTGCCCTTTCCTAAAGAAACGTGTGGACCTACGATGGAATTTTCAATAACTACGTTTTCACCAATGAAACAAGGCTCGATAATTACCGAATTTTTTATTGTGGCGGAATCCGCTTTCATTTTCTTGCCCGCTTCTTTGTCATATTCCAATACGCGTTGATTCGTGAAAACAGTAACGGCTTTATTTCCACAATCCAACCATTCATCCACTTTTCCGGGTTTGAATTTCACCCCTTTTTCTGTCAAACGACGCAAGGCATCTGGCAATTGATACTCACCGCCTTTTATAATGTTGTTGTCGATTAAGTAATTCAACTCAGTCAATAGATCTTCTCCTTTTTTGAAATAATAGATACCTATCATCGCCAAATCCGAAACGAAAGTCTGCGGTTTTTCAACAAAATCGATGATTTCACCAGTTTCATTCATTTTTACAACACCAAAAGCACTTGGATCATCAATTTGACTTACGTATAAAATTCCTTCATCCGCTGCGTCAATTTTGAAATTCGCCTTGAACAAAGTATCTGCAAATGCGACGGTCACTGGACCTGTCAATAATTCTTTGGCACATAAAACAGCATGAGCCGTACCCAATGGTTCCGTTTGATAATGAATGGAACCTTTTGCACCTAATTGTGATGCTACTTCCAATAATTCCTTTTCAACTTCTTTCCCAAAATCGCCAATGATAAAACCAATTTCATCAATTTTCTCTGGACAACTCGCGGCAATATCTTCAACCAACCGGTGAACAATTGGTTTACCACCAACCGGAACTAATGGTTTAGGTACAGTTAAAGTATGTGGCCGGAGACGACTTCCGCGTCCAGCCATGGGTATAATTAATTTCATGCTTGTTTATTTCACGCCTGTACTGCCAAATCCGCCAGCACCGCGTTCTGTTTCACTTAATATTTCTGTTTCTATCCAGTTGGCTTGCTCAACTTGAGCAAAAACTAATTGTGCAATGCGCTCACCGTTTTCTACGACAAAATCTTCCGAAGATAGGTTAATTAAAATCACACCTACTTCACCCCGGTAATCGGCGTCAATGGTTCCAGGAGAATTCAAAACGGTCAATCCTTTTTTAAACGCCAATCCACTTCGTGGGCGAACTTGACATTCATAACCGTTGGGAATTTCTAAAAAAAGGCCCGTTTTTATCAAGGCTCTTTCTAGCGGCTTCAAGGTAACACTTTCTTGCAAATTTGCTCGAACATCTAAGCCAGCGCTGCTTGTTGTTTCATACGCGGGCAATTGGTGTTCGGAAGTGTTAATGATTTTTACTTTCATGCATTACTTTATGAAGGTCAAAAATAAGAATTTTTGTCGGGTTTATAGACTCAAACCGCTGGATTCCTAGGTGTTGGTTTCTCCATAAAATACACCAAACCGATAAACAGTAACAGCAACGTATTTCGGGTAGCATATTTCAAGAAGGAATTATCGAAATTGAATTGACTACCAATGAAGAAAAACAAGAGTGCAACGCCCATGTACAGGAAGAATTTACGAATGTTGTATTTGATGGGGTAGTGTTTTCTCGACAACAAGAATGACGCAACGGTCTGCGCAGCGTAGACTAATAAAGTTGCCCAAGCACTTGCCATATATCCGTACGTTGGAATAAAAATTACATTGACGAGTATCGTCAACAGGGCTCCACCAATGGCAATGAAAGCTCCAAACTTTGTTTGACCAGAAAGCTTGTACCAGATGCTTTGATTGATGTAAATACCAAGAAATATATTGGCCATTAGAAGAATTGGAACAACCTTTAGTCCATCGTAAAATTCCTCATTTCGAATGAAACCCTTGAAGAAATCAAGGTTCAAGGTTACCATCAAGAATACAATGCAAAGGACGGCAACCAAATAATTCATGATATGGCGGTATTGCTTGTTTCTATCTTTGCTTTTGCTTTGAGAGAAAAAGAAAGGTTCAGCAGCATAACGATAAGCTTGAAGGAAAATAGTAACAAGCATTGCTAATTTGTAATTGGCGCTGTAGATTCCTACTTGTTCCGTAGCATGAAGAAGGGATTCTGGTGTTCCATCATACAACATTTGCTTCAAAAGAATCCTATCAATGGTTTCATTTACAATGCCCGCCATTCCTGCCAACATCAACGGAAAGGAGTATTTAACCACTTCGGAAATTGCACGGGTGTCTATTTTCCAGGTGACGTGAAGGAAATCTTTGTAAAGTGCTGCCGGTTTTACAGCGGATGCAACTAGATTGGCAATAAGAATATATAAAACACCATTTTCTGGGTTATCTCTGTCCAATAAAACGAAAAGGAAAAATAGATTCAGTCCAATATTGACCAAAATACTACTCATTTGTATTGTCGCGAATTTGATAGCACGTTCTTCCGCTCTCAATTTTGCTAATGGAAGTGCGGAGATGGCATCAATGAATACGATTATCCCTAGTAGTACGATGTATTCGGGATGATCACCAAACAAAGTGGCAATGGATATCGGTCGATAAAGTAAAACGAGCAATAAGAGAAATCCTGCGTTAATGAGGAGGACGGTCAAAAAACTCGTATTAAAAACCTTCTGTTTGTCCTCTTTTTTCTGCAAAAAATGGAAGTAAGCCGTTTCCATTCCGAAAGTCAAAAAAACGATGAGAAAAGCAACGTATGCGTACAATTCTGAAACCTCACCATAGGCTGAAACAGGGAGAATCAGCGTGTAAATAGGAACCAATAAAAAATTCAAAAAACGCCCAACGATACTAGGTAAGCCATAAATGGCAGTTTGTCCGGCTAGTTTTTTGATTGGGTTGGACACTATTGGCGGAAGTTAGGTTTTCTTTTTTCTACAAATGCACCTGTTCCTTCTTTGAAATCAGGTGTTCCAAAGCACTTTCCAAATTCTTCTATTTCTGTTTCAAATCCATTTGTCCCATCTTCGAAATTGGAATTTACTGCTCGGATTGCAGATGAAATCGCTGTTTTCGAGTTGTTTAGTATTTTCTTCACTATTTTTTCAGCTGTTTCCATTAAGGCATTGGGCTCAACAACATGATTTACCAATCCCCATTGAAGGGCATCTTCAGCACTTACCATTCCAGCGGTAAACACCATTTCATTTGCTTTTCCACGTCCAACCAATTGTGCTAAACGTTGAGTACCACCGTATCCTGGAATAACACCCAGTGAAACCTCTGGAAGTCCCATGCGCGCGTTTGTACTTGCAACACGAATGTGCGAACACATGGCCAATTCAAGTCCACCACCTAAGGCAAAACCGTTTACCGCAGCAAGTACTGGAATTGACATTTTTTCCACGAAATCGAAGAGTATGTTTTGACCATTTCTTGCCAAATGACTTCCTTCTTCTACACTGAAATCGGCAAATTCTTTGATATCCGCTCCGGCAACAAAAGCTTTTTCACCTGAACCGGTAAGAATTACAGCTCCCATTTTAGGGTTTTCATTGGCCGCATTCAAAGCCGAATTTAGTTCTTGAATGGTCTCGCTATTGAGAGCGTTCAGTTGGCTAGGGCGATTAATCGTAATGATTTGATATAGTTCTTTTTCTTCTACAAGAATATTGTTGTACATGGTAAAATGATTTTAAAACAAAAATAATTACTTTTCACCTTGATTGGACAAGATTTCAATTAAGTCAACAACGGGGACTTGTTGATATTGTTTCATTAAAAGGAAAGGAGCTCGATTGTACTATCCTTTGTAATGTAGTTCGGAAGTGTATCGTTCCATTGGATACATTTGATTTTGTACCCTTCTTGTTTCATCTGTTTGATTCTCCTTTCGGATGGTACATAAGCAAGTGCTTTATTCTTTGAGAAGAACATCCATTGAATATTACCATGTCCACGGAGATAAGCATTTAGTATAACAGTTTTGGAGTCATCGCTTCGGTTTTTCACGATGAATTTTGTTTGCTCCAAATACAAACTGTGATTACCAAAATTTTTGCCTTCCGGATCAAAACCAAAATCATCAATGGACTGCTGTGCTTTAAACACAATCGGTACAAAAATGAATATCGTAATCACTAAGACCATTTTCTTCAGTCGATGCTTCGGGATGTATTCTAATAATTGAATGATTCCAAAACTACAAATGAGGAAAATCAGCGGTAAAGCGGGAATAATAAACGAAACCATTTTAGTTTTCGAAAGGCTGAAAAATAGAAACAGCGCCACACTGGCAATCCAAAGACTCCAATAGTATTTGTTCGCTCCACTGTTAATACGGGCCATTACAATGGACAAAATCAGGAGCATAGAAAGAATCCATGGTGAGAACAAAGTGAATTCTACGTTTTCAAAGTGGAAAAAGAAAGATCCTCTGTGTCCTTCAAGAGCTTCAAAAAAGTGACGTGCATTGTAGGCAAGTTCATAAGTTGCTTCTTCTGGAAAGTACAAGTGAATGTAAATTTGCCAAGGGAGAGCAATTAAAAGAGCAATTCCGAGTGCTTTGACTAGGTTGGAAAGATCTGTTTTGTTTCGATTCTTCAAGGCGAAAAGCGCAAATATTCCCCAAGGCGCAAAAACCAACAATCCAACAAACCATTTTGTAAGAATAGCTAATCCTGCAAAAACACCTATCCAATTTCGCCATTTCTTGGACTTTGATTTCATGTATCTGAAATAGGCCCAGAAAGAAAGTAAAACATATATCATGAATACCGAGTCATTATGATCTGTCCCAATTCTACCGGATAAAAGACCCAATGGATAAAAGGCGAAGAGAAAGAGTGTCGCGGAGAGGAAACCGAGATTTTTATTGAACACCATTTTTCCCATATCAAAGATGGCTAGAACACCAGCAGCATGCAAAAGGACGGACGGAAGACGCACGGCAAAAACATTGCTTCCAAATAGTTTTATGGATAACGCAATTTGATAAAGAAATAGCGGCTGCTTATGCAACCATGTGTAGCTTTCCGACCAGTCTCTGGCTCTGATTAGACTCGGAGTCATGTCTATTAATTTGGGATGAAACGGATTTAGGGACAAATTTTTCCCTACAAGTGCATGAAATTGTTCATCCCAAATATAAAAATAGGGTATAGCCATTGCGAAGGCACAGCCCATCAGTAAAGCGGAAATCCCAAATGGAATTAGAAACCTTTTACGATTTGTGAAAAAGAGAAAGCAGGTTAGAATGAAGAAGAGTAATGAAGCAAGGAATAGATTTTGGCTAACCGACGGGATATACGACCAAAATTCGAAATTCATTTGAATTATTTGTTGCTTAATTTTTTGTACAATTTAATCAAAAGCATCAAACCAACTGCTACGAGAAAGAAATAACCTGTCGCTTTCCACCAAGGCATTCTGTTTTGCAACTCGACCAAAAAGATTATGGCTACTAAGCAAAGTGTGGCAAACTCGTTCCACATGCGCAAGTGTTTCGATTGCCATTTGAAAACTCCTTTTGCCATTTGAAACATCAAACGTTGGGATACAAAATGATACACTAAAAGGACGGCAACAAATGCTAATTTCGTGTGCATCCATCCTTGAATCATCAACGCGGGATTCAAAATCAACATCCAAATTCCAAATACAAAGGTCAAAACCATCGCTGGTGTTGTGATAATCCACCACAATTTCTTTTCCATGATTTTAAATTGATCACTCAAGGCTTTTTTGGCTGTATCATCCTTGGATTGAGCTTCTGTATGATATATGAATAATCGAGGCATGTAGAACAACCCAGCGAACCAACTAACAACAAAAATGATATGCAATGATTTGACAATGTCGTACGTCATGTTGCGAAATTACGAATTACGGATGTGTTAATGACTTTTTTCGATTCTAAAAGGAACCAATTCAAACTTGAGAAATTCGAAATCAACAGGTTTCTTAACAAGTAGCCGAAATTCAGTGTGTTGCATCAATTCTTGAGTTAAAAACTCTTTGTAGAAAAAGGATTCCGTTGAATCAGATACGAATTTCAAATGCGTTAGACTTTGAAACCCGCTGGATTTATTTCCAAAGTCATGGGAAATATCAAAATGAAGGGCATTGTTCACCAAATTTTTGGATTCGGGGGATACGTGAATCTTTAGATAATATTTACCGGGAAGAATGGAAATATAAGGTCCATAAACCAGCATTTGATCTTGTAATTCATTTTGGTTGGAATTTAGAACGATAGATTGGTTTTCTCCATTGAAAACGGAGGATGGATATTTGAGTTTCGATAGTTCAAATTCTCTTTTTCGGTTAACAACTTCGTACTCACAAATATTTGATCCTGCAATGAATAGCGGTTCACCTGAGCGAATGAGTGGTATTCCAAATTGAATCAAGCTATCCGGAAATTCGTCCATCCACATATCTCTTGAAATGAAAATTCGGGGTTGATTGAAGACTTCTGAAATCAGCTTTTCATTGCGCACTCCACCTGCTTCTTTTGGTGTTGCTTTGACTTTATCAGGATTGACAATAGACATGCGATAGGCATTCCAATAATCGGCTATGACACCTATTTGACCGAGTTCATTTAGTTCAGAAATTGTACGCGTCATCGGTTTATACTTTCCATCTGAAAAATGAAGAACATTCGAGACACTCGAACTTCCCAAAAGAATAAAAATCAGTATTGCACCTATATATTTTTTACGAATGGTTAAAACGCCTGTCTGTTCAATTAGCAAAATAAAGAGAATACCAAAGCTTACGTATGGCGCAACGAAATACCACCGTCCCATTTCATTGAGGAGAACCCAATGTGATAAGAAGATTACAGCAAGCGTTGCTATGGTTTCAAAAAGGAAAAAGTTAATAGCAAAATTCTGAAATTTAAAAATGGCTTTGCGATAATGGATGAGCAGATAAATCCCGATAACAAGTAAACTTAGAATTATCCAGGCACCAATTGTTAGGACGAAGTCTTCACTCCCCAAAAGCACTTTTGTCGATTGATCAAATACTTCCAAAAAAGCTTTGCCAATATTGGAGAAAGAATTGAAATACATGAATTGCTCTGTATTGCCCGTTGCATAGGACTTCGCTTTTCGAATAATTAAGAATATTCCTGCGAGTATAAAGAGTTGTGCGAATAGATATTGCCAATTATTCGCCTTCTTTTTTTTTAAATGAACCAAAGTGAACAAGAGGTGAGTTCCTAGTAAAGTAATTAAGGTAACAAAAACGAGGTCCGAACACCAAACGGCGAATAACCAAATGAAACCAACAATTCCAATTCGGATGACGTTGGGGAGTGAGCGAAATAGACTTGTTCTGAAGTCTATATTTCGTATGAAAAGAATAGAAAAGCCAAGTAGGGAGTATCCCATTCCGATGGGAAAGACATTCAATTGCAAAAAGCGCTGAAATGGAAAAAACCAGAACAAGGCTAGCAAGATGAGCAAACGTTTGTCTTTTAATAGAGTCGAAAAACCTATAAAACCAAGGGTTAAAATGAGGTAACTACTCAATGAAACGGCAACGTAAGCTGGAATTCCGAATGGCTTGATAAACAGTTGGCTAATTAGTGGAATCAAGGTTCCTCCTCGGTCTTGTCCCCAACAATACAAATCATGAGGCAAAGAATAGTCGTTCGCTATCAAAACGTTTAGTGCGTCATCTGAGCTGATAAAAGGATAAAAGGCCGTAGAAAACAGAAAAAAAGCGATTAGTATTATCAAGGATATGATTATAATCCTTGATAGATTTGGATTGAACAACGCCGTTTTTTCTTTTTCTGTCAATTCTTTGAGATAAAATTCGAATATATAAAAAAGGGGTAAACCATATCAGTTCACCCCTTTTCAATAGTATAGAAATTGATTAATCTTCTTTTTTCGCTTCTGGCGCGTCATTTTCACCCGTCACTTTGTCTTTGATATCTTCAGCAACATCTTTGGTTTTGTCCCAAGCTGCTTCAGCAACATCACTTACTTTTTCGCCAACGTCTTCAGCAACATCCTTGGTTTTTTCCCAAGCATCTTCTGCCATGTCACCTGCTTTTTCAGCTACGTCGCCAATTTTGTCACCAATATCTTCAGCAACGTCTTTTGTTTTTTCCCATGCGTCTTCGGCCATATCTTTTGCTTTGTCCCACATAGATTCAGCAGCATCACCTGTTTTTTCGGCTGCTTCTTTTGTTTTATCTGCTACTGCTTTCGCTGCATCTCCAGTTTTCGCTGCCGCTGCACTTGCAACATCTTTTGTTTTGTCAACAGTTGCTTTCGCTGCATCGCCTGTTTTTTCTGCTACATTGCTCGCTACGTCTTTCGTTTTGTCTGCTGCGGCTTTTGCTGCATCACCTGTTTTATCCGCAACGTTACTTGCCACATCTTTCGTCTTACTTGCGGCTGCCTTAGCTGTATCACTGGTTTTTTCAGCAACGTTACTTGCTGCATCTTTCGTTTTGTTTGCTGCCGTTTTTGCCGCATTTCCCGTTGCATCTGCTGCTGATTTAGCTGCCGATGTTGTTTTTCCGAATAAGTTTGAAAAGAAATCTTTAAGTCCCATTTTTAGTGCTTTACTTTTTTGTTTGAACGGTAAATGTAGAAAAATTTTGACGGTTAGAACGTTATATAATAGCTAATTAAATAACGTTGGAACGTTGAAAAATCGTTAACTACCATAGAACGGAGAAATCATCCAATACACCAAAACCCCTGAAACGGCAACATAAAACCAGATGGGCCAAGCGAAACGCGTCCACTTTTTGTGTTTGATGAATTTACCTTGCCAAGCAAATAGATACGTGTAAAGTACGATTGGAACCACAGCGATACTCAATATGATGTGAGAAATCAGCAAAGGATAATAAATATAGCCATATTCACCACCGTAAGCAGTTGAATCGCTCGTCATATGATAGGTAACATATAGTCCTAAAAAGAGTATGGACAAGACCAAACTAAAACGAATCAATGCTCTGTGCAAGCGCATATCCTTCATTTTAATAGCCACCAAGGCGAAGATTAGAATTCCAGCTGTGCAACCATTAATCATCGCGTAAACAGGCGGAAGAAAGGAGGTGTCGACACCAGGAATTTTAATACCAAACAATATGGCCACTACCAAAGGAATGGCAATTGAAACGATTTTAATTAGGTTGATTGTTTTTTTGCTATTTGGATCCATCGATTCCGTATTCGTGTTTTAATAATGCGCGTATATCAAGAGCCATTCGATCTACATCATCCGGATCGGTACCAATGTAAATTCCACGGATGTATCCTTCTTTATCGACCAAAGCGAATGCTGGGGCATGGGCATAACCTCCTGCCGAAGCAGCATCTTCTCCTGCGAAAATTTGAAAATGATCTATACCCAATTTATGTGTTTTGGCTTCATCACCTGTGAAGAAATACCAGTTTTTCGCTGTGATTTCGTGTTTCTTGATGTATCTGCGCAGAACACTCGGTTTGTCCGTTTTTGGGTTAATGCTGAAGGACATGAATTGAAGTGATTCGGATAAATCAGATAATTTATTGTTCAAGCGCTTCATCTGCTTCGTCATTTTCGGGCAAATTGAAGGACAAGAGGTAAAAAAGAAATCGGCTACCCAAACTTTCCCTTTCATTTGTTTGGAATGAATTAAAACAGAGTCTTGATTCCAATACATAAAATCAATCATTTTTGGCCAAATCGTATCAGTGACTTCTTTGCCATTAACTTCTTTGTACTCCAAATCGAAGTTTCCTACTTTGGGAAGTGGTGTATACTCTTCTGAACAGGATGAAAGCAGAAGACCTACAAAGAAAATTGAGGCTAATTTTATCGCAATCATTTTTTCGCGTTTTCCTTATCGTATTGTTTTTGAAGTAAAGCGACGTGCTGTTTCATTCTTCTTACCATTCCTTCTTGATCCCCTCTTAAAACCATTCGCAAATGATTTTGTTTGTCAAGAAGTAAAATTAACTCTTGAAAGGCTTGTCCTCCGTAAAACTCATCGCCTTCTTGAAGTAAGTTTTGGTCGTTTCTTTCGAAGTCGTACACCTTTTTGGCGTCTCCTTTGGCTAGAATCCATATCGTTGGATCATATTCAGGCACACGATCTTTTAACATAGAATTGATGGTAGAAAGGTCTTCTAATGGATTACCTTCTCCATCTGTGGCAAAAGAAATGATGCGAACTTGCTTTAATTTTTTGTGCTTGTTTTCGTTGATGTGTTTGTAAATCGCTTGTCGCAGGTGAAAGAAAGAAATAGCGCAACTGTCGGGACAAGTTTCTTGCAAGGTTGTTACCAGAACAACGTCACCTCGAAATTCTTTTGAAGAACGTTTTTTACCATTGGCATCAACGAAAGAATATTCATTTGCTTTTCCAAAGTCATCTAGTTCTTTGAATTTATTCTCACAACCTCTTGTCGAAAAGAATACCAATAAAAAAGCCGGTCCAAATAAAAGTAAAAAGGCAATTCCTACTTTCATCCGTCCGGCTTTTGTTTTTTTTGCCATTTTGTTTATCCGTTAAGCACCGAACATTTCAAGCGCTTTTCCAACTGCTGTGCCTTCGTAAAGCGCAATAAAAATTAGATAAAGCGCAAATACTGCGTACGGGATAAGTATTATCCACTTCAATACTTTTTTCTCGTCACCAAGGTGCATAAAGGTTAAGACAATGTATCCTGCTTTCAATAAAGTCAAAATAATAAATGTCCATTTTACGAAAGGCCAAGCCGTACTGCTTTGTTTGATCATCGCTCCTAATGCAACTTCAATAATCGTCACAATTGTAAGAAGCAAAGTTACCTTCCAAATCTTTTTGCGAATGCTTTTACCTGCATCTTCATCGTGATGCGTATACAAGGAATATTCTATAATGTCATCTCTTTCCATAATCGATGTTTTATTCTTTTAAAATTATACTAGGTAGAAGAATGTAAATACAAATACCCAAACCAAATCGACAAAGTGCCAGTACAATCCAGTTTTTTCAACCATTTCGTAATGTCCTCTTTGGTGGTACGTTCCTTTGATTACTCCTAACAAAATAATGATGTTAATTACAACCCCAGAGAAAACGTGGAATCCGTGGAATCCTGTAATAAAGAAGAAGAATTGACCGTATTGCTGAGGACCGTATTCGTTGTGCTGCATATTCGCACCGTAAATAACTCTTCCTTCTTCACCGCTGTTGATTACTTCGCCGTATATATTACAAGCTTTGTCACCTTCAATTTTATCACCGATAGCATATTTACCACCTGTTTTTTTGATGATTAACTCAACGTGCTCGTCTTTTGCCTTCTGAACCGAAGCAATAGAACCATCGTGCAAGGTTATTTTACTGTCTTTAATGTGCCCTTCAACAACTGCATGCTGGAAGGTATGCATTAAATCATCTTTGATCACTTCTCCTTTTTTGTGATGCGCTCCAGCTGTTTCAACTGTAAAACTTTTGATTTCTCCGAAGTGACCTTTTACAATCGCTTGAGATCCATCTGCCAATTCTACTTTCCCGAATTCAGAACCGTGAATAAAGTGACTCCACTCCCAAGCTTGAGAACCAACGAAGAAGAAACCACCGATAATCGTTGCCGCCAACCATTTTGTTACTCCTTTTTTGTCCATTCTGTGACCAGCTTCCACAGCCAGTACCATTGTTACCGAAGAAACAATCAAAATGAAGGTCATCAAGGCCACATAAATCAAGGGATAACCATGACCTAGAAAAGGAAGTGAGTTAAAAGTCTCCTCACCAATTGGCCACGCATCTTGTGCATTGTGACGTGTAAATCCATAGGCGATCAACAATCCACTGAAGGTTAAAGCATCTGATACCAAGAAAAACCACATCATTAGTTTTCCGTAGCTTGTTGAAAACGGAGATACCTTTCCTCCCCAAGGAGAATCTGTGCTAAGTTCGTTTGAAGCGTGTCCAGCCATTATTCAATAATTTTTTTTGCAAGTTTAATGAATAAAAAGCAAAAAGAGTAACAAAACCACCCACAATAGACCTAAAAAGTGCCAGAAAATTGACCCTGTTAATAGACTTGTATGTTCACCAGATGTAAATCTACCTGAAAATGAATAGATTGTGATTTTTAAGAGGTAAAAAAGTGTTACTGCAACGTGCAACAAATGCAAAAAGGAAATAATGAACAAAAATGAGCTTGCTGTATCTGCAGTTTCGGTTGCTTTCAGTTGCAAGTAATTGTCTAGTTTTTGACCTTCGAATAAAAGTGTTCTGTCCTTATATTCTAATGCTGAACCTTTGTAATAAATATTGAAATCCTTACCCAATTCACCCCGAGCAAAGAAATCCCCTCGTCCGTCTATTACATTCATTGCTAATTGATTCAGACGAAGCTTATCGATAAATGTGAATTCTTTTCCATCCTCTTTTTTCAATCGACCGTCAATCAATCCAACAGGTGTATTTTCAAAATAGAGTATAAATGGCTTTGCATAATTGTCAACGCGATAAGGTTTTTCTTTGTCCAATTTAGAAAACTGAGACATGAAATCTTGAAAACTCTTCATTTCAGAGACCGAAAGCTCTTTTCCTTTTTTTAAAAATTTATTGCCATCTACTTCAATGAATGATCCATCGTATTTAACTTCAAAGTAGTCACCATAGCGACCGTCGGTAACAATCATATGATTGTTGAAAGGGTGAATTCCTTTCGCTGTCAGTTGTTTGTACCCTTGAAATTGAAAGTAAGCAAAACCAATTCCCAAAAGGAGTGTGATGACCATGAACATTTTTACACTTTTCTGATCGTCTTTTTTGGCACTCCTAATCGCCAAGATAAACGTCAAGGAGGACAATAAAATTAAGGTTGTGCTAATCCAGAAGCCAGATGGCAATGGCACTTTCACCCAAAACGAATCGCCCATCATAACGATGTAGGCAGAGATAAAGCCAGCAAAAAGCATGACAATGCTAAAAATGGCGATGTAGACGAGATTCTTCTTCATCTTCAAACGAACGTCTGGATTCAAATCTTGATCGAAATTACTTCTCATTTGTATTAAATTTTATGGTACTACGGTCTCAACTTTATCGAAAACGTAAACAAATTGTATGATTGGTAAATAAACAAACGAAGCGAACATTAGTTTTTTCGCGTCTTTGTCATCTAATGTTAAAAATAGTTTATAAGCTAAAAGAAAGAACCACCCTCCAAGTATACTGGCGATGATTAAGGTCCATGTTCCTGTCATACCAAGCCACCAGGGGAGTAGACTAAAAGGAATCAACGCCAAGGAATACAGGGCAATTTGAAATGCAGAATTTTTCGATTTTCCTTTTTTCGAAGGCAAAAGGCTGAATCCTCCAGCTCGATAATCAGCATCCACTACCCAAGCAATTGCCCAGAAATGAGGGAACTGCCAACAAAATTGAACGAAAAATAAAATTCCGGGGACAAAACCAAAGTCACCCGTTACAGCAATTGCGCCCAGCATGGGCGGGATTGCCCCAGGGAAAGCTCCAACGAAAACGGCCCAAGGAGTTTTTCTTTTAAGTGGTGTGTATATGAAGACATAGGAGACATATGCGAACAACCCCAAAAAGAAGGAAGGCCAATTCAACATGGCGAGCATGGCTAATCCTACCACCAAACAGAAAATGACAATCGCATACGCTTCTTTAACGGACATCTCATTCATGGGTAAAGGCCTTTTGGAAGTTCGTTTCATCAAACCATCAATGTCCTTTTCCCAAATTTGGTTAGAGCCGTTTGAGGCAGCCGTTACGAGCATTCCGCCAACCATCAGCATAAAAATCTCATATCCTGAGGTGCCTCCGTTAAAGAGGTAACCGGATAAAGCAGAAACGACAACCAAAAATGATAAACGAAACTTGGTGAATGAGATGTATTGTTTCAATTTTGAGGGCACGACAGGTGTGTTTTTATTGCGGTGCAAATTTACGGATTTAATTTGCGTTAAAAGGAATACCGACCCATCCAAAATAGATTTATTCTATATTTGCGCCACAAAAGTTACATATGCGTATTCAAAAGCTTTCGATATTGATTCCTGCTTACAATGAGGAGAACACCATTCAAGTGATTTTGGAGAAAGTGAAAGAGGTTACTCTTCCCGAAGGAATTCAGAAGGAAATTGTTATTGTGAATGATGCTTCTACTGATTCAACCGTGCAAAAAACGGAAGAGTACATGGAGCAAAATCCTGATATGGACATTCGTTTCTTCACCCAAGAAGTGAACAAGGGAAAAGGCGCGGCTATTAATAGAGCCATTCAAGAGTGTTCTGGAGATTATATGATTGTTCAGGATGCAGATTTGGAATACGATCCAGATGAGTACAATTTACTTTTGAAACCTGTATTTATGGATAACGCAGATGTTGTCTATGGATCACGCTTTGTGGGACATCATCCGCATCGAATATTGTTCTTTTGGCACTCCATCGGAAATAGATTTTTGACGCGTTTGTCGAATATGATGACGAATTTGAATTTAACGGACATGGAAACGTGTTACAAGCTGATTCGAACATCAATTGCAAAGGAAATTGAAATCAAAGAAAATCGATTTGGAATTGAACCTGAAATCACGGCCAAATTGGCGAAAAGAAAGGGGATTCGAATTTACGAAGTGGGGATTTCTTATTATGGACGCACATACGAAGAAGGAAAGAAAATCGGTTGGAAAGATGGATTTCGAGCGATTTGGTGCATCTTGAAGTATAGGTTTTCGGATTAATAGCGGATCGCGAATTTCGATTTTCTTGCCTGGAGCCTAAAGCAAAAAAGTTCGAGCAAAAAAATTACGAACCCGCAAAAGCAAATTCGTAATTCTCAATTAATTATTCTGTAATTCTTAGATGATCAACATCGCATCACCATACGAATAGAATTTGTATTTTTCTTTTACGGCTTCTTTGTAGGCCATGTGCATTGTTTCGTGACCACAAAACGCTGAAATCATCATCAATAAAGTTGATAACGGCGTGTGGAAATTTGTAATCATACAGTTGGCAATGCTGAATTCGTAAGGAGGGAAAATAAATTTATTCGTCCAACCAGAATACGTATTCAAAAGTCCTTCTGTGGAAACGGAAGTTTCAATCGTTCGCATAACAGTTGTACCTACAGCACAAACTCTCTTTTTATTCTTGATTCCTGTATTTACGATTTCTGTGCATTCCTTTGTAATAAACGCTTGTTCAGAATCCATTTTATGTTTCGTCAAATCTTCCACTTCAACGGCACGGAATGTTCCCAGTCCAATATGCAAAGTAATTTCAGCGAAATTGACACCTTTCAATTCAAGTCGTTTCAACAACTGACGTGAGAAATGCAATCCAGCTGTTGGTGCTGCAACTGCTCCTTCTTCTTTCGCGAAAATAGTTTGGTAGCGCTCTTCGTCAGATGGTTCGACACCACGTTTGATATATTTTGGAAGAGGTGTCTCTCCTAATTGAGTGATTTTTTCTTTGAACTCTTCGTAAGGTCCATCAAATAAGAATCGCAAAGTTCTACCACGAGATGTTGTGTTGTCAATAACCTCAGCAACCAATGAATCATCTTCTCCGAAATACAATTTGTTTCCGATTCGAATTTTTCGCGCTGGATCAACCAAAACGTCCCAAAGTAAACTGTCACGGTTCAATTCACGCAACAAGAAAACTTCAATTTTCGCACCTGTTTTTTCTTTGTTTCCATACATACGTGCAGGAAAAACTTTCGTGTTGTTCATGATCATCACATCATCTTCACCAAAATAATTGATGATGTCCTTGAACATGCGGTGCTCAATTTTACCAGTGTCTTTGTGCAATACCATCAATCGGCATTCGTCACGGTTTTCACTTGGATATTCAGCGATCAATTCCTCAGGAAGGTCGAAATTGAATTCGGAAAGTTTCATTTTACTCATACGTACGGTATTTTTTCTTAAAAAAAAAAGAGTGCGAAGTTAATAAAAATTAACCTGTGAATTTGAACTGAATTTGGAATATTTTTTTGTTGTTTAAAGCGCCTTGTATTGTCGATACAACTCCACTAAATATCCATTGCAATCTTTCTGGTTTTTACTCAAGTCTTGATCGGGATAATTTTGGTCCAGAAAGTTCTTTAAATCAAGGTTGTAGCTAAAGTTTCCTTTTTGAGTTATCCATCCATATCCGCGTGTCACTGTGTGCAAAGCGAATGATTTTGTTGTAGGATTCAACATGTTTTTACTCCAAGGATATTGATCTGTATTTATTCCCATTTGATGTAAAAGTGTTGTCGCAATATCATTTTGAGCACCAACTATATCGATTTTCTTGCCTCTGAATTCGGGTTTGATGACGTTCCCAAACATCAATAATGGAATATGAAAATAACTTCCTTGGTTGGGGTCGCTTTGCTCGGGTGTTGTATGTCCGTGATC
>CBFIBY010000003.1:0-1685 GCA_965660955.1 Crocinitomicaceae bacterium | reverse complement strand
CGCGACAAGAATAAAAAGTGTGTTTTTGTACCAACTTTCTTTTTTGCTTTTTTCTAAAAATTCATGAAGTGATTCATCTGCATAGATCATGCTGTTCATGTATTCTTTTTCAGCGCCCTCGTAATTTTGGTTTTTTCGTTCAGGAAAGTCGTAAGGGGAATGGGTACTGCCAGTAAAAGCGGCTTGTAAAAAAGGTTCCGGAGAATTATTGATATTCTTCAAGAAAAAGGAAAACAAATCTTCATCGTAGAAATTCAATCTGCCCCGGGACAATCCGTCAGGAAAATCATTTTCATCTTCAACGGAATCAAAACCATGATCTGTGAAAAAACTACCGATGTTTCCGTATTTCAAGTCACCACTGAAAACATATCCCGAAAAATATCCTAGCTTTTTTAGATCCTCATTGATGGCCGGCAGTTTTCGGTGCTTTTCAGGCTGCATGGACATGGAAATTTCTGGAAGGGCAGGAAAACCACCAAAAATGGTCGCATTTCCGATTTCCGAAGTGCCTCCATTGGCATAAAATCGAGTAAAGAGAACGCCTTCTTCCGTTAGTTTGTCGAAATGGGGCGTTACACCGCCTTTTCCTGAAATAGATTTCATAGCATTTGCCGACCAACCTTCCAGGACTACAAAAATGATATTTGGACGTGAATTTGTCAATATTTGATATGAAGTATCTATTTCGGTTGAATACAATGACTCTTTAATTTTTAAAGCTTTATCGTATTTCATCTTAGGAAATACATCATCTAAGTTACTTCGATTGAAAAGCAGCCAGCTTTTTCCAAAATAGTAGGTAGAATTTACGCTCAAATCATTCGCAATACTTGCTTTGCTGTAATATGCGGCATCAATATTTATTGGAATAGGTTGCAATCCTCCACGTGCACCCAGAATTAATACGGGAGTAAGAACCAGAAAAAGGGTAGCGGAGGTTATCCGTCCGGATATTTTTTTGTCCAATTCTTCGGTAAAATCAGGTTTAAAAAATTTCTTTCCCATAAACCAAGCCGCGATTCCACCCAATGTAGAATAGAGGATGAACCAAAACACCATGGTGCCGCTAGCCGTTCTACCGACTTCATCAGGGTTGGCCAAATGGGTGAATACGCGTGAACTTAATTTATGATTCCATTCGGGATAGGCATTGATTTCACCTGCATGGATGAATATAACAAGCAGCACAATAGTAGCAAAAACGACTTTAAATATGATTTTGAATATTTTGAGACCACCAGTTTTCCATATGACATAAAATAGAAACGGAAGTATCGAAAGTATAGCTGCTGCGCTGAAGTCGAGACGTATGGAATAAAAAAAGGCTTTGAAAGATTCTAACCAACCTGCGTTCGAAATTTTTCCCGCGTTATGCACCATGAAAAGGATGCGCATAATGTCGAACAGAATAATCCAGAACAACAGTAGTTTAACAAGAAACAATAGGCGCGTGCGCAACAAGGTCAACATAATGCCGACAAAGATAGTGTTATGTAAAGATTAAGCTAAGATTAATTTAAAACAGGATTCACCAATTTATCCTCTTCCTCATGAAGTTTCTTCACCAACTCCAAAGCATCAGGAACGACATCGCTACAGATGACGATGAATGAATCTTTCTTTGCAGTTTTCACAGCATGAGAAATGGCTTCTCCTTCGTTGGGGATAATCTTTACGTCTTT
>CBFIBY010000002.1:22078-49656 GCA_965660955.1 Crocinitomicaceae bacterium | reverse complement strand
CGATAGTAAATGTAATGATACTTCCTACGTCTGGTGTCAATGAACTTGCTGACTTAGCAACAGCAATATCAGATTCAGCCAAAGGAACTGGAGTCGATGTAGCCGTGTTATTTCCTGTTGAAGGATCAGTCGTTGGACTCGATACCGTCACAGTATTTGCATAATTACCAGCCGCATTCACGGTAGCAGTAATTGTAAGTGTTTCACTGGCACCATTGGCAATGGTACCAATACTCCAATCTCCTGAAACATTGTTGTACGTTCCAGTAGAAGGAACGGAAGAAACATATGTATAACCAGTTGGCAAAATATCATTGGCAACTGCTGAAGTAGCAGCACTTGGCCCACTATTACTAACAGTAATTGTAAACGTAACGTTTGTTCCAACAACTGGCGCTGCATTATCAACCGTTTTTGTTACAGCCAAATCAGCTGAAGCTGACGGTGTAGGCGTTGACGTTGATGAGTTATTCGCAGAATTTAGATCGTTAACTGGGCTACTAATTGTGGCTGTATTCGCATAGTTTCCAGTAGCTAGAACAGTAGCAACAATTGTCAAAGTTGCCGTATTACCTGGTGCCGCTCCGTTAAGTGAAAACCCATTCCAAACTCCACCGGCGTATGTTCCAGTTGATGGTGTAGCAGAAACTAAAGTATATCCACTTGGAAGAGCATCAGCCACGGAAATTCCCGAAGCGTTACTCGGCCCAGCATTAGAAGCAGTAATCGTAAACGTTACATTCGTTCCAACTGCTGGATTTGCATTATTTACAGTTTTTGTAACACCTAAATCAGCAACTGGCACCGGTGTTGTGCTTGAAGAAGCAATATTGTTTCCGGGTGTAGGGTCGGTTTGCGATCCAGAAATAGTTGCGACGTTCTGATAATTTCCTGAAGCATTCACTGTTGCTACCATAGTTAATGTTGGTGTAGAACCAATAGTAAGATTTCCTATTGTCCAAACACCAGCAGCATAGGTACCTGTTGAAGGCGTAGCCGTAACTAAGGTATATCCTGATGGTAATAAGTCATTAACGTTAACACCTGTTGCATTACTTGGCCCAGCGTTAGACGCTGTAACAGTAAATGTAACGTTTGAACCAACATTTGGAGTTGCATTATCAACAGTTTTTGTGACACCTACATTAGCTGTAGGGTCAACAGTTAAAATTGCAGCACTTGAAGTTAAATCCGTACACGCATATGTTGTACTCGAAATTAAAACTCTAAATTGATTTGTATTTGAACTAGACGGTGCATCGTTTACAGATAATGAAGCCGAAGTAACACCGGCATATGCTGGAGCTGCTCCACCATTTGCCAAGTTCGTCCATGTTGTACCGTTGTTTACACTAATTTGCCATTGATAAACCAATCCAGTTCCTACAGCCGTAACTGAGAAAGTTGCATTTCCACCAGCCCCAACAGAAGCATTCGAAGGTTGCGAAGAAATAGACCCAGGAGTTCCAGGTGTAGTAACATTTGCGTTTGTACCTGTATATCCATCAGCTACAGAAGTACCTGTAACAACACCATTGGTATCTACAACCACTGGATTATTTCCTAAAACTCCATTTCCATTTTGATCTGTAAATCCAGCCTCGATAACATCATCACAGCCATCTTCGTCAGAATCTAAATTCAGGTAATTTGGCGTTCCATCATTTCCAAAATCAAGAGGAGTTGTACCCGCACCAGCAGATGTTGGAATACCGTTTGACCCCGTATTATCGACATTATCGTCGTCGTCATCGGCCGTACCATTTCCGTCTGTATCTGCACCACCGGCTTCGGTCACGTCATAAATTCCATCGTTGTCAGAATCTAAGTCATAATAATTTGGAATGCCATCATTATCGAAGTCTAACAATGGTGATGCTGTGCAGTATTCGAAACTATACAAACCAATTGTAACAGGGCTATTCGAGTTATTTCCTTTCCCAGAAGTTATTACTATGCTCGTAATTGTATCTGGAATTGACAGTTTAAACAAATTTATCAGCGGGTCAGATCCACCAGTGGTGCTGCTTCCTGTAACCGTATTTCCGGATGCAGATACACCGGCAGAAAAGTTACTGAAATTAGCTGGGGAAATTGAAACAGGTGTAAGACCATTAAAGGCTGTAATAGTAACCTGGTCTTCATTATTCAAACCACCTATCAAGAATGATGCAAAATTCACTGGACTATTAAAGTCTATTGTGTACGTAGCAACGTCGGTTGTTGAGGTATTGTTAGTGTTTTGAGGCTGAGCAAATATATAGTTGCCAATAGTTGCATCGTTCTGAATTTCAATACCACTAGCCCAAGTTGCTGGAGAACTAACAGTCGCTGAGAAATTAAATTGACCATTGGCAAGGTTATTAAGTGTTGCCGAACCTGAAGATCCTCCCGTAACTAAGTTTGAATTCAACGGGAAATTAGGTGTATTAATATTGGCAACTGGACCACAAGCCGGGCCACCTTCCGTAACATCAAGTATTCCGTCATTATCATCATCCAAATCAACTAAATCTGGAACACCATCATTATCATAATCATTGAATGTAGCATCTCTCCAATCAACATCACCACCAAAGTTAACATCTCCATCAGCATCTGAGAAGTTGTCATCTTGCGTATTATCGTAGATACCATTTGGATCCGAGTAAGTTGATGTTCCGTCAGTTGCATCATCCAAACCATCCAAATCTGCATCAGCACCCGTTAAGGTAATACCCGCCTCAGCTGTATCATCTCCACCTTCATTATCTGAATCTAAATCTAAATAATCAGGATCAGAATCACCATCTGTATTGACAGGTGTTAAACCACCAGCATACGCATTATCAACTCCATTCGTATACGTTCCAATTGGAGCAATATAGCCGGTTGTTGTTTGTGCTTCAATATTATCAGGAATACCGTCATTGTCTGAATCCAAATCACATCCATCAATGATTCCATCTAGATCCGCATCGTAACGATCATCAACACCATCAAAGTTTGAATCAACAAAACCAGGCTCCGTCCAATCTATAAAATTGGGAATGTTGTCACCATCAGCATCGGCCATTGGATCTGGTAATCCCAAATGTTCAGTAACATCAAGAATACCATCATTATCATCATCCAAATCAATATCATTGTCAAACCCATCTCCATCTTTATCACAATCCGGAGTGGTCATTGCTACATTCGACGTCGACAATTCACTTGCATAAAACCAAGAGTTGATTGTACGCTGATTCCCAAAATCATCACAAAGTGCATTTGTTGTGGCAGAACCTTGCCCACCAATTGGCGCAGGTACCGCAGTTGTTGGATTACTTCCGTCATAGGCGTGAGCAGGACCAAAAACACCACCTGAAAGTGAAGAAACGGCGATACCACCAGTTGTTTCATTTTCAGATTGAATTACACAGTTACCTAAGGGTGTTACTTGCGTATCATCCCAATAAATTCTTCTATTACCTGTTGGTGGAAAAATTCCTGTTACGGACAATCCGTTTGAATTAAGCTCTGCATCAATCATTGGTAGATTGGTGCGACCTTGATAAAGCACCAGGGTAACTTGGAGATTTATCAAAGAGGTAACAGGGTTTCCTAAACCATCATTTCCATCCCATTGTAAAACGTTGTTTCCAGCTGCAGCTCCATAAATTTCAATAATTCTATCAGCTGTTCCAGCTTGGTAACCAGGCGATCCATTCAAATCTAATAGAAATGAGATATCTCCCGGTTCAGTTATATAATAAGGTATGAAGTAATTCCCTGGACATCCATATACTGAACTTGTAAAACCAGGTGTTCCTACCGTACCATTTGGAAATTGAACTGGATCAGGATCTTGTAAGAACAGTTGGTATCCATTCGTAATTGCAGGAATAGACGAGTAATTATCAACTGATTGTCGGTCATTCACGAAGTTCCCAGTGTTACCTACCCCGGTAAAATTCATAGCCAACTGATAAGCAACAGGTTTAAAACCTGGAGCGAAATTCACGCGAAGCTTAAATTGATCTGGGGTATAAGCAGTAAAATCTCCTGTAAAAGAAGATGTCAAAGAATTCGGGAAATTGGCATTGGATAAATCGGAGGTCACAAAACTCCATTCCCTACTCCATAATCTACCCGGAAAAGTTGTACCTGAAGTTGTTGCCACAGTAAAATCGAACAAAGGGAACGTGACTCTTCCATTTACGGAAACATCAGGTGTTCCACCTCCATTGTTACTGCTATATAATTCAATATAGAAATCTCCATTGGTTGTTGGATTAAATACAAAAGGTGTATATCCAGCTGGGTTCGTTCCACCAATGTTAGGCCCTGCAGCTGCTTGAGCATACGTTCCAATAAATCCAGTCGTTGCGGTTGTTGGTACCAATGTAGGACCAACTACCTGCGTTCCTGCTTGATTAAAGATACGATAATAAACATTTGACTTTAAAGAGTTGGTTACATCATTATCGTAATCTCTTGGCATCAAACCGAAATACAAGTTTTCCGTCGCGTTATTCGCAATGGTAAATCGAAGTCGATTTTGATTAGGTGCATTTCGGTATGGACCAGATCCTAAATCTGGAGCACTTAGCAGTGCGGCACCGTTTGCATTATTAATAGGTGACACTTGAGGTGTCCCCTCTGCAAAAACATGGTTCGAAAATACAAATGAGCATAGCATAACTATTGCCATGACAAACTTCGCGTAGACGAATTGTGTACGAATTGATTTCATATTATTAGATATTACTTTAGAATAAAGTGTATTCAATATACTTACCGGATAAAAAAAATAATTTTTCATTAGCATTCTTACAAAACAGTTTAGATCTGTTTCAAAAGGTAGTTTAGTAAATGACTTTCAAATTACGTTTAAAAAAATTGTGTTCAAAATTTAAATTCTCCTTTTGAGTCCATTAATACGTTTTCACAATACCAAAGGTTGCACAACAAATTAAACTTATCTAAAAGCCCATCTTAATATTTTACGTTCGAACTAAATATTTTACTCAATTATTCAGTTTTGAACGAGCAGAGTTATCAAAATGGTTTGCAAAGTTGTGGGTTTTTTTTGAACTACCAAAACTTTCAACAGTTTAATTGTTAATAACTTCGTAAAAAAAACTGCTAATCATTCTATAACAGATAGTTAGGTCACGTAATTTTTTTAAAAACCGCATACCTTTCATCTCGTTAAAACTTCAAGTCCATAAAAATAAATTTACCATTTTTTACCACCGTAAAAATTTATTTTAAACACCCTGTTTATAGTAGTTTTTCAACATCACTCTTTTAACAATTTGTTGGACTTATCAACATTCCGTATATTTGTGGTAAAAAGTGGTAAAATCTCTTTAAATTTACCCCATTAATAAACAGTCATGCCCGGTTTAGTAGGAGAATACGAAGTGAAGCTCGACAACAAAGGTCGATTCATGTTTCCAGCGCATTTGCGGAAACAGCTTTCTCCTGCTGCCCAAGAAAACTTCATGCTCAACAAAGGTTTTGAGGATTGCCTCACGTTATTCCCAATGAACGAATGGGAAACACTGAGTTCTAGTCTTTCAAAACTGAATCTTTTTGTTCCAAAAAACAGAATGTTTTACCGCCTCTTTCATCAAGGAGCAAAAAACATTTCTCTCGACGGAGCAGGAAGAGTTCTCATCCCTTCTCACCTCTTTGATAGAGTCGGTTTGAAAAAAGAAGCTATGCTTATCGCATATAACGATCGCATTGAAATTTGGGACAAAACCAAGTACCTCGAATTAATCGACGGAAACATGACTGACTTTGCTGATTTGGCGAATGAAGTAATGGGAGATTTAAATGGAGAAGAATAATACCGACTATCATATCCCAGTAATGCTGTCAGAATGTCTTGACGGACTAAACATTCGTCCAGATGGAATTTACGTTGATGTTACTTTTGGCGGTGGTGGACATTCTCGTGCCATATTTGATCAACTAAATTCAGCCGGAACACTTGTCTCTTTTGACCAAGATGAAGATGCTAAAAACAATTTATGGACAGCTCCTAATTTTCATTTTATTGAAAGCAACTTCAGTTTTTTACGTAATCAATTAAAACTTCTTCGAATTTCAAAAGTGGATGGGATTTTGGCCGACCTTGGTGTCTCTTCTCATCAATTTGATCAAGGCGAAAGAGGTTTTTCAATTCGCACAGATGCACCGCTAGACATGCGAATGAACCAAAAAGCCACGAAAAATGCTAAACAGATCGTAAACGAATACGTGATGGAGGAGTTAGCTCGTGTTATTGGACAATATGGTGAAATCAAAAACGCGGGTAAGGTTTCGCGCCAAATAATCGCGGCAAGACAGTCGAAGAAAATTGAAACCACCGGTGAACTGATGGAAATAGTGCGCCCTTTTGCTCCCAAAAACAAAGAAAACCGATTTTTCGCTCAAATTTTTCAAGCCTTGCGTATTGAAGTCAATGATGAGATGAAAGCTTTGGAGGAATTCCTTCTCCAAACAGAACAAGTTCTAAAACCTGGTGGACGATTGGTGGTTATGTCTTATCACTCTTTAGAAGACCGTCCGGTAAAAAACTATATGAAAAGAGGTTCACTCGACGGTACTATTGAGAAAGACTTTTTCGGAAATGTATTGAAACCCTTAACAGAAATAAACAGACATCCGATTGAAGCTTCGGATGAAGAAAAAAGCAAAAACAATAGAGCTAGAAGTGCCAAATTAAGAATTGCAGAGCGTAACCATGGCGAATGAAATAAAAGATAAAGAGTCTTTAGAAAAGGAGAAAGATAGCTCGACTTCAAATAAAAAGTCGACATCGAATCCTTTGATGCAAATTCTAAACGGAGAGTTTCTTTCGAAAGAATTCGTGGTTAAAAACCTTGGCTTCATCTTTTACATCATTCTGCTTTTAATTCTGCTTGTTGGAAAAGGTTATTACGACAAAAAGCTAAGGAAAAAAGTCGAAACGCAGCAAAAAGAATTGGATGAATTAACAGGCGATTACGTGGCCAAAAAGGCTCGATTGGAAAAAGAAACCAAAAGAATAACACTTGTTAAAGAGTTGGCCCCAAGAGGATTAAAAGAAACGCAAAATCCTACGAAGGTAATACGCGTGCCGCAATCAGAATAAAGTGAAAGAGAGAAAAGACATATACTGGAGAGCTTACCTGATTTATTTCGGGTTTGTTGGGTTGATGCTTCTCGTGCTTTTTCAAACCGTTTCTTTACAATGGCAAGATGTTCGAAAAAACCTTCACCTAACAGAGGAAGAAGATGTAAAACGTGGCAACCTGCCGACACGATTAAAAAAGCGAATTCCTCGCCGAGGTGAAATACTTGATGCGAACAAAACACCTTTGGTTACATCCGTATCCTTCTACAACATCCACATGGATCCCACAGTTGTCAAAGACAAAATTTTCTACAAGGAAATTTCAAATTTATCACGGGAACTTGCGATTCTTTTTCCGGAAATGTCGGCCAGCGAATACGAAAGATACATTCGGAGAGCAAAATCGAATGGAAACCGATATGTCCTTATAAAAAAGGATGCGACAAATGAAGAAAGACGCAAACTGCGGGAGATGCCTATCTTCAAATTGGGTCGATTGAAAGGAGGAATAATTGATACGGACGAGGATATAAAACGAGAAAAGCCTCAAGGAGAATTACTTAAACGAACACTTGGTTTTGTACGAATTGAAAACGAAGACACCATTAAAGTGGGTATTGAAGGAGCGTACGATTTCTACTTAAGAGGTGAAGAAGGAGCGGAAATCCAACAAGAAATTGCCACGGGATGGAAAACAACCGGTCAAATCGTCAAAGAAGCAGTGGAAGGGGCAGATGTCATCACCACCATCGATAAGGAAATTCAAGAAGTAGCCCATTCAGAACTATACAAGCAACTACGAAATCAAGAAGCTCGAAATGGGACAGCCATAGTAATGGATGTGAAAACTGGACACATCAAAGCTATTGCCAATTTATCGCGTGGTAGAGATGGCAACTACAGAGAGTCCTATAATTTCGCAATTGGAACGAAAGAGGTACCAGGATCGACATTCAAATTAGCATCGTTAATGGCCGCTTTGGAGGACGACAAAATAAAAATGACCGATACCGTTGGCGCCTATGGCGAATACCGATTTTATGATGCTCGACTTACTGATTCAAAAACAACGGGTTACGGTAGAATATCCATTGAAAGAGCATTTGAATTATCATCAAATGTGATTTCAAGGGTCATTTTTAACGCGTATAGAAACGAACCCGAAGCGTTTATCAGTCGATTGCGCTCGTTTGGATTAGGCGACCCACTTGGAATTGACATTTTGGGAGAAAAGACACCTACTTTATATGCTCCTGGTCACCCCATGTGGTCAGGGATTTCATTGCCCTGGATGGCAATTGGATACGAAGTTCAACAAACTCCACTTCAGACCTTGGCATTTTACAACGCCGTAGCAAACAACGGTCGATTAATTCGTCCATTGTTTGTTAGTGAAATACGAAGAAACGGATCAATAGTCAAACGTTACGAGCCGGTAACCTTGAAAAAGAAAATTTGTTCAGACCAAACATTAAAGGCATTAAAAATTGCGCTCGAAGGGGTAATCGAAAGAGGAACAGGCTCAGAACTAAAATCTGCCTATTTTAAAATTGCTGGAAAAACGGGTACAGCGCGAATATTAAATTCGGATCTACGCTACGGAAATCGTGGAGAAGAAAAACACCAAGCTTCTTTTGTAGGTTATTTCCCAGCCAAAGATCCAATCTACAGCTGTATTGTCGTGATTTCAGCACCGACTAAAGATATCTATGGAGCGTCCGTTTCGGGAACCGTATTCAGTGCAATTGCAAACAAAGTGTATGCATCTACTTTGCGCTACCACAAAGCCGTCAATGAAAAGGACAAGAAAACGGGTCCCCTACCCCGCTCCCTTTCTGGTTCGCAACATGACATAAAAACAGTTCTAAAAGCTCTGCAAGTACCCTATTCCAATAGAATCCAAGAAGAATGGGTAAACACTAAGGCTGCCGAAAAAGAAGTTCTATTTCAGAAAAGGAACATCACGAAAAACACCATGCCCAATGTAATGGGTCTTTCAGCTAAAGATGCTGTCTATGTTATTGAAAAAAGTGGAATGATAGCTTCTATAAAAGGAAGCGGAAAAGTCGTACAACAATATCCCTTCGCTGGGACACCAACAAGAGGCGGTGGTATTGCCCAAATCGTATTGAGATGAGTCAAAAACTAGAACATATCTTACAAAATATTACAGTTTTAAACAGTGACTGGGACAATACAGGTTCAATTTCTCGAATATCCTTTGATTCAAGAGATGTAAATGAGAGCACTCTTTTCTTCGCAGTTGTTGGAAGCGTTACCGACGGTCATAAATACCTCGATCAAGTGGTGGAAAGTGGCTGTAAAAACATCGTGGTTCAGAAGGAAGTACACTATCCTGGAATTAATGCCATTCTTGTTGAAAATACAGCTTCTGCCTTGTCAATCGCAGCACACAATTTCTTCGATCAACCTTCCAAAAAAGTCAAGTTGGTCGGTATTACTGGAACGAACGGAAAAACCACGACAACAACGCTGCTTTTCAACTTATTTACCAAGCTGGGTTATAAATGCGGCTTAATCTCCACAGTGGTGAATAAAATAGGATCGGAAAACATTCCATCTACCCATACAACACCTGATCCAATTGCGTTGTGTGCATTATTGGACCGTATGGCCAATGAAAATTGCACCCACGTCTTCATGGAAGTCAGCTCGCATGCAATCCATCAGAAACGAATGATGGCCTTGCATTATGATATCGGAGCCTTCACGAATATCACACATGACCATTTGGATTATCACAACACTTTCAAAGAATATTTAGAGGTAAAGAAGAGTTTCTTTGATAATCTGCCTGCTGAAGCACATGCCCTAACCAATATAGACGACAAAAACGGGATGGTAATGCTTCAAAACACAAAGGCCGAGAAACACACTTACGCTTTAAAAGCACCGGCAGATTTCAAAGGAAAAATTATAGAGAATGAATTGACTGGTCTTATCCTTCAAATCAATGGAACTGAAGTTTACACCCAATTAATTGGTCAATTCAATGCGTATAATCTACTAACTGTTTATGGCATAAGTGAGCTTCTAGGATTGGACAAAATGGACGTTCTGACAGAGATAAGCACCCTTAAATCGGTTGACGGTCGTTTCGAATTCTTCAAAAGTCGATTGGGGATAACCTGTATTGTAGATTATGCACATACACCTGATGCATTAGAAAATGTCCTCAAAACCATTCAAAGCTTCAAGAAAGAAGGAACGAAAATAACTACCGTCGTAGGATGTGGTGGCGACAGAGACAAGACTAAGCGACCGAAAATGGCGCAAATTGCCAACGCATTGAGCGACCAAAGCATTCTCACGTCCGACAACCCAAGAACGGAAGATCCGAGTCAAATTTTGGAAGATATGGAGGCTGGAATTCCTGCCGAAAACAATGCGACAAATTTGACGATTCCTGATCGCAAAGAAGCGATTAAACTGGGCATTTCTTTAGCTCAAAAAGGCGACGTGCTTTTGATAGCAGGGAAAGGTCACGAAAAATACCAAGATATAAACGGAACAAAACACCCTTTTGATGATTTAGCAATCGCAAAAGAATTGTTCGAAAAACTGAAGAAATAATGTTGTACTACTTGTTCGATTATCTCCAAGAAATGAATGTTCCAGGCGCTGGACTGTTTCAATATATTTCCTTCCGTGCCGCAATGGCATTGATTTTTTCTCTGATTATTTCTATCGTATTCGGGAAGAAATTTATTAACCGATTGCGAAAACAACAAATCGGTGAAACGGTACGCGATCTTGGATTACAAGGGCAAATTGAAAAAGCTGGAACACCTACGATGGGTGGATTAATGATACTTGCTGCGATTCTTATCCCCACTTTACTTTTGGCAAAGTTGGACAACATCTATGTCTTGACCATGCTAATTGCGACCGTATGGCTCGGTTTAATTGGCTTTATAGATGATTACATCAAAGTTTTCAAAAAGAACAAAAAAGGTTTAGCGGGTAAATTCAAAGTTCTTGGTCAAATCGGTGTGGGTGTTATTGTTGGTTCAATGCTCTACTTCTCCAACGACGTCCAGGTGCACAAGAAAGTTAAAAACGATCACGTACTCTCTGCAGACGAAACGGATGTTACCGAAAGTCATGCAGAATTTGCTCAGACAGAAGGATTTAAGTGGATTAAAACAAGAGACATGACGACCACCATTCCGTTTGTGAAAGACAATGAGTTCAATTACAACTGGCTCATTGGAGATTCCAATAAAAGTTACGGTTGGTTGTTGTTCATTCCTATCGTCATTTTCATCGTAATTGCCGTATCCAATGGTGCAAATATGACCGATGGATTAGATGGATTGGCTACCGGATCTTCAGCCATAATTGGGCTTGCATTGGCCGTATTTGCCTACGTCAGTTCCAATATTCGATTTGCCGATTATCTCGATGTCATGTATATACCTTTTGCTGAAGAAATGGTGATTTTCATCGCTGCCTTTGTTGGAGCATGTATCGGATTTCTCTGGTACAACTCGTATCCCGCTCAAGTATTTATGGGTGACACCGGATCTTTAGCACTAGGCGGAATCATTGCGGTATTTGCTATTTCGATTCGTAAAGAATTGTTGATTCCAGTGCTTTGTGGAATCTTTTTAATCGAAAATATGTCCGTCATCATGCAGGTTGCTTGGTTTAAAATTACCAAACGAAAGTTTGGGGAAGGCAGGCGAATTTTCCTCATGGCTCCCTTACATCATCACTACCAGAAAAAAGGTGTTCATGAGGCGAAAATTGTTGCTCGTTTCTGGATTGTAGCCATACTTCTTGCAGTATTCACCATTGTAACGCTCAAACTCCGTTAGTGTTAAAATTCGGTAAACATATCGTTGTATTGGGCGCTGGCGAAAGCGGTGTTGGAGCAGCTATTCTTGCAAAAAAAGAAGGGTACTCAGTTTTCGTATCCGACAACGGAAAAATACAAGATGAATACCGAACAGCAATGAATGAATATGATATCCAATTCGAAGAAAACAACCATTCATTAGAGCGAATTCAAAAAGCAGATTGTTTGGTCAAGTCACCAGGAATTCCTTCTACCGTTCCTTTCATTCAGGAGTTTGCCAAATCCGGTAAAAAAGTCCTTTCAGAGATTGAGTTTGCTGCTCCTTATTGCAAGGCAAAAACCATCTGTATCACAGGTAGTAATGGGAAAACGACAACAACTATGTTGACACATCATATCCTCAAAAAAGCCGGAATTAAAGTTGGGTTGGCAGGAAACATCGGTTATAGCTTCGCAAAACAAGTGGCGCAGGAAGATTTTGATTGGTATGTGCTTGAATTGAGCTCATTTCAACTGGAAGAAATGTTTGATTTCCGTGCTGACATTGCCATGCTACTCAACATCACACCTGATCATTTAGACCGCTATGATTATAAAATGGAAAACTATGTGGACGCCAAATTCCGCATCCTTCAAAACCAACGTCCAGAAGACTGGCTCATATATAATTACGACGACCCGATTATTAAAAAAGAAGTAGAAAAAAGAAAACCCAATACCCAAATAGCAACATTTTCGCTTAAGGATGAGCAAAAAACTGGCGGCTATCTGGCTCAAGAACAGCTTATTATCAACATCCATAAACAATTTACTATGTCAATCCATGAATTAGCTTTGAAGGGCAAGCACAACGCCCAAAACTCGCTAGCGTCCGGTATCGCCGCGAGAGTATTAGAAATCAGGAACGAAACGGTTCGCGAGAGCTTAACCGACTTCGTGAATGTTGAACATCGAATGGAATTTGTTGCCAAAGTACACGGCATCGAATTCATCAACGATTCGAAAGCAACCAATATTAACAGCACGTGGTATGCCTTGGAATCGATGAGCAAACCAACCGTCTGGATCGTTGGAGGCGTCGACAAAGGAAATGACTACTCCGAACTTGCCGAATTAGTCAAAGACAAGGTGAAAGCCATCATATGTTTAGGAAAAGACAATTCCAAAATCAAACATGCGTTCGAAGGAGTTGTAGAAACGATTATTGAAACAACAAGTGCCATGGAAGCAGTTGCTTATGGTTACCGATTAGCCATGAAAGAAGAGACCGTTTTGTTGTCACCGGCTTGTGCTAGTTTCGATCTTTTCGAGAACTACGAAGATCGTGGGAAACAGTTTAAAAAAGCAGTAAGATCTCTATAAGATGAGCACCCGAAACGAAATACACATCAATTCGGCGTTGCAACTCCTCCAGGCGAGAAAAGAAGCTTTGGACAGGATGAATCGTGCGCCTATGCGGGCACATGGAAAAGTGATGAGTAGTGACTTATTTACCTGGTTCGATTATCAAATTGATGATCTTGTTAGCACCTTACTTTCATTTCCTTATCCAATTCATTGGGTGGCAAAAAAAACCGAAGTAGAGATTGCATTTCGACTATCCAAAAAGCTCACAAAAAAAATAGAAACAATTGTCTTATACGACACCCCAAAATTCGAAATACCGAGCGAATTTGCAGACCAAATAACCAATTGTATTTCAAGCGACACGATGGAAGGTGCCCTGATCATGACAAGAGCCATAGAGCAAGAAAAAAGTGTAATGATTATTACAGGTGAAATGGCTGATTGGCAAAATAACAGAAGTGAAATCGAGGCGTTTATTAAAACCTTCAAAAAATAAAAATGGATAAATATTTAGACTATTTAAAAGGCGACCGCGTCATCTGGATCATCACTTTGTTGATGTTAGCCTTTTCATTGGTAACGGTCTATAGTTTTGTACCCATTTTGGTGAAAATTGATGGTAGTACACCTTTCAAATATTTATTTAAACATTTCGTATACGTTTTAATAGGTTTAGGCATACTTATTTGGACCTCCAAACAGGACCCTAAATACTTCTCCATGTTCTCAAAACTTGCCTTTTATTTTGCTGTTGCACTCTTGATTTTTACTTTCTTTTTTGGGACGAAAACCAATATGGCAGGCCGTTGGGTAAGAATTCCATTTGTTGGGTTAACCTTTCAAAGTTCGGATTTCGCCAAATTAGCACTCGTCATATACCTGTCGCGATTAATGGTCAAAAAGAGTCAATTAATGCACAGCTGGAAAAAAGGTTTTTGGCCAGTAATGTTGCCGATTATTATCATATGTGGATTGATAGTAAAGGATAATTTTTCGACAGCAGCTATCCTCTTCATGATCAGTTTGGTCATGCTTTTCCTTGGACGAATTCCAATAGGTAAAATCTCCATTGTTCTATTAAGCGGAATTGGACTACTAGCCATGGTCGTGGGGTTACATCTTGCAGTTCCAAAACTGAATTTATTACCTAGATATGAGACGTGGGTCAACCGCGTCCTTAATGTAATGAGCGACGAAACCAATGTCGCCGCAAATGCACAAGCCATGAACGCCAAATTGGGTATTTACAATGGCAAATTCCTGGGACAAGGAGTTGGGGACGGGAAGTTAAAAGAATTTACGCCTGAAGCGTATGCAGATTTCTATTATGCCAGTTTTGTGGAAGAATTCGGCTTAATTTCCGCCATATTTTTAATTTTACTTTACCTTATTTTACTCTTCCGAATAATAAAAATTGGCCTCGCCTCCAAGAATCTCTTTCAAACTTATTTGTCCATTGGAATCGGTGTACTTATGCTCACCCAAGCCAGTGTAAACATGCTCGTATGCACGGGTATATTCCCTGTTACAGGACAAAATATGCCTTTGCTCGCCATGGGTGGTTCTGCACTCATCATGACTTGTTTAAGTATTGGCATAATTCAAAGTATAGCCTATCATCAACAAAAACCCGCAAAAGTCTAATGAAACTAGAACGCATAATCATATCAGGAGGTGGAACGGGAGGTCATATCTTTCCGGCTATTGCCATTGCCGACGAAATTAAAAAACGAAACCCCGAAGTAGACATCCTTTTCATTGGTGCGAAAGGTAAAATGGAAATGGAAAAAGTTCCAACAGCTGGGTATAAAATTGAGGGCCTTGATATTCGCGGTTTTCAACGCAAATTAACGCTATCCAACTTCCTTCTTCCTTTCAAAATCATATCCAGCCTATGGAAGGCGCGCGGAATCATTAAGAAATTCAAACCCCAAGCTGTTATTGGCGTTGGGGGATATGCCTCTGGTCCTACATTGCAAATGGCCAACATGTTAGGCATACCAACTCTGCTACAAGAACAAAATTCCTATCCAGGTAAAACCAATCGAATTCTTGCGAAAAAAGCGCACGCGATATGTGTCGCTTATGAGAACCTAGAAACAGTTTTTGCCAAAGAAAAAATTCATTTCACCGGAAATCCTGTCCGTTTGTCCGCGATTCCTAAAGAAAAAGAACAATCCACACCCCGAAAAAATATGGGAATGGACCCTGAGAAACCAACGATATTAATCATAGGTGGTAGTTTGGGAGCTCGCACACTAAATCAATCCGTGATGGCACATCTGGACAAGATAAGCGAGAGCGAAGCACAAGTAATGTGGCAATGTGGCTCCTATTACTTGGACAAAGTCACGGAAGAATTAAAGAACAAAAAGCCTGAAAACTTGCATTTTAGTGCTTTCATTCAAAATATGGCAGATGCCTACCAAGCGGCAGATATTATCATTTCCAGGGCGGGCGCACTATCGGTTTCGGAAGTCTGTTTAGTTGGAAAACCTGTAATTCTTGTCCCATCACCAAACGTTGCTGAAGATCACCAAACGAAAAATGCAATGGCATTAGTGAAAAATGAAGCTGCCATTCTCATTAAAGACCATGAATCGGAATTAATGTTAATCACAACCGCACTCGAATTATTGCGAAATCAGTCAAAAAGAGACGTTCTAAGCAAAAATATTGCTGAAATGGGTAAATCCTCCGCCACACAAGATATTGTCAATGTAATCGAATCTATTGCCAAATAATGAGTCAGTTAGACGACATAACGCTTTCATCTTTCAAAAAAGTCTATTTCCTAGGCATCGGAGGAATAGGCATGTCCGCGTTGGCTAGATACTTTCTCTCGGAAAATTTTGAGGTAATTGGCTATGACAAAACACCCAGTAAAATTACCGAGGAACTAATAAGCGTAGGAGCCCAAATTCACTTTGAGGACTCTGGAGAAAGGGTTTATGATATGTTACCCAACGTAACAGAGACTTTGGTGATAAGAACACCGGCCGTTCCAGCCGAATTTGGTGAATTAGTAGCACTCGAAACAAAAGGGTATGCCATTTTCAAACGTTCAGAAGCTTTGGGCATCCTCACAAGAAATTTCAAAGGTTTGGGTGTCGCTGGAACCCATGGTAAAACAACAACGAGTTGTCTTTTGGCGCACATGTTGAACGAATCTGACGTAAAAAGCAATGCATTTCTAGGCGGGATTTCCAGCAACTTCAACACCAATTACGTGGGACATCCTGACGCGGAATATACGGTTATCGAAGCGGATGAATTTGATCGCAGTTTTCTTCAATTGAGACCTTTTGCTTCAATAATAACTGCCATGGATGCAGACCATTTGGACATTTATGGATCAGTTGAAAATTTCCAAAAAGGATTTCAAGATTACGCTGCATTGATTGATCCGGCAGGATTGCTCATTGCGCACTACGGTTTACCAATTAAAAAAAACGGGGTACATTTCACATATGACCTAGACAATGAACTAGCCGACTTTACAATTAGAGAATTGAGATTCGAAAATGAACGGTTCATGTTCACAGTTTATGGCCCAAAATTCACTTGGGAAAATGTCGTTCTTGGCATCCCAGGAATTCACAATGCGGAAAATGCTTTGGCCTGCATCATTCTGTGCTTATGGCTCGGTCTCGACGAAAAAATAATCCGTCACGGATTATCCACATTTAAAGGAGTTAAGCGGAGATTTGACTATCACATTCGACGCGATGATTTCGTATACATTGACGATTACGCGCACCACCCAACAGAAATAAAAGCACTTTTGGATTCCATTGATTTGTTGTATCCAAAAAGAAAGAAAATAGGTATTTTCCAACCGCATTTATTCACCCGAACAAGAGATTTTTTCGACGGATTCGCAGAGCAACTTTCGCGTCTTGACGAATGTATATTATTGCCTATTTATCCTGCCAGAGAACAACCCATTGAAGGAATATCAAGTGATAAACTATTGGAAAAAATTACTGCACCAAAGAAAACGCTCATGACGGCAATCGAAGCAATTCAATTCGCTGATAATCAAAATGATATTGTTCTTCTGACAATAGGTGCTGGTGACATTGATCAAATAGTTGAACCCATTAAAAAAGCCAAAACGGTATGAAAAAATGGGTTAAAATAACGCTGATTTCATTGAGTGCCGTATTGATCCTGTTAATGGTTGTTCTGAGCTACAATGCACAAGGGAATACAGTCATGAATCGTCCGGAGATTATCGTACCACAAACGGGAGAAAATCTTTTCATTACTTCCGACGAACTATACAAGAGACTGGTGGATGAAGAAGTGCTTTTTCCAGGGCAAACTTTCGACCAACTGAACGTAGATAAAATAGAAAAGTACATCGCTGGAATGGGCGAAATTCGAAAAGTTAGAGTCTTTACTAAAATTGGCCCAGATTGGACCATTAAAGTCGAGTTACGCCAACCCATTGCTCGGATTTTCAATCAATTTGGTGAAAGTTTCTACCTCGATCAAGAAGGTTATACATTGTCTCCCAGATCATTACATACTGCTCGAGTTGTTGTTGTGAATGGAGCCATCCCAGATCGCCTCAACTCCCCACCTGTCGTGGAGCTAATTAACAATGATTCCTTGAAAAGTATTCGAAAACTCGACGATATCTACCGAATTACGAATTATGTTTGTAAAGACCCATTTCTTCTAGCGCAGGTCGCACAAATACACTACAAAAAAAACGGTGATTTTGTACTGATACCGCAAGTTGGAGGCCATACAATAGTCTTTGGTTCAGCACTCTCTGATAAGGAAGTTTCTGACAAATTTGAGAAGTTAAAGACGTTTTACAAGTATGGTTTGCCATATGAAGGGTGGAACAAATACGATAAAATAGTCCTCAAATATGAGGGTCAAATAGTTTGCAAGAAAAAAGAATAGTATGTCGAAAGTAGTAATTGGCTTGGATATCGGAACGACGAAGATCGCTTGTTTCGTTGGTCGCAAAAATGAGCATGGTAAGATAGAAATCTTAGCCATGGGCACTAGCGAATCACTTGGTGTGATGCGAGGAATAGTATCCAACATTGAAAAGACTGTAGCGTCTATAAAATCTGCTGTCGACCTTGCACAGGAATCCATGAACGAGCGCTATGAAGTTGTTCTTCATAATGTGAACGTTGGAATTGCTGGGCAACACATCAAAAGTTTACAACACCGTGGAATCCACACAAGAAATTCCATTGAAGATGAAATCAGCCAAAAAGACATCGACGCATTGGTCGAAGATATGTACAAATTGGTGATGAATCCAGGTGAAGAAATTATCACAGTTATTCCACAAGAATACATTATCGATAACGAACAAGGGATTTACGATCCGATTGGACACGCTGGTGTTCGTTTAGAGGCAAATTTCCATATCATCACGGGTAATGTTGGCGCAGTTTTAAACATCAACAAATGTGTTCAAAAAGCTGGTTTAGAAGTAAAAGACATTATTCTTGAGCCAATTGCATCAGCAGACGCTGTTCTATCGGAAGAAGAAAAAGAGGCCGGTGTTGTTTTGGTGGATATTGGTGGTGGAACAACAGACATCGCGATTTTCCATGAAGGAATTATCCGTCACACAGCTGTTATACCTTTCGGTGGAAACGTCATTACAGAAGACATCAAAGAAGGTTGCACGATTATGAAGCGACAAGCTGAAATGTTGAAACGTAAATTCGGTTCTGCTTTGGCGAGTGAGTCTAGCGAAAATGAAGTGGTTTGTATTCCTGGATTGCGCGGGAAAGAGCCGAAAGAAATTACGCTTCGTAACCTAGCGAACATCATTCAAAGTCGAATGGAAGAAATCATCGAATTGGTGCATTACGAAATTCGCAACTGCGGGTACGAGAAAAAACTGATTGGGGGAATTGTTGTTACTGGTGGTGGCGCTCAAATGAAGCACATGACGCAATTGTTTGAATACGTCACCGGAATGGATACGCGAATAGGATATCCAACAGAGCATTTGGCAAACAACAACAAAATCGAGAATTTGACGAGCCCAATGTACTCAACAGGTATTGGTCTTGTATTGAAAGGATTCGAAAAAGAAGCAACAACAGAAGCCAAATCAAAAAAAGGTTCAAAATCAGTAAAAACACACTCTAAAAAATCACGTGGGTCGTTCTTTGACAAAATCATAGCAACGAGTAAAGAGTGGTTTGCAGAAGAGGATTAGAATATTAGAATAAGAATAAAGCAAAAATTAGAAAAAATGGAATTTGATTTGCCAAAAGACAAAAACTCATCGATCATTAAAGTGATAGGTGTAGGTGGTGGTGGTAGCAATGCCGTAAATCACATGTACAAGCAAGGAATTGAAGGGGTTGACTTTTACGTTTGCAACACCGATCTTCAAGCCTTGGATGTTTCACCCGTACCAAATAAAATTCAGTTGGGACCTTCATTAACGGAAGGTCGTGGAGCTGGATCTATTCCAGAAATCGGGAAGAATGCAGCAGTAGAAAACATTGATGATATCCGCGATTTCTTAGGCGTGAACACAAAAATGGTTTTCGTTACTGCAGGAATGGGCGGTGGAACAGGAACCGGAGCTGCTCCCGTAATCGCTTCTATTGCTAAAGAAATGGGCATTTTAACCGTTGGAATTATCACAGTGCCTTTCGGATTTGAAGGTCGTAAGCGACGAATCCAAGCCGAAGAAGGTTTAGAGGAAATGCGTAAAAACGTTGATACTTTGTTGGTCATTAACAACGAAAAACTACGTGAGATTTCAGGTAACTTGACAATTGGAAATGCTTTCTCTCAAGCGGATGACGTATTGACAACAGCTGCCAAAGGAATTGCAGATGTGATTTCAGTAACAGGTGCAATCAACGTCGATTTCAACGATGTGAACACGGTAATGAAAGACAGCGGTGTTGCCATTATGGGTAGCGCAGCGGCTGAAGGCGAAGCACGTGCATTGAAAGCGGTTCAAAACGCATTGAATTCTCCATTGTTGAACGACAACGAAATTTCTGGAGCCAACTACGTATTATTGAACATTACATACGGAGAAAAAGAAGTATTGATGGACGAAATCACGGAAATCACAGATTATATCCAAGACGAAGCAGGATCTTCGGCAGATGTAATTTGGGGTCACGGATTCGACGAAACACTTGGTGATAAATTGAGTGTTACGATCATCGCAACTGGTTTCAAAGCTGGATCAACCCTATCTGACGAAGTAATTGAAAGAAAAGTCGTTGTTTTGGAGGAAGAGCCTAAAAATGAAATCAAAGCTCCTTTAGATTCACCTACACAGAAAACAGTTGCTGAAACGGTTGAAGAAGTTCCTTTTTTGAAAGAAGAAGGGCAAGAAGTGATTGAAGAAACGACAAACGAAGTGGAAGAATCAGTTGACGCAGATGAACCTTTCGTAAAAGATCTTTCTGCCGAAGAACAAGGCGCTATGAAATTTGACTGGGAAATGGAAAATGAACCAGCGGCTCCAGAAGCAGACCAGTCTGCCGACAAAATAGAAGCGAAAGAAGAAGAGGTGACAAAATACATGTTGGAAGAAGATGAAATCACGACTAACACCCAGACAACAGCACCTGAAGAATCAAGAACGACACTTTCTCCAGAAGAACAACAACGTTTGAACCGAGAGCGCATGCAGCGTATTCAAGAATACACACAGAAGTTGAAAAAACCGAATGGCGTTTCTGAATTCGAAAAAGAGCCAGCTTATGTTCGTCGTAACATTCAATTGGATGAAACAAAACAAAGCACGGAAGACAAAGTCAGCCGCTTCGGATTGAACGAAGACGAAGATGGAAAAGGTTCAACTTTGCGCGGAGGAAATTCTTTTTTACACGATAACGTAGACTAATGGGCTTCATGGATCAAATTAGCGCCGACATCAAAGCGGCTATGCTAAGCAAAGACAAAGAAAAACTTTCTGTATTACGTGATATCAAATCCAAATTAATGTTGGAAGCGACATCCGATGGTTCTGGCGAAGTGTCAGAAGCTGCCGCGGTGAAAATCGTAATGAAGTTGCACAAACAACGCACAGAAACGTATGAGCTGTACAAAGAGCAAAATCGTGAAGATTTGGCGGCGGAAGAAAAATTCCAAGCAGAAGTGTTGGAAGCTTACTTACCCAAAATGATGACGGAAGAAGAAGTTGCCGCAGAAGTTGCTGCTGCAATTTCACAAACTGGTGCATCTGGTCCTCAGGACATGGGGAAAGTAATGGGCATGCTATCTGGAAAAATCGCTGGCAAGGCGGACGGAAAGATGATTGCAACTCTCGTTAAGCAACAGCTCAACAAATAATCAAAATTGGCTTTATTCTCCGGAAATCAGGACTCTGGTCTTGATAAAGGAATCAAAAAGGCGTCCTGATAAATATTGGGACGCCTTTTTTATGAATTCTATTCTTAATTTCTGGGAGGACGTTGTCCACCACCTCTTCCACCTTCTGGTTTTGGGGCATTTTGAAACTCTTCACGGGTTATAAATCCATCACCATTGGTATCAATCTTATTAAAATCTTCTTGCAGTCTTCCCGAAACTTCAGACTTGGCTAATTTTCCATCACCATTTGTATCCATCTTGAAAACTTCTTTAATATCTGGTGCACCACCACCTCTATTTCGCTCACTGTTATTTTTTTCGTAATCACTCTCAACGCTACTGCTTGCACATGCTGTTAAAAAAACAAATGCGCCGATTCTCAATGTGTTCTTAATCATATTTTTTACTGTTTATTCGTAATTTGTACATGAAAAGATAGACCTCATTGATTTGGCATTCCTTCGAAAAAATTCTCGATCAACTCACAAAAAAAGCCAATAGTATAGAAAAAGCATCATCCTCAATACTTTATTCCTGTCCCTTTTTTTCTAAAATTGTTTTCGTCTCTGTTTTGGTAAAATTGCGCTTCGTCAATAGATTAAAGTCGATCCAACTAATAAAATATTCCAAAATTCACTGCGAAACACTACTTTTGCCCACATCAGTATTAGACCATGAAAAGAACACGCATTATAGACCTCTTGAATCCGAAACTAATCGGCACAAAAACAACGGCAAAAGGATGGGTTCGCGCCTTCCGTAGCAATCGTTTCATTCAGCTGAATGATGGCTCAACAATAAAAAACTTACAAGCCGTTGTAGATTTCGAAAATTTCGATGAAGAATTGTTACGAAAAGTGACAACAGGAGCTGCGGTTTCTGTAACTGGCGAACTCGTGGAATCACAAGGTGCTGGACAAGCGCTAGAAATGAAAGTGGAAAGTTTTGAGGTTATTGGTGAAGCAAATCCTGATGATGTAAGTAAAACAGTTATGCAGCCGAAAAAGCACTCGATGGAATATTTGCGTGAACAAGCGCATTTGCGTTTCAGAACGAACACATTCGGTGCAGTTTTTAGAATTCGCCATTCGGTTTCGTATGCGATTCATAAATATTTCAACGATAAAGGATATTTCTACATTCACACACCTATCATTACGGGTTCTGATGCTGAAGGAGCAGGAGAAATGTTCCGCGTTTCCAATTTAGACCCTGAAAATCTTCCTAAGACGGAGGATGGAAAAATCGATTATAGTAAAGATTTTTTTGGAAAACCAGTGAACTTAACTGTGAGCGGACAGCTAGAAGCTGAACTAGCAGCTACAGCATTAGGTCAGGTATATACTTTTGGACCTACTTTCCGCGCAGAAAACTCGAATACTTCGCGTCACTTGGCTGAATTCTGGATGATAGAGCCCGAGGTTGCTTTCAACGACTTGACAGACAACATGGACTTGACAGAAGATTTTTTGAAATACATCTGTCAATATGTAATGGACAACAATGCAGATGACCTTCAATTCTTAAGCGACAGAGAAGAGAAAGAACAAAGTCAAAAGCCGCAGAACGAAAGAAATGAATTGAATTTAATTGAACGATTGAAATTCGTTATCAGCAATGATTTCAAACGTTTAACGTATACTGAAGCCATTGACGTTCTACGCAATTCGAAACATTATAAAAAGAAAAAGTTCAAATACGACGTAGAATGGGGCATTGATTTGCAAAGTGAACACGAACGTTATTTGGTAGAAAAAGAATTTAAATGTCCCGTGATTTTGAGCGATTATCCAGCGGAAATCAAGGCGTTCTATATGCGTCAAAATGATGATGGAAAGACCGTAGCCGCGATGGACGTACTATTCCCAGGAATTGGCGAAATCGTTGGAGGTTCACAACGAGAAGAACGCATGGACATTTTGAAAAAGAAATGTGCTGACTTCAACATACACGAAGAGGAACTTTGGTGGTATTTGGATACGCGTCGATTCGGAACTGTTCCACATGCAGGCTTTGGTTTAGGCTTTGAGCGTATGGTTATGTTTGTGACGGGAATGAGCAATATTCGTGACGTAATTCCTTTCCCACGAACGCCAGACAACGCTGAATTTTAATCGAAAAAGATACACAATCGATTATTTTTATTTAAATTAAACTCAGAATTCACGTCATGGCATTAAAACAACAATTTTCGCAACGGTTGGATCAACGGCTTTCTCCTCAACAAATTCAGTTGATGAAGTTGTTGCAAGTTCCTACTATGGAGCTTGATCAGCGTATTAAGCAGGAAATTGAAGAGAATCCCGCTTTGGAAGAAGGTGCGGAGGAAAAAGATGAATATGATGATCAAGAAGAAGATTTCGAAGAAAAGGACGATGACTTTGACATCAACGACTATCTAGACGACGATTCGAGAGATTATAAAACTTCCGTTTCCAATAAAGGGAAAGATGATGACGACAAAGTAATTCCATTGTCTTCAGGGAAAAGCTTCCAAGAGCGTTTGACGTCTCAATTGCACATGCGTGATATTGACGACAATCAATTTCTGATTGCCGACATTATCATTGGGAATTTAGACGAATCGGGCTACCTGAACCGTGAAATAGAAGCACTTGTGGACGATTTAGCGTTTAGTGCCAACATCACAACAACTGAAGAGGAAATAGAAGAAATACTTTCTCTCGTGCAAGATTTAGATCCTGCAGGAGTAGGTGCTCGTGATTTACGTGAATGTCTATTGATACAAATTGAGCGTAAACAAGATGGCGACATCACAAAGTATACAGCTAAGAAAATTTTACAAGACTACTTCTCTGAATTTACGAAGAAGCATTACGATAAAATTCAATCCAAATTGGAAATCGGTGATGATGACTTACGCGATGCTATTGCTGAAATTATCAAACTAAATCCTAAGCCAGGTGGATCCATGAAGGAATCTTCGAAACAAATGTCGCAGATTGTTCCCGATTTCATGATTACGGAATTCGAGGGCAAATTGGAATTGACGTTGAATGGTCGAAACGCACCTGAATTGAAAGTGAGTCGTGGTTATGAACAAATGCTGCGCACGTATTCTGAAGGTGGTAAAACATCTAAATCTGACAAAGAAGCCTTGACATTTGTTAAACAAAAATTGGATGGCGCCAAATGGTTCATTGATGCAATTCGTCAACGGCAAAACACCCTTTTGATGACAATGACCGCTATAATGAATTATCAAAAAGAATTCTTCATGACAGGTGATGAAACCAACATGAAACCAATGATTCTGAAAGACATTGCTGAGATAGTAAACTTAGATATCAGCACCATTTCTCGTGTTGCGAATAGCAAGTATGTTCAGACCAATTATGGTGTTTACTCACTTAAATATTTCTTTTCAGAATCCCTTTCGACAAAAGGTGGAGAAGAAGTGTCAACTCGAGAAGTGAAGAAAATTCTTTCAGAGGCCATTAAAGCCGAGGAGAAGAAAAAACCTTTGACGGACGAAAAATTAACAACACTTCTGAAAGAAAAAGGATACAATATTGCACGTAGAACGGTAGCAAAATATCGTGAACAATTGAATATTCCTGTTGCCCGTTTGCGCAAGGAATTGTAATTATGAAAATATTCGCTCAAATTATTTCTTGGGTATTCGTACCGCTTTTTATGCCTTTGTATGCGTTAGCAATACTAATGTTCATTCCATCCATCGAGGATTTCGTATTCAACGACGATTCTTTGTACCACATCCATTCTCAGAACAAATGGGCGATTTTGCTCATCTTTTTTGTGTGTAGTGTTGTAGCTCCAGGGCTAACATTGTTGATGCTTATGTCGCGCAAAGTGATCTCCAACATTGAAATTGACGACAGAAAAGAACGCCTTATCCCATTATTAATTACCGCCGGATATTGCTTGCTTTTGTATCTGTTCTTCGTTTTTATTCCAAACGAAGCTTTATTTCCAAAGTACATTTATGCCCTACCCCTTAGCGGATTCGTAACCATTTCGCTTTTTGCTTGGATCAACATGTATACGAAAATCAGTTTGCATGCTGCTGGAGCTGGAATTTTAACCGGTTTAATATTCGCGTATTGCGCCAACTCCATTTACTTTAGTTTCAGCTTATTGATGATAGCCGTTTTTGTTTCCGGCTTCATTTTAGCAAGTCGAATGTACTTGAACAAGCACACCTTACGACAGGTGTTGTACGGTTTTGTCGGAAGTACAGGAATCGTTTTTTTAATCAATTACTTCTACCCTTCCGTTTTTTAAGTCGGTGAAGTAAGCTGATTTTTTATGGAAATGTCTAACTTTAAACAAATTTTAAAGCAAATATGAAAAAATTAATTATCGCAGCATTCGGATTATCCATGCTGATTTTAACCTCTTGTGGAAGTAAAGGTTCAGGTCAAGGATTTAACCTATTCACTATCCAACAGGACAAAGATTTTGGAGCACAAGTAGCCGCAGAAATCGATGCAAATCAAGCTGAATACCCACTTTTGGATTCAATGAGTAATTTGGAAGTTTATCAAATGATGTATCGTGTTCGTGATAAAATATTGAATTCAGGAAAAGTAACGAACAAGGATAATTTCCAATGGAGACTCCGAATTATTGATAACGACAGTACATTGAATGCATTTTGCACGCCTGGTGGATATATTTACGTTTACACAGGTATTTTAAAATTTTTGGATGATGAATCTCAGTTTGCAGGTGTAATGGGGCACGAAATCGCCCACGCAGACAAACGTCACTCAACACGTCAAATGACAAAAATGTATGGCGTACAAGTATTGTTGGATGTTTTGGCTGGTGATCGAGCATTACTAAAAGAAATGACTGGAGCAATAATCGGTTTGAAAAATTCGCGTAAACACGAATCAGAGGCTGATCAATTCTCTGTTGAGTATTTATGTCCAACAGATTATGATGCTGCTGGCGGAGGAGGATTTTTCCAGAAAATTCAAGATATGGGCGGTGCACGTCAACCTGAATTTTTAAGTACACACCCTGATCCAGGAAAACGTATTGAGCATTTTAATACAGCTAAAACGACTTTGGGATGTACGGGTTCAAACACGAATGTAACCGAATACAAACGTATTGTAAGTCAATTGTAAGAACTAAAATACAAATAGAGAAAGAGGGTTTCAGAAATGGTGCCCTTTTTTTTGTGGTAAATAATTCGAAGCCTAATGGCACTGCCAAATCCTCGCTGCGTTGGATGTATTCGAAGTCTTCGACATTGGGAGAATGGTCGCTTCGCTACATTCAAGGGAAGCACGACCAATGTAACGAGCGAAGCAAAGTTACCTCCAATGTAGCGAGCGGAGCGATGCTACTTCGAATGAATGTGCGACAGCACTTCAAATCAACACAAAAAATTATTTAGCAATCTTCTTAACCACCTTGACATATTCTAGGAAATCTTTCGGATGATCAATATCTTTTTGCTGCACGTTTACACCTTTGCTTTTTGTATATTGTTCATGCGTCAAGCCTTTGATTCGCTCATGACCCAAACGAATAAAAACCAAATTTCTTGAAGGAATAACAGCAATGTATTGTCCCAAAATTCCTCTGCAATAAAAAATATCATCTTCGCCATCATTGTAGGTCCAAATGTGCGATGCATAGCACGTATTTACTATTCCATCTTCGGTGATTGGCGCACGGTTGCTCACCATTTCCTGCATGTATTCTTGCGAAATGATTTGTTTCCCGTTCCATTCACCCATGTTTAGTATAAGACGCCCCACACGACCGTAATCTTGCGCGGTGGCGTACAAACAACAAAATGCTTTTTCATCTCCATTTTCCTTGTCTAAACTCCAAAAGGCATTGTTCTCTGTTCCGATTTTTGTCCACAGTTTGTCCTGCGCATACAAAGAAACATCTGTCCCAGTAGCTTTTTCCACAATAAAGGCAAGTAGTTGAGAGTTGCCACTTTGGTACTTGAATTTCTCTCCAGGAGGT
>CBFIBY010000002.1:0-22068 GCA_965660955.1 Crocinitomicaceae bacterium | reverse complement strand
GTCCAATCGCTTTCTGTCGCGTGACTAATCCGTACAAATCATTTCCGTAATACGACTCGGCATTATCCGACAACGGATTCTTGCCACTTTCTTGCCAATCCAGACCGGACGCCATGTGAAGCAGATGACGAATAGTAATCTCCTTTTTATCTTCAGTTTTGAATTCGGGAATGTAATTTGCAACTGGTTCATCTACCGATTCAATTTTACCTTCTTCAATTGCAATTCCAATAAGCAAGGCAACAATCGTTTTTGCAGCAGAAAAACTATTGGAGACCGTTCCAATATGGTGCTTTTCATAGTATTTTTCAAAGAGTATTGAGTCCTTATGGAAGACTAGAAAAGCTGTGGTTTTTGTTTTATCAATCAATTTCTGTTCTTCTCTGGTAAAGTTGTATTGATTGAAACCTTCACTTTTGTGCCATTTAAACGACTTTTTCGCTTTGTCGATGGTAGAGTATGGAAATACATCTAAATCGTAGATATCAGGCCCAGATTTCCCAATTAAATACGTGTTGGCAACTCCTTTGTACAGATAAAAACGACCTGACAGAACAATGAATAAGTTCACAATAATGATAATAGCCAACAGGAATATCCCGAAAGCTTTTATAAACTTCTTAATCATGCCAAAAATTGCATTCATGTATTAGGCGTATTGGTATTCGAAAATTTCAGCGAGTTTGGTTTTGAGAATCGTTTTCACCTCATCCATATCAAGTTCTCTTCCTAATTCTTTCTTCATGGAAGTTACGGCTTTATCTTCAATTCCGCAAGGAACAATATATCCGAAATAATCTAAATCTGAATTGATGTTAAATCCGATACCATGCATGGTGACCCATCTCGACGATTTTACACCCATTGCACAAATCTTTCTAGGATTGTCTGTTTCTCCGCCAACCCAAACACCCGTTAGTCCTTCTACTCTGCCTGATTCAATTCCAAATTCGGCCAAAGTACGGATAACGGCTTCTTCTAAAAAACGGAGATATTTATGAATATCAGAGAAAAAATGATCCAAATCAAAAATAGGGTATCCGACCAATTGTCCCGGCCCGTGATAGGTAATGTCTCCTCCCCTATTAATTTTGTAATAGGTCGCTTCTTTCAATTTTAATTGCTCCGCGTCCAGAAGAAGGTGTTCTTCCTTGCCGCTTTTACCCAAAGTATATACATGCGGATGTTCAACAAACAAAAGAAAATTGTCGGTTGGAATTTGCTTTTCGTTCTTTCGGTTTTCGATTTTTCGAGCAATCGTTTTTCCAAAGATTTCTTCTTGGTAATCCCAGGCTTTCTGGTAATCCATCAAACCTAAGTCTTGGAAATGAACGATTGGCTTCAACTTTATATTTTTGCAAGTGACTCTTTCAGATAGTCAATGATATCAATTTCAACAGAATCCACATTGTTCATTTCAGCGATCATAAAAGAAGTCCAATCGATGATATTATTCAAATAAATGGACTTTTCAATTTTCGATTTCCCTTTTGCCTCAACGATAAGCACAGTATCTGTTTTTTTACGAATTGTTTCAAGTGTAATTTCAGCTCGCTTTTTATTTCTCTCATTCAAATCGTTCGTTTCGAAAAACAGGATAGCAAAACGACTATCACCTCCCGTCCAACCCAACAATTCATTGTGGTTCATTTCAGGAATGGCATGGGCATGCGCCAATTTTTTTGAGTTTTCATTGAATTGTTGACGTGCACGAACGGTTAATCCAGAATGTGATTCTGAAGAATAGAATATTGCAATTTTATCCTTTAATGCCTGTGCTAAATGAGTTGCTTCAACGCGGATCCCTTCTTGTTCAGCATTGATCAAATCAATTCCTTTTTGAATTTCATTCAATCTTTCCGCTGGACACATTCCGAGTTGAACGAATATATTCACCAATTGAACAATCGAATATCCCATTGACGCTCGCGGAGGATTACCACCAGGAACCAATACGAAATCAAAATTGTGTTCTTCGCAGATTTGAGCCAATTTTCCACCGGAAGTAATGCCTATAACACGCGCACCTTTTTTGATAGCTGTATCCAGAGCCATTAAAGTTTCTTCTGTATTTCCAGAGTAAGACGAACCAATTACAAGAGAGTTTTCATTCACGTAATTCGGCAAATGGTAATCTTGACAGAAATTAACTGGAACTTGTAAATCATTGGACAACCACTGTGAAACAATAAGTCCTCCAATTCCCGAGCCACCCATACCGCATATAACCACATTTCTGATTTCTGTTTCAGATTTTTTGAAACTGCTTTTTGCGGCAATTTCTAGTGCCTCCGAAAGTTGACTTGGGAAATTAGCGATTAACGTTCTCATTTGCTCATTTGCTTCCATTTCTTATTGATTTTAAGATTTTGTTGTGAAATTAGAAAAATTTATTTCGTCGAATCACTCGATCGACAGGAAAATCTATTTTACCGAACGCTTCATTTCCAATAATAGTATCCAAATAAAATGTAAAAGGCGTTCGCTTGTAACTTAAAAATCCACTGGTCTGGCTATTTGGTTTCAGTATTGGCGACTTCTGTCCAGAATAAAAGAGATAGTATTCACCTTGCTTCTTCATGGTCAAGGGTGGCGAAATTAAAAACCTATATTTTTCTTCTTCGCGGGTTAGGATACCTTTTCTAAGAAGCTGATTAATAAAGGCCTTAGCACCTTCATTCATGGAAAGAGCAATCGAAAAACCATTGACTTTTCTTTCCTTGACAGAAACGACTTCGGTTATTTCAAAATTCTCATCCAAGACTGATTCTATGTATGTTTCTTTAATAATTTGACTGCCTCCTTCACCAAAGGATAAGTCTCCATTCCATACCTGTAGAAAATCTTCTAAAGGAAAGTTGATTCGCTTGCTTTTTCTGTCCAAAAGTCTGTACAAAGGATCGTCAGATGCACTTCTGAAATTTTCAATATTCATGTGCAAATTCAAAAACTTCTTCGATCCTGGCGCCTTCTCCATGGCCAATCCTTCTTGTTTTGGCACAAAATTGAACGGTTTAATGCTTTTCACATATGATAGGAGAGTAATACTTGTTGAGTCAACGTTGTGGGCAAACATAGCTTTTTCAATTCCATATTTCTGGATTCCACGAGAATTAGAATAGATGACTAAACTCTTCTGATTGAAGTGTTCGTCTTTTAAAAAGTCACTCCAAACTGCAGAAACTGAATCCTTTTTAGCGTATAAAATTTCTCGAAGTTTTGTGCTAAATTGACCTCCTTTATATAAGAACAGCCAATTTTTACCATAGGACAAATATCCATTTTCTTCGTCCCAACAAAACGCTTTTTGCTTGTCAATTAGGGTATCTCTGATTTCAATGACTTTTCGTAAACGTTGAATACCCGCGTTAATCTCGCTGCTATCGGAAACATAGAGCATACTACCCCAACTCCCATTTTCGTTCACGAAAGAGTAAACTGGTCTTTGAAGGTCCAAACCATAAATCTTAGCTTGCCCAAGAAGAAATTCTTTTGAAGCAAAGTCCCGAAATTTGACTTTGTTAAAATGCAGCATTCCCGTTGTTTCTTGAGCAAGATCCAAAAGTTTTGCCCGGACCAAATAATCTCCATCCGGAAGACGATCAATAACCGAAGGTTCGTCAGTGGTTCTCAACCAAAAATGGCGAAACACCAAACCTCCGGCTAAAAGAAGTGCCAAGAAAATAATGAGGGAGACTTTTTTAAACATGTGAAGGCTTCTTCGTCTTATTTCATGAGGATGTATAAGCTGTTAACCATATCCAACAAGTATGTCCCAGGACTATCGCCCGATTCAACAAAGTCATACTTCAATGTGAAATCCGTGTGGTCGATGGCTGTTTTTGAAGAAGTGAGAACCATGCTTCCTGTTTTGGTTTGAAGCGCCGTTAATATATCCTTTTGCTCAGCCGACAAATATTCGAGTGGCATATTATCTATTGTTCTAGACCAGTCTATTTCGCCATATACAAAACCTGAACTCTTTGTTTTCTTGATTTGTTTTCTTGAAATTTTATCAGCGCCATATCCATCCGCATGATTTACGGCTAAGTTCTCATCATTGGTCAAAAGAAACAAACCATTAGAATTAATGATATACAACGGCACCGAATTAAACATTGCATTTTCAATTATCCAATATTTCCCCATGTTTTTCCATTCGGAATTGAGTTTGGACATTTGTTCCATAAACATGGTTGGAAGGTCATTTCTGCTTGTAGAAAAGCCAAGTGTAAAAATTGGAATCTCTTCATCTTCAAACACCTCTGTTTCAGTGTAGTTAAAATCTTCGTCGTATTCATAGATCAATCTGCGAACAGGTATTTTTTGAATTCCGTTGAAGGTTCCAAACATACTTCCTTTGTAGGTGTTAAAAATGGCTTCTTTATCTAAAAATGCATGCATTAACTCAATGGCCATAACTGATCCTGCAACATTTCTAGATTTCTCTTCACGCAAAATTGGCATGATAATCTCATAGGTTTTATCGTAAGCTTTCTGTAAATCGATATTATAGGTGAAGTAGGCTGCATTATCTTTGTGAATGTATTTTGTGACATTCTTATCAAACTTTGCATCGTTCAATTCCTTGTAAATTGAACCTAAGGCATCACCATAATTCGCGGTCATTTTGGCCTCAATTGAATTGTTATTCAACATGAGGTCCCCCACAATTTTGTTGTCACTGTAAAGGTTACTAAGCTCTTTAGTCAACGAAGGCATCAATTGCTGATAATACCAGAAAGGTTGTGTCTTTTGAAGATTTCGAGAGTTGTCCAAATAAAAAGTTCCTTCTACAGCGTGGCTCAATTGTTCTGCTAAAGTGTTATCCTCCTTCTTCAAATTTCTTCCTTCGACAAATAATTCATTGCCTATTCCCAGAAGGTATTTCTGATTCAATTCAGCATAAACTGAATCCTTGATTTCGTTATAATTTTTGTGTCTTAAATCTTTTCCTTCTTCCCAATACTCGTCACCTTCTTCAATGATTTCTATCTGCTCTTCGACATCGTAAACGTCTTTTTCGATTTCTTCCGTTGCGACAGCTTCAGTTGGCTCAATTGGAATTTCTTCGTATCCTTCTTCGTAACTTCTGTCATAATAATCATAACGATCGTGGTACCCATAACCCCGCGCATACCAAATAGAATCTGCAATATCGCGTACTTGTCTATCTAAGGGTTCTACTCGAAGCAATACACCAACATCACCTTTTATCATCAGATGATTGAAATAGCTCGAATAAAATTCCACTCCAACAAAAGGCGATTCCATTTTGTCAAAATCGTCGAAGGCAGTGAACAATTCGTTGATATTTGAAATCCCAAAAGTAAAACCAGAAATTTCATAATTCTCATTTTTCCCGTAATAAACGTTGAGTTTTTGCTTAAAATCTATACCCGATTCCTTGATCGTTTTTCCCGCGGTTGAGCCATCGAAAAGTTCCTGCTGCACTTCTTGCATAAACTCATATTTGACAAGGTCGTCCAACGAAATTTTCTGCAACAATTCAAAATTATTAATACTAAAAACGGTAACTGCATCAACAGGAATAAAGTCTTCTGATTTTTGAGCGTAGTTGCTTCCAATACCTGCACAGAATGCCAGAAAAAAGCTAAGAATTTTCATGATTTCACATCTTCAAAGAAGGTCCTAAACGAACCTTATGGTTTCAAAGGGCTAAGATAGATGGTATTTTCCAATAAATTAGGGTTTTGGCTCAAAGAATATACATTGGTTTTGAGCATTACCGCTAACTTGTTTTTCGCCAAAATGGCCGTTGGATTAGAGTATTTATCGACTGGTCTTTGAAAACGAGTTATGGAGATATAATTTCCTTCTTTTAACAAATCAATCTCTTCCTTGTCCAAGTTTTTCGCTTTCTCGATGTTTATTTCAGGAATAGAACGAGCAAAATTTCCTTTTTCCCAGGAGAGCCAGTTAATACTTTCATCCAAAAGAGAACGGTTTTCTTTCACTTCGCTCCTTACGGTGCTTTTTATCGCTTCCTGCAACAAGGCAACAGATTGAAAGTCACATTTAAGTTTGAATATATAATTCGAATAATCACTTACTATTGTCACTTCTGAAATTCCTTCTTTAGACTTGAAAACCGTTAGAAAATGATTCATTTTCTCTTCAATTTCCGTTCTTGTTGGCACTTTTTTACCATTCAGACTGTCCAAGGCAAGAAGGGAGGAAATTTTCACTTTTGAAGAGGATAAATTCACCCTATATTTGAACGTGCCGGAACCATCATCATTTAACGCTAAATCATCCACAATCTCAATGCACGAACTCAAGCTGAGAATCAGGCCAATAAAAAAGAAAAAAGAATATTTTTTCATCTGTCAAATTTAGTCATTTTACTATTCAAAAATAATACCACTTTATTAAATTTGAAGGAAGAAATAAGAAATAAGAAGGAAGAAAACAGGATTTAGAAATTGGTTTTCCTCCTTCTTATTTCTAAATTCTTATTTCTCCCTTCTTTTAAGTCCTTATATTTGCACAAAACTTACAAGCAGATGGAAAAGTTTTCGACGAATAAGGCACCCAAGCCAGTAGGATTGTACCCTCATGCTAGAAAGGCAGGTGGATTATTGTTTTTGTCTGGGGTTGGTCCAAGAAGCGCTGGGTCAGACGCTAACGATTCGCATGTGCCTGGATTGAAATTAGACCACAACGGAAATTACCTTGAGTTTGATTTTGAAGCACAGTGTCGAAGTGTTTTTGACAATGTTAAAATCATTTTGGAAGAATCGGGTTCAAGCTGGGATAAGTTAGTTGACGTTACTGTTTTCTTAACCAACATGAAGCGTGATTTTGCGATATACAACCGTGTTTATGCGGAATATTTCAAAGACAATTTGCCTTGCAGAACGACTTGTGAAATTAGTTCGTTGCCTACACCCATCGCTATTGAGTTAAAATGTATTGCCTCACTTTAAAAAATAATATTTAATGGTTCGTTTTATCATTCGCTGTGTATTAGCATTAGCATCAATAATCTTCACTGTCATTCTTTTTGCTCAAGGACATTGGGGCTGGGGAATTATCATGATTTTCATTACGGCTATCATTGGTTTGAGTTTCTTCAGAAACGAAAACATGATTCTCGCCATGAATCAAATGCGTTTGGGAAATACCGACAAGGCAAAGAAATACATGAATAAAATTACACATCCGCAGTTGATGCCGAAAAAGCAACACGCGTACGTAGTTTTCTTACAAGCCGTATTGAATACTCAAGAATATGGATTCGGTAAATCCGAAGCGATGTTACGAAAAGCACTTGGATTGGGATTGAGAACCAATCAAGATAATGCGGTGGCAAGAATGCACTTAGCCGGAATCTGTGCGCAAACTGGTCGTAAAAAAGAAGCGTTGACTTTATTGGCTGAAGCAAAGAAAATGGATGACAAAGGCATGATGAAAGATCAAATCAACCAAATGCAAAGTCAACTAAAAATGGCTCCATCCAAAAATCAAATGCGCATGGCAAATATGATGGGTGGGCGCAAAAAAACGCCTCGTAAAAGATAAAGTTGAAAGGAAACGCACCCAAAGTTTACGCAACAACACCAGCCAACTATGCACTACTTGATGCAGGTGGGGGTCAAAAACTGGAGCGTTGGGGTGAGGTAATTACCATTCGTCCTGAGCGACAGGCTTATTTTAAATCTGAGATACCTTTTCCAGAATGGGAGAAAATGGCCCATTGGAAATTCATCGAAAAATCCGGTCAGAAAGGTATTTGGAAAAATTTAAATCCAGCCCCTAAAAATTGGCAGTTAGAAATAGAAGGTTTAAACTTAAACCTAGAATTAACACATTTCAAACACGTCGGTTTATTTCCCGAACAAAACATCAACTGGAAATTTATCTCCCAAAACTTACACCCTAATCAGCGGTTTTTGAATTTGTTCGCCTACACAGGCGCTTCGTCGCTAATTGCGAAAAAACGTGGTGCGGAAGTTCTTCATGTCGATTCGGTGAAGCAACTGGTCGGGTGGGCCAAATCAAATATGGAGTCCTCAAATTTATCAGATATCAAATGGGTCCTTGAAGACGCTCTGAAATTTGCTAAACGCGAAGCCAAACGAGGTAATAAATACCACATGATTCAAATGGATCCGCCGGCTTGGGGACGTGGTGCGAAAGGTGAAAAATGGAAGTTGGAAGATAAGATCAATGAACTTGTTCAAACCTGCCATGAGATTCTAGAACCAAAAGGATGGTTAATTTTGAATACGTATAGTCCGAGTTTAAAATTAGCCGAAACCAATTCAATTGTAAAAAGTGTATTTCGAAATGATCAGGAAATGGCAGCAGAACTTTGGATGAAAACCGATTCTGGTAAGGATATGTACTTTGGAGATTTGTTGCGGGCGCGGAAGTAAGGCTCAAGTTTTTTAACGCAAAGGCGCAGAGACGCGAAGATAATTCATATCATAATTTGTTGTAATTTAAATAGGAAAAGACGGAATATGTTGACAGAAAATGAAATCTCCTCTCTTGCTATTGGTGCAGCCATCGAAGTGCATAGGGAGCTTGGTCCTGGACTATTAGAAAGTGTTTATGAAACATGTTTGTATTATGAATTGAAAGAGTTAGGGTTAAACGTTGATCGTTAGAAGGAACTACCAATACTGTACAAGCACGAAAGACTTGATGGTCACTTCAGACTAAATTTATTGATAGAAAACAAAGTCATTATTGAATTAAAGTCAGTAAAAGAACTACACCCTTTGCATTCGGCACAAGTGATGACCTATTTAAAGCTCAGTAAAAAAAAGCTGGGTCTTCTCATAAATTTCAATGAATCACTCATTAAAAATGGACTGAAAAGAGTTGTAAACAATCTATAATCAAACTTTATGTCCGCACTCTTAGCGTCTTCGCGACTTTGAGTCTTTGCGTCTTTGCGTCTTTGCGTTAAAATCTAACTAAACAGCCCCATCAAATCCTCTTTTGAAAGCGACTTCAACACATTCGCATCCGTTCGTACTAAATCTTCGGCAAGTTCTTTTTTGGATTCTTGTAAGGTCATAATTTTATCTTCGATCGTATCCGGACAGATTAGTCGAACTGCGACAACATTCTTTTTCTGACCAATGCGATAACTTCTGTCGATAGCTTGATTTTCCACCGCTGGGTTCCACCATGGGTCAACGATATACACATAATCCGCTTCGGTAAGATTCAATCCCGTTCCGCCCGCTTTTAGGCTGATCAAGAAAACACGAACATCTTCTTCATTTTGGAAGCGATCTACGATTTCCTCCCGATTTTTCGATTTTCCTGTTAAGTATTCATGTTCGATTTCTTCCTTTTTCAATTCTTTTCGAATCAAATCCAACATAGTTACAAACTGAGAAAAGACGAGAATTTTATGGTACTTGTGCTTGTTCCGAATTTCGTCCATCAACACTTCCATCTTCGACGATTGTTCTCCATAATCGATGTCGTCTGGTAGTATTTTGGGTGAATCACATATTTGGCGAAGCTTGGTCAACCCTGCCAACATAAGCATGCTTTTATTGATATCAAATTCTGTTCTATCCCGGCTCAAAAGTGAATCTCTTATCTCAGCGCGTTGTGCATCGTATATTTTTCGTTGCTCCTCACCCATTTCGCAATACAAGACCATTTCCGTTTTATCAGGTAATTCTTGCGCGACTTGCTTTTTGGTCCTTCGCAATAAAAACGGGTTGATTTTCTCCTGTAATTCTCTTGCTCTTCCGATGTCTTTGAATTTATCTATGGGGATGGAATATTCATCACGGAATCGTTTAACCGATCCAAAAATGCCAGGCACCGCGAACGAAAATTGAGCGAAAAGATCGAATGTATTGTTTTCAATTGGTGTTCCTGTCAGCACCACTCTGTTTCTTGCTTGGAGCAATCGAGCGGCTTTGTAACGCATGGAATCAGGATTTTTAATCGCTTGTGATTCGTCTAAGAAAATATACTCGAAATCGAACTTTTTCAGTTTTCCAATATCCGACAACAAAGTGCCGTAGGTTGTGAGAACGATGTCGTACTCAGAAAAAACATCTGTTTTTTTACTTCTAGATTGCCCATAATTAGTGTGTATTCCTAGTGTCGGGGCAAATTTCTGGACTTCTTTTGTCCAATTGAAAAGCAAAGAAGTTGGAACAACAACCAAATGCGTCCCTCCTTTTTTCTTCTCTTTCAAGGAAAGGATAAAGGCGATTACTTGGATTGTTTTCCCCAATCCCATGTCGTCGGCGAGACAACCACCAAAATTAAATTCATCGAGAAAATGAAGCCAATTCAGGCCTTCCTTTTGATAATCGCGAAGTGTCGCATTCAAGGCTTTTGGAACCTTAACTTTCTTGACTTTTTTAAACGATCCTATCTTCTTTTTCAGATGTTCGATTTCAGCTAAAGTTTCTTCCGCCACCATTTCTTCATCGAACAAATCGTTGATGACAGAATAATTTACTTTCGCAATTCTAATCTTGTTTTCGACCACATCTCCTGAACGGAAATAGGCACTGAATTTCTCTATCCATTCTTCGGGTAACAATCCGTGTGAACCATCCCCTAAAATGACGTAATTACTCTTGTTTTTTATCGCTTTTTGGACTTGTTGAAGAGAAACTTCTTCCGTCCCAAACTTCATTTTAATCGACGTATCGAACCAATCTAAACCTGAACTGACCGAAACCTTTACGCCCATTTTGGATGGATTCCAATTGTTGTTTTTCAGCTCTTTGAAACCAAGAACTTCAATTCCTTCAACTTTCCAATCCGCGAATGCTTGTGCAAACCAACCATCATTGTAGAATTTTCTTTTGTGCAAATAGAAATGATCAAATCCACCCAACTGTTCATCGAATTCCTCATGCTGACGAATCAACATACCAATGAAGCGATCTTCCTTTTTCTTGTCGCGCGGAATACTGTACCATTCGCCTACTTCGTCAATACCGGAAAGTTGTTTTTGACTCAAAACAGGAATTTCCATTTTTCCGTAGCGGATAGCAGGTGTAATCAAAATGTAGTTATCCGATTCCGATAGATAAATTGATTTTCGGGGTGGAGCTTCCTTTTTAAATTTAGCCAACTGTTTCTTTGTCGCTTTTTTCTTGAATGCATAATTGATTTTTACTTCATCTTCCAGAGGTGCGAGATACGTTTGATGAAACTCTTCAAATTGACTTTCGGGAATCAATAAACGGTTGTTGTATTCTTTGAAAAAAGTGAATAGTTTATATTTGTTTTCGCCATTCAGCACATACAACTTATTTTCATTTTCGACGAAAAACTGGAAATGCGTTTTCAAATATTGAAACTCTAATTTTCGATCATTCAAGTTTAAAAAAGGCAATACTTCGTAGAATTCACCTTTCTGCTTTATCTCCATTGAAATGTATGCTCGTGCATCAAAATGAACTTCCTTTTTCTCAATATTCCTGGCATTAATTGTATTTGTAGCATCTCCATCAACCAGATAAAAAGGCAATTTCAAAGGGTTCTTGATTACTTCGGTAAGTGCCTTTAATTGTTGCGGAACATCATTTTCACGATGATATATGCCTTTGAAAAAACCAATGGAACTGTAAAATTTGAGTTGATTAGAATCTTCCGTTTCCAACATTTCCATGGCCGGATCTAGAACCGTTATTGGATTTTTCGGACGACCATCCGTGGTTAGTTTCGCTTCAAAAAGTTGAACGTTCAATTCATGTCGATACGGATTTTCAGAAAATACAATTCCTTTGGTTGTATTTGTCGCAGTTTTGTCAATTTTTTTCTCATCGAATTCTCTTTTTTGCGGAACAAGAAATCTTTCCAAAGTGGTTTTTCCCTTATCATCCAAACGAAGTAACTCCTTCTTTTTGGTTTTCACTTTGACTTGTCCGAGTTTGAATTCCAATTCAAAATAATCGTCGAGGTTGTCGATTTCCGTCAAACCATAATTCTCAGCTGTTCGTTTCAAAGCCACTTTTCTATTCTCTGGATAAAAGAAAGGATGAAGAATTTGTCGTTGCAGAAAAGTCGACAAGGCTTGTGCTTGATGAACGCAAATTAAGTCCTCATCTATTTCGCAATCGCAGGTCATAAAAAGCGTATTCTCCTCTTCAGCAAGTGAAATGAAAACCCCGTACGTTTCTTCGAAATGAGAAGACACCAAGAAAGTTATTGCATTGATAATCGCATCTTTAACTTGACAAGATCGGACGAACTGAAATTGCCTGGGGTGTAGACCTGAGTGATGGGCAATGTATTCCTCATCCAAATCTAGAATAGAAAAATTCTCAATAATCGTAAAATCCGTTGGAACTCCTTCTGCTAAAATGGTGTCTTTTCTTACTTTACTGTTCCAGCGATTTCCCATATTTCTATATCCTTCATTGCAAAAATTAGCGCGACCTACAAAGATGGGAATTATTCGGAAACGGGGAAACTAAAATCCAACCTTGTCTAAATTCCTTTCGTTATATTCGTAACTGAATAACCACATTTATGAAAATATTATTCCTTGTTTTTGTTAGCTTTTTCATTTCTTCTGCGACTTTTTCTCAGGATGAAACTCGGGAAGGATTCATCAAAAAAATTCATATCGGAACAAATTTTGCTTCGTTGTTCAGAAATGAAAGTGAATTAACCGAAAGAGGATACATAACCACCAATCCATATATAAATCTGGAAGGTATGTTCACATTTCACCCAAGATTTTCCATTCGAATACCCATTGGGTATGGACTCAATAGCTTAGATGGCAATATTGTTGAAGGTGGAGATCTTCCAAGTCATTGGTTTGAAACAGGGCCAGATCCAGAAGCACCGTTCAATCCGTATCAAGATGGACCTAGGCTTGACAGCTATAGAATATCAAGTCAAATACTCTGTAATAATCGCTGCACAAAACCGATACCACGTTATATTCGTCCGCATTATTTAAAATATCAAATCGGCGTTTTTCCAAGGTTTGTTTTACACAATTGGGAAAAAGTTAGTCTTTCAATAACGGCAGGAGCGAATTTTGGTATTATGGATGAATATGCCGTTTCTGAATACAGCAGCTTTTCTAGTGTAAAAAATGGTGATACGATTACAGCATGGTCCTTAAACAATCAGCGAATAGAATTCGAAACCAACACTTTCCTTTTCGTCCGACCAGAAGTTTTGTTGGGAATTGACATTAAATTGTCCAATCGGTTTAGTTTAACATTAGAAACTGGTTTTGCTCAGCGTATCAGAGGTCAAGGAGAAAAACCTGATAAGATATACACGAACCTAGATAATGCAGGCTATAATTTAATACTTTCAGACTACGACGACACGGAACAGCCTTACTATAACTCACTTTCGTTGTTCCAAAAACTTGGCTCCGATGTTTTCATCAATCGTTTTTCATTGCGGTTTCATATCAAATAAAAGACGAATATTTTCTCTTATACGATCTCCTGTTGATTCAAGACTAAAATCTAACTTCAATTCCTTATCTTTGCGCTCTGATTTTAAAGAAAGTAACCATGGAATTATCCAGTTTAGAAGTCCAAAGAAGAGAGTCGCTTGACAAATTGCGCGCACTCGGTGTTGAACCTTTTCCTGCGGCGTTGTATGACGTAACAGATTACGCAGAAGAAATTAAACAGAACTTTGAAGCGGATAAACAGGTGACTGTCGCCGGACGAATGATGTCTCAGCGTATTATGGGAAAAGCTTCTTTCGCTGAAATTCAAGATTCAACGGGACGAATCCAAGTCTATTTCAATCGTGATGAAATCTGTCCAGGCGAAGACAAAACCTTGTACAATGAGGTTTTCAAAAAACTATTGGATTTAGGTGACTTCATTGGTGTAAAAGGAAAACTCTTTAAAACACAGGTGGGTGAAATTTCTATTCATGTAGAGGAGTTCACTCTTTTGAGCAAAACTTTGAAACCACTTCCCATGGCAAAAACAGATGCCGATGGACAAGTGCATGATGCCTTTACGGATCCAGAATTGCGTTACCGTCAGCGGTATGTTGATTTGGTCGTGAATCCAAAAGTAAAAGAAATCTTCACGAAACGAACAAAGTTGTTTACGGCTATGCGTAATTTCTTCAATGACGCGGGATACATGGAAGTTGAAACACCGATTTTGCAATCGATTCCAGGTGGTGCGGCAGCTCGTCCGTTCATGACACATCACAATGCATTGGACATTCCTTTGTATATGCGAATTGCCAATGAATTGTATCTAAAAAGATTGATCGTTGGTGGATTTGAAGGTGTGTATGAATTTTCTAAAAACTTCCGAAATGAAGGAATGGACCGAACGCACAATCCTGAGTTTACAGCTATGGAAATCTATGTTTCGTACAAAGATTACAACTGGATGATGGAATTCACCGAGAAATTATTGGAGCATTGTGCCATGCAAGTGAATGGAACAACAGAATCTACTTTTGGTGAAAACAAAATCAATTGGAAAGCGCCTTACAAACGCGTTACGATGCGTCAATCGATTATCGATTTCACAGGTTTTGATATCAAAGGGAAAACAGAAGAGGAATTGCGTGCTGCTGCAAAAGGCATGAGCATTCCTGTTGACGAAACAATGGGTGTTGGAAAATTGATTGATGAAATTTTTGGTGAGAAATGTGAAGGAAACTACGTTCAGCCCACTTTCATTACAGATTATCCGAAGGAAATGTCTCCGTTGTGCAAGGAACACCGAGATGACCCAAGTTTGACGGAGCGTTTTGAGTTGATGGTTTGTGGAAAAGAAATAGCAAATGCGTATTCAGAGTTGAACGACCCAATAGAACAACGCGCTCGATTTGAAGACCAAGTGAAATTGGCTGAAAAAGGAGATGATGAAGCAACAGGTTTGATCGACCAAGATTTCTTGAGAGCATTGGAATATGGAATGCCTCCAACGTCCGGATTAGGAATTGGAATGGATCGTTTGATTATGTTTTTGACGAATAATCCAGCGATACAAGAAGTATTGTTCTTCCCTCAGATGCGTCCAGAGAATTTTGGTGAGAAAAAAGGACCAGAATTGACGGACAACGAAAAAATCATTTTTGATATTCTTTCAAAAGAAGAAAAAATGGACTTGAACGGTTTGAAAGAACAAGTTGGTTTTTCGAATAAGCAATGGGATGTTGCCATGAAAGGTCTTGGAAAACACGGTTTGACGAAAGTTGAGAAGACGGAGGAAGGATTGTTTGTGGAATTGACGTAGGCTTCGACTACGCTCAGCCTACTAATTCGACCACGCCGTGATTCCCAAAAGTACCATGGAAGTTCAGCCAGCTTCTTCGATTTCGTATTTCGTATTTCGTATTTCGTATTTCGTATTTCGTATTTTTAAAGAATGTACACCTGTCCAAAATGTAATCGAAAGTTTAAAGTCAACAATCAGTCGCACATGTGTACGACAAAAACGATTGATGACCTTTTCGAGAACCGTGCGGACAATGTTGTTCTTGCTTTCGAATCCGTCTTGAATATTACTATGGATTGGGAACCTCAATCAATAGGTGCTTCAGTAAACACAGTAATTTTTACGAACAAGAAAGCTTGGTTGATTGCTCGACCCATGAAGAAGGAATTGGATTTGAAATTCTACTATTCAGAACCATTGGATAGCGGATTGATTTTTAAAATTGATACTTACAACCGACAATATGGTCATCATATTCGGTTGAAATCGGGAAATGAGATGACAAATGAGCTGATTGATTTGTTAAAAAAAGGCTTTGACTACGGGATGAAATAACGTGAACAAATGGTCGTCAACGCCTTGTTATGCAGTGCATAGGAAATAATATTATAGAATTATCAATCTCACACATTATGTTAAATTTTCAATATATAGTGAGTTATCAACAATTTATGATACCTTTGGTGAAATTATTTAATACAATACAATGAGTAAAGGTACAGTAAAGTTCTTCAACGAAACTAAAGGATTTGGTTTCATTACAGAAGAAGGCGCGGAGAAAGATCACTTTGTCCACGTTTCAGGATTAATCGACGAAGTTCGTGAAGGCGACACAGTTGAATTTGAATTAGAAGAAGGTAAAAAAGGCTTAAACGCTGTTAAAGTGAAAGTCGTATAATTATATACTCTTTAAATTTAAAGCCCGTCTAAGCTTAGCTCAGACGGGTTTTTTTGTGGATAAATGTTTTGGGCAAACAAATGAATTGCCCGACTGTTATTAAAACATGTTGCATTACACGACCTATACCTCATCTCCCGAAAAGCAATGGATCACATTCGTCCATGGTGCTGGCGGTAGCAGCAACATATGGCACAAGCAACTCCGTGAGTTCCGAAAAGAATACAACGTATTACTGATTGACTTAAGAGGACACGGTCAATCCAAATCGCCCTTACTTCGTCGATTAAAACGCTATACATTCGCTCAAATCAGTGATGAAATAGTGGATGTGCTCATTCATTTGAAAATCTCTTCGAGCCATTTCGTTGGAATATCATTAGGCACTATATTGATTCGAGAGATATCGGAGCGGTATCCGGACAAAGTGGACAGTTTAATACTGGGTGGTGCCGTAATGAAGTTGAATGCGCGTGGTCAAATATTGATGCGCTTTGGAACTATTTTCAAATCGTTGCTTCCGTATATACTGCTCTACAAACTATTCGCCTTCATAATAATGCCTAGAAAGAAGCATCGGGAGTCGCGCAACCTCTTTATACAAGAAGCAAGGAAACTCTATCAGAAAGAGTTTAAACGATGGTTTACACTCGTTTCGCAGGTGAATCCGTTGCTGAAGTTATTTCGAATTAAGGAAGCTAATGCTCCAACCCTCTATGTGATGGGTTCGGAAGATCACATGTTTCTTCCTTCTATCAGCAAATTAGTGGGTGAACACAAAACGGCTGTCTTAACCATAGTGCCAAACTGCGGCCATGTTGTGAATGTAGAAGCTCCTTTGTTTTTTAATAAGACTGTGCTCGATTTTGTCAGGTTGCTTAAGTAAAAGTCCTCATCAATAATCGAAAACGAAAAACGGCTCAACATTTCTGCCAAGCCGTTTCCGTTTCTAACAATCGCTAGATTCTACTTATTCTTAATTTCCGTCTTCATCGAAAGAATCGGTTGAGTTGTTGATGATTTTAACATCTCCACCCGACTTGATGACTTTAAATTCAGTTCGACGATTCTTTTCGTGTTCTTCTTCAGAACAATCTGATTTCACAGTGCCTTCACAAGCACATCCATTCAACAAGATAGACTCACCATATCCTTTTCCATAGATTCGATCTGGATTCGTTATACGAGCCTTAATGTAGGCTGCCGAAGATTTTGCTCTTCGATCGGACAGTTTCTCATTATAGGCGTAGCTTGCACGGCAATCGGTATGTGAACCTAATTCTACTTCCATTTCTGGATACTTGTTCATTACCTCAACTATTTTATCTAATTCTATCGCGGCATCAGGACGAATGTTGTATTTATTCAAGTCGAAACGAATATCGTTTATTTGAACTAGGTCTTTCAAATCACTAACAGCTGGGTCTAATGTTAATCCACCGTCGAGTACATTGTGAACGTCAATGATTCCCGCTTTTTCAATTTTCGTTTTGAAAACCACCGTTTTTGGGAAATATCCTTCTTTTTCTAAGATGATATCATACGCGGCAAAATCACCCACTTTTTGATCAACAATTGTCTTCAATGCATCACCAGTTGATGGAGTTTTTACTTCCATAAACGTTTTACCCGTGATTTTATCTACGATACGCATACGAACACCTTCGATTGGTGCTTTCGTCTTAGCATCCGTTACTAAAGCATACAAAGCCAATCCTGGATCTTGATCGAGTGGAATATCTTTTTCGATAACTGAAACATCTTCGGCTAAATTTTTAGTTGAAACTACGCCTTGATTTTGAAAGTACTTTTCTTTGGCTGCTTTTACCTCATAATCTTTCTCAGGCTCCAAACCAAAGGTATAGAAACCTTTACTGTCCGCTTTAGTTGTTGCAACCATGTTTCCATCAGAATCAACTAAGATAACTTCTGCATTGGGTAGGATTAACTTCGTTCTGTTATCAGTAATTAAACCTTCCAATACCAATTCTCTTTTCAACGGTTTCAACATTGTATACGAATAGATATCATCGTCTCCTTTTCCTCCTTCTACTCGATTTGAAGAGAAGTAACCCGTTTTACCATCTTTGTTCATAGTAAAAGCAAAATCGTCTACTTCGCTATTAACTGGAAGTCCAACATTTAATAGATTGCTAAATGTTCCGTCTTTAGGGAAAATTGCAAAAACATCTAATCCACCCAAACCAATATGGCCGTTGGAAGAGAAGAACAATATGCCTTCTTCATTAACCCAAGGGAACATGTCTTGACCTTCAGTATTGACTTCCTTTCCTAAATTTCTTGGTGTGCCCAATGAACCGTCTCCGTTTACGTTTACAGTGTATACATCGGCTCCACCCATTCCTCCAGGCATGTCTGATGCAAAATACATCGTTTTTCCATCCGCAGAAATGGTTGGATGTCCTACAGAATAGTCTTTCGAATTGAAATGAATCTCTTGTTCATTTGACCATTTCCCATCCGTTCCAACTTCAGCTCTGTACAACTTTAAGTTTTGGTGGCCTTCTAAATCTCTTCGTTTTTTTCCTTTGGAAACATTGTTTCTAGTGTAGTAAACTGTTCTTCCATCTGGACTGAAACAAAGTGGTCCTTCATGCCATTTTGAATTTACTTTTTTCTTCAACATTTTGGGATCTTCCAAATCGCGATTGGAAGCTACATCCGCACGATACAAATCCAAATATGGTGTCTTATTCCACGTCCAGATATTCTTCACAAATGCTCTGTCTTTTCTGTTCGACACAAAATAAGTTTGTCCACTAGCACCAGGATATCCACCAAAATCAGATTTTGCCGTATTGATATCCAAGTTTTTTATTTCAAACAAAATTCCCTTTCCGACTATCTTTTGTAGGTAATCTGGATTTTGAGAAAATGAATTACCACGAATATCATTCCGAGCTTTGTTTCGAAATATATTCATCCAATTGTCACTTTCTTCTATTTTGCCATTTTGTTTTAAAGATTGGGCATACATAAAGATATCGTCATTCTTAGCAACAGCGGTTGAAACAACTTGCGAAAGGTATTTTTCAGCGTTAACCATATCTCCCATGTAGTAATAACTCCTACCTAGGTTTACTTTCATTAACGGAGTATCCCATTCTGAACCCAGAAGTTCTTCGTAAAGTTCAGCTGCGTATGCGTATGACAATTTTTCAAAATAATCATTGGCTTTGTTCAATTTACCCGATTGACTGAAGGCCATCGAACTCATTAAAACGAAACTTAGTAAAACTATTCTTTTCATAATTGTATTTATAATAGGTTCTTAATTAGAAATATCGTGGTGAACGAACGCCAGTTTTTTCGAAAATAAAGTCATAAGAAAGCATTATTTCGAAAGTTCCATCGTTGTATTTTCGGATCTCTTGTGTTCCAAAATCTGTTGCTAAACCTGCTTTAAACTGCGGTGTAAATTGGTATTGAACGAAAGCACCAATAGCTGCATCCAATCTATAGTTTGCCCCAATCCAAAATTTATCCATGTAAATTCCTGCTGCACTAACATCCAAACTCATCGGTGCATTTTGTGTCAACTTCAATTGTGTTGTCGGACGTAATTTCCAGTTGTCGTTCAATTTGAGAACACCGCCTAGAATAGCAAAATAGTGTCTTTGTTCAATGTTTCTTGAATCAAATCCATCGTAACTACTCTCTAGTATTTTGGGAGTACTTGCTCCAATAAAGAATCGTGGTGTATGGTAATATATACCCGCTCCGAAATTTGGGTTGATTCTGTTGGATACGTTCGTCAAAAGTTTTGGATCATTCTCTTCCGTAGTAAACAGTGTGGTTGTTCCTACGTTGATTAAATTCAAACCTGCTTTTACACCAAATGACAATTTGTTTTTTGGGTTGTTGAATTTTAAGGTATACGAGAAATCGCCATAAAACATCGTTTGATTCAAAGGCCCTAAACGGTCATTTACAACTGTTAAACCAACTCCCACCGATTCATACGACAAAGGCGAGTGAAGACTAAACGAAGTCGATTGTGGACGTCCGTCAAATCCTACCCATTGTTGCCTGTGGATGGCAGTTGCATTCAATACGCCATTGCTTCCTGCATACGCTGGATTGACAAATAATGTATTGTCAAAATACTGGGTAAAGTGTGGGTCTTGTTGTGCAAAACCAGTAGTTCCAATTGCTCCGAGAGCTATTGTTGCGAAAAGGTAAATTATCTTTTTCATATTCTGCTTTTTATCATTTCCCCCCGCCAAATGCGGAGGGAAAATGTCCTAATTATCGTTGTACGTATATGTATCCTTTAAATATTCCGTCTTCACCTATGGTTGGGTCTTTGGAATCAATCACGTAGTAATACGTTCCTGTTGGTAGTTCTTCACCTCCAAGTACTAAACTTACGTTTGTTGTTCCACCCCAATCGTTTTGGTAATCGGTTGTCTGGTAGACAATGTTACCCCATCGGTTGTAGATGATAACTACGTTTCCAGTGTATTTCTCAATTCCTTCAATTACGAAGAAGTCATTGACGTTATCACCGTCAGGCGTGAACGCTTCAGGGATTACCAATCCACATGGGATCGGATCACACGGATCAAATGGATCGCTTCCTCCAATTACTTCGTCACCATTTGTTACACCATCACCATCACAATCTGCATCGTTCCAAGCTTGACTCGGTGTTACAGTTTGACTAGTTATGATTAAATCACATGGATCATATGGATTCGTTCCGTCGTTTATTTCGTCACCGTTTGTTACTCCATCGCCATCACAATCTGCATCAAAGTACTGTTGCGTCAATAGACTTGTATCTTGATCATCTGCGTTGAATTCACAAGGGTCAATCGGACTTGTTCCATTTGGTCCAGCAATTCCATCACCATCTGGATCGATTTCATCGCCATTCGTTACCCCATCACCATCACAATCTGCATCCAAGAATGCTTGTGTTGCGATTGTTAAGTCCTGGTTGGCTATTGTGAAATCACAAGGATCAAGCGGATCTGTATCGTTCGCTCCTGGTGTACCATTTCCGTCTGGATCGATTTCATCACCGTTCGTTACTCCATCACCATCGCAATCTGCATCTAAGAATGCCTGCGTTACAATTGAGAAGTCTTGATCTGCAATATCGAAATCACATGGGTCTTGTGGATTGGTTCCGTTTGGACCCGGTGTTCCATCACCATCAGGGTCAATTTCATCACCATTCGTTACTCCATCGCCATCACAATCTGCCGCTAAATAAGCTGCACTTACAGTTGAGTAGTCTTGAATCGCAAGATCAACATCACATGGGTCTTGTGGATCTGTTCCGTTTGGACCAGGATTACCATCACCATCTGGATCAATCTCATCACCATTTGTTACACCGTCACCATCACAATCCAATAACAAGAAGGCTGGATCAACATTTGCAAATACCTGATCAGCAGCGTTGTAATCACATGGATCTTGTGGGTTCGTTCCGTTTGGTCCGGCAGTGCCATCTCCATCAGGATCAATTTCATCACCATTTGTTACGCCATCACCATCGCAATCTGCATCTAAGAATGCCTGCGTTACAATTGAGAAGTCCTGATCTGCAATATCGAAATCACATGGATCTTGTGGGTTCGTTCCGTTTGGACCGGCAGTGCCATCTCCATCTGGATCTATTTCATCACCATTCGTTACTCCATCACCGTCACAATCTGCATCCAGGAATGCTTGGGTAACAATTGAGAAGTCTTGATCTGCAATTGTGTAATCACAAGGGTCATCTGGATTTGTTCCATTTGGACCTGGTATTCCATCTCCATCTGGATCTATTTCATCGCCATTCGGTACTCCATCACCATCACAATCTGCTGCTAAATAAGCTGCACTTACGGTTGAGAAGTCCTGTGCTGAGATATCTACATCACAAGGGTCTTGTGGATTCGTTCCGTTCGGTCCAGGATTTCCGTCGCCGTCTGGATCAATCTCATCACCATTCGT
>CBFIBY010000001.1:36191-65196 GCA_965660955.1 Crocinitomicaceae bacterium | reverse complement strand
TTCAGGTTTTTCGTTTTTTTCCGGCAACAGGTTGTTTACTCGCAATAAATGTTCCTCTAAATCAAACGGTTTTGGCAAATAATCGTTCGCACCTAATTTTAATCCTTGAATACGATCCGCTGTAGAACCTTTCGCTGATAAAATCAAAATGGGAACCTGGGATGATTTTCTCACTTCGGCACAAATTTCCAATCCGCTTTTTTCAGGAAGCATCACATCCAAAATCAGCATATCCGAGGCTAATAACTCGGACATGTTTTCCATAGCTTTTCCTCCATGATTGAATAATTTTACCTCAAAATTTTCCATCTCAAGGTTCAGTCGAATCAGCTCTCCAATGCTTTCTTCATCCTCAACTATACAAATTCGATTCATGTTTTTTCCTTCAAACCATAAAAGTGCACAAAAAGTTAATAAAAAGTGGCTATTTGTGAACGGAAATTATCTGATTCTCTTGTCCTTTACTCAAAAATTCTAGATACCTTTGTGCCTCATTTAACGCGCATGAATTCAAGCAAAAACATACAATCTGCCCTTATTTCTGTCTTCGACAAAACTGGGCTGGCTCCCATCGTTGAACAACTAGCAAAAAACAAGGTTCAAATATTCTCAACCGGTGGAACTCAAAAATTCATCGAAGATATGGGTGTTTCCGTTGTCCCCGTCGAGGAATTAACATCTTATCCTTCTATTTTGGGCGGTCGCGTGAAAACACTTCACCCAAAAGTTTTCGGTGGAATTTTACACAGACGTGAGGTTGATACCGATTTAGCGCAAATAGATGAATTTGAAATTCCGTCCATCGACTTGGTAATTGTTGATTTATATCCTTTTGAAGCAACAGTCGCTTCAGGTGCACCTCATCAAGATATCATTGAAAAAATTGATATCGGTGGTATTTCTTTAATTCGCGCAGCAGCTAAAAACTATAAGGATGTAGTCATTCTACCTTCACAAAAAAGTTATGCCGAATTCGTTGAAATTTACTCGAAAAGTGCTTCTACAACAATGGAAGAGCGCAAGCGCTTTGCGATGCAGTCTTTCGAAGTAAGTTCACATTACGACACAAAAATATTTGAATACTTCAACGATGATTCTCGTGATCTGTTCAAGCAAAGTATACAAGAAGCGGCCGTGCTTCGATATGGGGAAAATCCGCATCAAAAAGGAGTTTTCTATGGTGATATGGATGCTGTTTTTGACAAATTACACGGAAAAGAGCTTTCATACAACAACTTGCTTGATGTTGATGCAGCGGTGAACTTAATGGCAGACTTCCAAAATGACCAGCCAACATTCGCCGTAATGAAACACAACAATGCTTGTGGTTTAGCAACACGTCCAACCTTGAAAGACGCTTATGCAGCTGCTTTGGCCGGAGATCCTGTTTCGGCTTTTGGTGGGATTTTAATCGCCAATAAAACAATTGACTTAGCAACAGCAGAATTAATAAACACATTGTTTTGTGAAGTTGTTATCGCTCCAGGTTTCGATGATGCTGCCAAAGAGTTGTTGCAATCAAAAAAGAACCGTATCTTGCTCGTCCAGAAGATTTTCACTTTTCCAGGAAAACAATTTCGAACGATATTGAACGGAGTTTTGGAACAAGACAAAGACGCTTTAGTTGAAGACAAATCCAATTTGACAACTGTTACCAAAAAGGGCGTTACAGATACTGAAATTGAAGATCTTTTGTTTGCCAATAAATTGGTGAAACATACTAAATCAAATACTATAGTACTTGCGAAGAATAAGCAGCTTTTAGCTAGTGGAACTGGTCAAACATCACGTGTTGATGCATTGAGACAAGCCATTCACAAAGCCAAAAGTTTTGATTTTGATTTGAAAGGTGCCGTGATGGCATCCGATGCTTTTTTTCCGTTTCCGGATTGTGTTGAAATAGCACATAATGAAGGAATTGATACGGTAATTCAGCCCGGTGGATCGATAAAAGACAACCTTTCAATTGAATACTGTGATAACCACGAAATGGCGATGGTGATGACAGGAAACAGGCATTTTAAACATTAAACCGAGAAATAAAGGCAGAATTGTAACATTTTTTCTGTTTTTACGGATAAACAAAGTAGTATTATAATTCTTTTACAAGAGCCAACAAGAAAAAAATGGGATTATTTAGTTTTCTAACACAAGAAATCGCAATTGACTTAGGGACAGCCAATACACTAATTATCATGAATGATAAGGTAGTGGTTGATGAGCCTTCGATCGTTGCAAAGGACATTCAAAGTAACCGCGTAGTTGCCATCGGTAAGAAGGCTCAGCAAATGCATGGTAAAACACACAAACTTATTGAAACCGTCCGACCGTTGAAAGATGGTGTAATTGCCGATTTCCAAAGTGCAGAACAAATGATCCGTGGATTCATCAAAATGATCAATCCGGGAAAAAGCCTTTTCAACCCTTCTTTGCGAATGGTGATTTGTATCCCTTCTGGAATTACGGAAGTTGAAAAACGTGCCGTTCGCGATAGTGCTGAACATGCTGGAGCAAAAGAAGTTTATTTGATTCATGAGCCAATGGCCGCTGCAATCGGTATTGGTATCGATGTGGAAGAACCAATGGGTAACATGATTATCGATATAGGAGGTGGAACAACCGAAATTGCTGTCATTGCTTTGGGTGGAATCGTTTGTGATAAATCCATTCGTATCGCTGGTGATGATTTCTCAAACGATATTGAAGAATACATGCGTCGTCAACACAACATATTGGTTGGAGAACGAACGGCAGAACAAATCAAAATTGAAGTGGGATCCGCTTTGACTGAATTGGATAACCCTCCAGCTGATTTTGCTGTGCGTGGTCGTGATTTAATGACAGGTATTCCAAAAGAAATTATAGTTTCATACGCAGAAGTTGCGCACGCATTGGATAAAACAATTTCCAAAATTGAAGAAGCCATTTTAAGTGCCTTAGAGATGACACCTCCTGAATTATCTGCTGATATATACAAAACAGGAATCTATCTTGCTGGTGGTGGATCCATGCTTCGTGGTTTGGATAAACGTATTTCCGCGAAAACGAAATTGCCTGTTCACATTGCTGAAGATCCATTGAGAGCTGTTGCACGTGGAACAAGTATTGCCTTGAAAAATATTCACCGTTTCCAATTCTTGATTCGCGACTAAGTCTAATCTCAACATAGTTCCCTAAATGGCATGAAAAATTTAATCGCCTTTCTTAGACGCTTTCGAATTTTCCTGCTATTTGTTGGTCTGCAGTTTATTGCGCTTTCAACGTATTTTACCTACGTTTCTTTCCCCAGTTCGCAGTATTTAACCACCTCGAATGAAATAACGGGATCCATGATGGCCGCGCGAAACTCATTCACCCAGTTTTTGCATCAAGGAGAAACCAACAAAGAATTACTCCAAGCGAATAAAGATTTACGCGACAGACTTCCTGAAAACTTTATTCGACTTAGCGCTACCGAAATTTTGGTAAGAGATACGGTAAACGATTCGGATACGACCTATGAACAACAATACACCTACGTTCCTGCGACCGTAATTCAATCTACATACGACAAACGAAACAATTACATGACCCTTAATGTTGGGAAAAACCAAGGTATAAAAATTGGCATGGGTGTGTATTCAGATGGAGGAATTGTTGGAATCATTTATCAAGTATCGAAACATTATTCGTTGGTAAAATCTATACTCAGCGTCAATCCCAATGTGGATATCATGATTGTTGAAGATGGCTCGTTTGGCTTATTGAAATGGGATACACATCACGCACGACTTGGAAATCTAGCCGGAATATCTAACGACAGACCCGTTAAAAAGTGGTCTCATGTGGTTACTCGCGGTGGAGGTGGAATTTTCCCTCGTGGATTAGACGTTGGACGTGTTTTTCGTGTTTCTCCAATTGAAGGACAAGCACAGTGGAATGTTGAGATTTTACTCGGTACCAATTTCCGAAAAATTCAAAAAGTATATGTCATAAAAAATATGCTGAAGGCTGAACAAGAAAATCTAGAGTCTAAAATCCCAGATGACCCAATCGATTGAATAATTTAGTCACACATATCATCCGTTTTGTACTGTTCGTGCTCGTTCAGGCCTTTATTTTGAACCAATTGGAATTTGGTTGGGGTATTCTAATAATGGTATATCCATTGTTCCTCTTTTTATTACCAAATGAAATCAATGTTGTACTCAGTATGCTCATCGCTTTTGCTACAGGGTTTGCAATTGATTTACTAAGCAATTCATTTGGTTTACATGCTTCCTCACTCGTGCTTTTCGCATATCTAAAACCTTTGGTTATTCGTCGATTTACATCACAAGAGGATACCGAAAATCTGAAGGAGGCCAATATTTACACCATGGGAACAACGTGGTTCATTTATACCTTCGGATTATTGCTTTTCATTCATCACTTGTGGTTCTTCTTGTTCGAAATAGCCAATTTTGGTGAAATTTTATATGTTTTTCAGAAAACGATACTCAGTATCGTCGTTTCATTTTTGTTTAGTGTCGGCTTACAAATTATCTTTGTACCAAAGCCAAAAGATCGATGAAATTTGATTCCCGCAGAATTGTGATAGTTGCATTTATCGTCACGATAGGCATTATCTATGGTTTTCGTCTTTTTTATATGCAGGTTGTTGATGATACATGGACACTTGAAGCGCAACGTATTGCCGAAAAACGCCATGAAATCACCCCGCCACGAGGTGTTGTTTTTGATCGGAATGGCAAAATGGTGGTTTCTAATGAAACCTACTACAACCTTATGATGATCGAGGACAACATTAAAAACCTCGATACTTCTCGATTTGCGAAATTAATAGGCTGGACAAGAGAAGAAGTCCGCCAACGATTTATTGATATTCGTGTGGGAGAAGGAACGTATTACAACAAAAACTCCAACAAGCGCACTTCGAATTACCAAAAAGTACGAGCCTATCCTTTCATAAAAGAACTGACTTTAGAAGAAGTTTCTAAAATTGCTCCACATCTCAATAAATTTCCTGGTTTCTACGAAAAACCAACCAGTATGCGAAAATACCCATACAAAGGAGGAGCCAATATTCTGGGATACATCGCAGAGGTTAACCGAGAAGACATAGATAGAGAAAGCTATTATCGAGCGGGCGACAATATGGGTAGAGCCGGAATTGAACGATTTTATGAAAAAGAATTAAGGGGACAAAAGGGAGTAAAATACATTGTTACTTCTGCCATGAACAATGCGTTAGAAGCTTTTGCCGACGGTAAATATGACACCACAGCTGTTCAGAGTGAAGCCATGAAACTCGGTTTGGATATTGAATTACAAACCTATGGGGAATTGCTTATGCAAAATAAAAAGGGTTGTATTGTCTCTATTGAGCCTTCCTCTGGCGAAGTACTGTCCATGGTTTCAGCACCTTCGTATGATCCAAATTTATTAGTTGGAAAAAGAAATATTGCTGAGCACTATCCCGCGTTGGTTACAGACGAAAACAAACCCTTATTTCCACGACCACTTGCTTCTGAATATCCTCCTGGGTCAATTTTTAAACTTGTTCAGTCATTAATCGCACTGGAAGAAGGTGTGATTGATGTGAACACTGGATTCCCGTGTATCAAAAGTATGGTTGGCTGTCACAATCACCCGTATCCTTCAGACATAATGAAAGCTGTACAGTTTTCTTGTAATCCATATTATTACCAAGCAACGCGAAGAATCATTCAACAAGGAAAGAAAAAAAATGGTTTCGAAGATGCCGAATTGGGCCTTAATTTATGGGCCAAATATATGCACAGCTTTGGCTTAGGGAACAGACTTCCCAGTGATATAACGGGTCAGCGACCGGGTCGAATACCAGATTCCAAATATTACGACAAATGGTATGGACACCATCAATGGATGTTCTCGACAATTCGTTCCATTTCAATCGGGCAAGGTGAAGTTGCTTTAACACCTCTTCAAATGGCGAACATTGCCGCGATTATTGCCAACAAAGGCTGGTATTACACCCCGCATTTCGTTAGAGGATTAGGAGATTCTGGTCCATTAGAAGAATTCAAAAAGAAACATTACACCATGGTTAGCGCCAAACATTATCCTCCAATTATTGAAGGAATGCGTCGAGTAGTTAACGAGTCTGGAGGAACTGCACGTTTGGCAAGAACAAAAGGAATAACAATTTGCGGAAAAACCGGAACCGTTCAAAATCCGCATGGAAAAGATCACTCTGTTTTTATCGCCTTCGCCCCGATGGATAATCCCAAAATTGCCGTTGCCGTGTTTATTGAAAATGCTGGATTTGGTGGAACATGGGCCGCGCCTATCGCTAGTTTAACGATAGAGAAATATTTAAAAGGTAAAATCTCCGACAAAGCCAAAGAGACCAGAATATTGAACGCAAAATTGTCTGGGTATTAATGAGAGCTGAAGACAAAATAACCCAGGATCTCGATTGGCCTCTTTTCATCAGCTACCTTGTGTTGGTGCTTATGGGTTTAACCACGATATATTCAACGGCGTTTGATCCCGACCACCCCAGTTTATTTAATTTTTCTCAAAAGTATGGAAAACAAGTAATTTGGATTGGGGTTTCCCTCTTTCTAGGTTTATTGGTGTTTCTCATTGATTCTTCCATTTACAGAAAATTCGCCGTCCCAATTTATGGTGTAACCCTGGTTTTGCTTGTTGTCGTGCTGTTTATGCCCGCTATTAATGGAGCGCACGCCTGGCTTGGGTTTGGTTCTTTTGGTATCCAGCCTGCTGAGTTTGCTAAAATTGGAACCGCTTTGTTGCTTTCACATTACCTAAGCAATCTAAATATGCATTTGCAAACGGTCAAAACCGTCCTTATCTCAAATGCAATCATTCTCGTTCCTATGGGATTGATTATTCTTCAGCCGGATGCTGGAACTTTGGTGGTATTTACCTCTTTTCTTTTTGTTTTATACCGAGAGGGTTTGAGCTATGACCCAATTATACTGAAAATCACCAATGCTTTTCCCGGGATACGCTTCAAACAAACTTGGCTAGGAACACACTTTATACCAATTATGTTTTATGTGGTGTTCTTGTGCGTTATCACCTTATTAGTTTCCAAAAACACTTTTGATTTCTTTATTCCTGGTGCAAAGATTCCAGGAATTGTTGGGGTTATAATTGCGCTTGCCGCTTTAGGTGGAATTGTCTATTGGTTGTTGACGAGAATGTCCTCACGTCGTGAGAAGAAACGAGCACTCATTGTTGTTATCATCGGGTTTTTATTGTCTTCTATTATGACCTTATCCGTTACATTCATGTTCAACGGACTAGCCCCTCACCAAAAGTCGAGAATAGAACTCGTTCTTGGAATGGTTGAAGACAAGGATGGCGAAGATTACAATCGTTTCCGAGCGATGGCGGCTGTTGGCTCTGGCGGGTTTTCTGGTAAAGGATACAAAGGAGCATCTCTCGCAAGTGTTCGAAGTAATCACGTTCCCGAAAGTGAAACAGATTTCATCTTTAGTCCCTTCGCGGAAGAATGGGGGTTTTTGGGTTCAATTTTGCTCGTTGGCGTTTATATTTTTATGCTATTGCGCATTATCATTATTGCAGAACGACAAAGAAGTCGTTATTATCGAATTTATGCCTATGCCGTTGGAATGATCCTTTTTTACCATTTCGCGATAAATATTGGTATGAACATCGGTTTGGCACCAGTAATTGGAATACCCCTACCTTTCTTTAGTTATGGTGGTTCTTCAATGATGAGCTTCTCGATTTTGCTCTTTATTTTATTAAAATTGGATAGTCAAAGACGCGATTTACTCTATTAATACGTTATTGTTGCGTTTAGAGAATAATCTTTAATTTTACACCTATTAATTAATCATTGCGATTATGGCCAAAAAGGAAGAAAAGAAAAAAGCACCGCTTACCCCCCAAGAGAAAAAGAAATATGGGCGTTGGATATGGATTTTTGGGTTGCTCCCATTAGTCGTCTTGATGTGCTTGCTTCTGTTTCAGCCGGATAGCTCGATGCCGCCGGTTTCCATGTTAGATAATCCACCAGAATTACAAGCATCCGTTATTATTGCTGACGATGCTAAATCGGAAATGGGTCGCTTCTGGCAAGTGAATAGAACGAGCGTTAAATTCAACGAGATTTCCCCGTATGTGATTGACGCATTGATATCCACAGAGGATGAACGATTTATGGAACACACAGGCGTTGATTTTTTAGCCTTAGCAAGAGCCATTGTACGATTGGGTCAAGATGGCGGTGGTTCTACTATCACACAACAACTTGCTAAACAGCTTTTTACACTAAAGCGACGTCAAGAAGCAAATTTAAATGAAGAAGCATATGTGCCTGAAAAAGCTTCAAAGTATAAGATATTTCGCCTGTTGGGTCGAATTAACGAAAAGGCACAGGAAAACATTATCGCAACACGTTTAGAGAAACGATTTACGAAAGAAGAGATTATCACGATGTACCTGAATCAATTTGATTTCCTGTACAATGCTGTGGGAATTAAAAATGCAGCAAAAGTGTACTTTAATAAAAAGCCAATTGACTTAACAAAAGAAGAAGCAGCGATGCTTGTTGGGATGTGTAAAAACCCAAGTTTATATAATCCACATCACCACGAATCCAAGGACTATCGTTTTATTTTAGCAATCAACAAAGGGGTTTCTCAAGATGAAATTACGGAAGCCGAAATACTAGAAAGAAGAAGTAAAGACAGTTTACGTGCTACTTATAGAAGAAATACAGTGTTAGCACAGTGGCTCAAAAATAGTAAAGCCAATAATCCCGCTTTGCGCGAAAAGATTACGCAAGAGGAATATGAAAAGCTAAAAGAGATTCCGATTAAAACAGATTACCAAATCGTAGATCACAAAGAAGGTTCAGCTCCATATTTCCGAGAAGCCATTCGAAAAGAATTGAAAAACTTATTTGCGGAAACAAAACCTGATGGTACGCTTAAATATGAACATCCCGAAGGTCGCAAGTATAATATCTATAACGATGGATTAAAGATTTATACCACGATTAATTTGAACATGCAGGAACATGCTGAACAGGCAATGGAAAAACATTTGAAGAATATGCAGCCTAAATTTAGGGCTCAATTGACCAACCTTCGACGCTTTCCATACAGTAATGATTTGAGCGAAGATCAAGTCACGCGCGCTCTTGCCCGTTCTAAGAAGAATTCCGATCGATATAGAAGACTGAAAGCACAAGGTTTTTCCCAAAAACAAATCGACAAATCATTTGACTCTCCGGCTCCAATGCGCGTCTTTTCTTGGAAAGGTGACATTGATACTATAATGACACCAAATGATTCTATCATTTATTACAAAACCTTTCTAAGAGCTGGCTTATTGTCAATAGAACCGCAAACTGGTTTTGTAAAAGCGTGGGTTGGTGGTGCCGATATTCGACACTTCTCATATGATTGTGTCAGCCAAGTTCAAAGGCAAGTTGGATCAACTATAAAACCATTCGTTTATGCTACTGCATTGGCCATGGGAACTTCAAAGCCATGTACTACTTTTAATGGTGGTTATTGTGTCGGAAATTGGTGTCCTGGCGGAAAAGCAGCGGGAACTATGGCGGATGGATTAGCTTACTCTTCCAACCCCACGACCGTTGCCGTAATGTCGACCATGGGACCATTGGCCGGAAAGGAAAATATTGCGAAGTTTTTACGCGAAGTTGATATCGATTTACCACGAAGTCAGATTACACCACCGATGTGTTTGGGCACCATGTCCTTGTCTCTGTTTCAGCTAATTCCCGCTCAGGCTATGTTTGTCAACCAAGGAATTTATAATTCGCCTTCAACAATTTTACGCGTAGAAGACAGAAACGGAAATATTATTTACCAAGCACAACCCAAAACGAAAGAGGTACTTCACCAAAACTTTGCCTATACTATGATGTCCATGTTGAAAGGCGTTGTGCAGCGTGGAACAGCTAAACGAATTCGTGCAGCTGCAAATGGTGGTATTTCAGTTCCAATGGCGGGTAAAACAGGAACAACACAGAATAACTCGGATGCTTGGTTCGTAGGATTTACTCCTGAATTGGTAACCGGCGTTTGGGTTGGTGGAGAAGAAAGATCAATCCGTTGGAAATGGACCGGGATTGGTCAAGGTGCGGCTGCCGCCTTGCCCATGTATGGATATTACATGAATAAAGTATACAAAGACAAGAAGATAAAAATATCGACTGGCGATTTTGAAAAACCAGCTGATTATGACCCAATCCAGTTTAGTTGTGATGGAGTAACTGGAATCTCTGGTGGTGAATATTATTTTTACCAGGAGCCCGAAAAATCAGACGAGACAAACCCATTTTTATAAGATGAACAAAGAAGTAAATGACGTTGCACAAGCACTAGAAGGAATTCAAGACAATATGACCCTTATGTTGGGAGGTTTCGGCCTGTGTGGAATTCCTGAAAATTCTATTGAAGAACTTGTTAAAATCGGAGCGAAGAACTTGACCTGCATTTCCAATAATGCTGGTGTCGATGATTTTGGATTGGGACTTCTACTTCAAAAGAAACAAGTCAAAAAAATGATCAGTTCATATGTTGGTGAGAATGACGAATTCGAACGACAAATGTTGTCCGGGGAATTAGAAGTTGACTTGATCCCACAAGGCTCGTTGGCAGAAAGATGTCGCGCTGGTGGTGCTGGTATTCCTGCGTTCTTCACTCCTGCGGGTTACGGAACAGAAGTCGCAGAAGGAAAAGAAGTAAGGGAATTCAACGGAAAACCGCATATTCTCGAATCCGCATTGACGGCAGATTTCGCGATTGTAAAAGCTTGGAAAGGCGACACCGAAGGAAATCTCATTTTCAAAGCAACTGCAAGAAATTTCAATCCTATGATGGCAATGGCGGGCAAAATCACTGTTGCTGAAGTAGAAGAATTGGTTCCAGCAGGTGAATTAGACCCCAATGAAATTCATACGCCCGGAATATTTGTTCAACGCATATTCCAAGGTGAAAAATTCGAAAAACGAATTGAGCAGAGAACGGTAAAACCTCGCGGTTAATCACTGTTATTATCGGAGAAAATTAAATTTGAACAACTAAGACTCAAACAATATGGCACTAGATAAAAACGGAATTGCTCAACGAATTGCTCAGGAATTGAGAGATGGATGGTATGTGAATCTTGGAATTGGTATTCCGACCTTGGTTGCCAATTACATTCCAAAAGGAATCGAAGTTGAGTTTCAATCTGAAAATGGAATTCTAGGCATGGGTCCTTTTCCTTTTGAGGGGGAAGAAGATGCCGATTTGATTAATGCTGGAAAGCAAACAATTACCGCGATGAAAGGAGCTGTTTATTTTGATTCTGCGACTTCATTTGCCATGATTCGTGGACAGCATGTTCAATTGACAGTGCTCGGCGCCATGGAAGTTGCTCAAAACGGTGATATTGCCAACTGGAAAATTCCAGGTAAAATGGTAAAAGGCATGGGTGGTGCTATGGATTTGGTCGCTTCAGCAGAAAATATCATCGTTGCCATGATGCACACCAACCGTGCTGGTAAGTCTAAAATTTTAAAAACTTGTTCTTTACCACTGACGGGTGTTGGATGTGTGAAAAAAGTGGTGACTGATTTGGCTGTACTTGAAATAAAAGATGGTAAATTTCACTTGGTCGAAAGAGCACCCGGTGTTACTGTCGAGGAAATTGTTTCCAAAACGGATGGTGAACTAGTCGTTCCTGATAATGTTCCTGAAATGCAATTGTAATTGGCTTTCGTAAAACGGAATTGGAAGTACGTTTTAACGCTCATTTTTTCTGTAGCGTGGTTATTCTATAATTATTTTTCATTACTTACTCCGGTTGATCCAGGAGATGGAATCGTTCACTATTTTATTTCCGCCGCAAGCTGGCAAGACCCTGTTTTGTTCCTCGACCTTTGGAATAAACCCCTCTTCACCTTGTTGACGAGTTCATTTGCACAATTCGGTTTGGACGGAATGATATTCTTCAATTTTCTCGTCTTTGTCTTAACAACAATTTTCGCTTGGCGAATTCTGGATAACTTCAAAGTCAACCGGTATTTTGCACTCGCTTTTCCGCTATTTTTATTGCTCACACAAGACTATTCCAACACACTACTGGGTGGAAATACGGAACCTCTTTTTTCCTTACTTCTCGTCATTGCTACGTGGTTTTGGATAAAGGAAAAATATGCTGTTTTCGCATTTTTCATTGGATTATTACTGTTTTCACGTAGCGAAGGTCAATTGCCGTTGATTTTAGGTTTCATGTTGCTTACCTATGTTCGACAATGGAAAGCGCTGATTTTTCTATTCATTCCTTTCCTGATTTACGCCCTGATCGGACTTTCTGCCTTCGAAGATTTCTTTTGGTATTTCAATCGTTCGCCATACAGCATGGACAACGATATTTATGGTGTTGGAACCTATGATCATTATCTAATGAGTTACAAAAACTATCTAGGTAATCATGGATTGTTCTTGTTCATTTTGGCGTTACCGGCAGCGATTCTTCATTTCATTCGCAAAGAGTTTTCTATTCAAACTAGCGGTATGACATTCTTAGGATATGGAACTTTTATTGGAATCATTTTCGTGCATAGCTATTTCTGGGGCAGTGGTCAAAATGGTTCAATTGGATTGACACGAATCGCGACACAGGCCCTGCCCTCTTTTCTAATTTGTCAGTTTTATTTCTTTCAAAAAACATCTTGGAAATGGCCTAAACTTTCGAATCCTTTGTCTGTTGGTTTCGTCGGTATCCTATTTGTTTATCTGCTATTCACGCCTTATTTGAACAAAGAAATCAAACCCATGGAAATGGCAACTCAAAAAGTCTTTGAAAAAAACGAAGCTCTGCTCAAGGAGAAAAAAATTCTTACCTCTAGTCCATATTTTTGTTATTTACTGGGTGAAAACTACATGCGCTACTATTCACGTGTTCAGCTTTTGGGTTATTCCGTTATGAAACCTCATCCAATGGTATACGACTTCCTTTTTTGGGATAGCGACTTTGGACCGCAAGAATCGGGGGTTCCGCTCGGAACTTTGCGAATTGGAAACGGCTTTAAACCAATTGATTTTGAAAAAATTAAGGAGAAGGAAGTGTGTTTGTTTGAAATCGTAGAAATAGAATCAAATCAACCTTAACGATAGAAATTCATCTCATCCACGTATTTGGCTACTTTGTCGGTCATGAGAAAGTTCACCGATTTTCCATCTCGGATTTGATGGCGAATATAACTCGCCGAAATTTTCATCATAGGAACATCTTCGCAAAAGGTCACTTTTGGATGATCTTTCAACGTATGTTCAACCACATCACCGTCCACCCGCGGATAAACGAATAATTGATGATTTTGTAAAATTTGTTCGTAGTTTTTCCACTTGCTGAATCCGCGCAAATTGTCTTCGCCCATCAACAAACTGAAATTGATTTCTGGATGTTTCTCTTTGAGATAAGTAAGCGTGTCAATTGTGTAGGAGGGATGTGGTAAACTAAATTCAATGTCCTCAGCCTTAAATCTAGGTTCATCTTCAATGGCCAATCGAACCAAGGCAAGTCGGTGATAATCTTTTAATAAAGTAGATTTATTTTTGAACGGGTTTTGCGGAGAAACAACAAACCAAACGGCATCTAATTCGTCTCGCTGAACCATGTATTGGGCGAGAATTAAATGTCCTACGTGTATAGGGTTGAAAGAGCCGAAATACAGTCCTACGTTCATGACTTAATAAACTCTTTTACGATTTTATTCGCCTCATTTATCGCTTGCTCCAAACTGTCATTCACTAAAACAACGTCGAATTCTTTTGCTTTCTCTAATTCAGTTCGTGCTTTACTCATCCGTTGAAGAATCTTTTCTTCCGTTTCTGTGCTGCGGTGTCGAAGTCGTTTTTCTAGTTCGTCTACACTCGGAGGCTGAACAAAAACGGCTAAAGCTTTATCGCCAAAAATCTTCTTGAGGTTCAACCCACCGATGACATCAACATCAAATATGACCGTCCTTCCTTCTGCCCAAATTCTTTCAATTTCACTTTTTAACGTTCCATAATAATGATTGGTGTACACCTCCTCCCATTCCACAAACTCTTCTTTCAAAATTGCTTGTTGAAAGCCTTCTACGCCTAAGAAATAATAATCCTTGCCATCGACTTCATTTGGCCGTGGATCTCTACTACACGCCGAAACAGAGAAAGACAGCTCTTGCATGGAATTCAATAAAGCGTGGACAATGGTTGTTTTGCCTGCTCCTGAAGGTGCTGAAAAAATGACACATTTACCGCTCTGTTTCATCCTATAAAGTATTGAGCACTTGCTCTTTTATTTTTTCTAAATTATCCTTCATCTCTACTACCTTTTTCTGCATATCCGCTTGATTGCTTTTACTTCCCAAGGTGTTGATTTCACGTCCAATTTCTTGTGTTATGAAACCTAATTTTCTCCCAATTGCATGTCCTTTCATTGTCTCCAAGAAATAATCCAAGTGATTGGTCAAACGCATTTTCTCTTCAGCGATATCGAATTTCTCTACATAAAAAATCAACTCTTGTTCCAAACGGTTTTCGTCGTAATTTCCATTTTCAATTTCTTCCAATTGTTTCGCCAAGCGCTCTCTGACAGTAGCAACACGCAAGGGTTCAAAAGGTTCTATTTCCTTTAACAATCGACGAATATCCTCTATTCTTTCCGTAAATTCTATCACCAAAGCTTCTCCTTCTTGTCCTCGGAATTCATTGAGTTTGTTACTCGCTTCTTTGGATAAACTGAGCATAAAGTTTTTTTCTTCATCTGTCAATTCTTCACGCTCGTTGCTCATCACATCCGGCATACGCATAATCATGGCTAAATAATCCAAACTCTTTTCACCGAGTTCAGCATTTACCGCTTTCAAATCTTCGTAATACGCTTTTGCCAACGCTCGATTAACGGACACACTTTTCATGTCGCCCGAGTCTTCGATGTTTACATTAACATCCACTTTTCCGCGATGCAATTCATTTTGAATTACTTTACGAATTCCTGCTTCCAGAGGGCGATACGCGCTTGGACAACGAACACTTAAGTCCATTGTTTTGCTATTCAAAGCTCGAATTTCCACAGAAACTTTCTTTCCTTCAAAACTTCCTGTGGCTTTACCGAAGCCTGTCATGGATTGCAACATAGATTTTGTTTTTTGGCAAATTTAACCTTTTTACACGGAAAGAGCCCTAGTAGGAACTGATGACATCTATTCCCCCTTTGAGGAAAGAGAATTGCTGCGCCTTTTCAAACTTGTCACGTAGACTCCAATAAAAATTAATATCATATACAGTATTTTCTCTGTAGTAATCGTGTTGGTATAATCAGCGGTGAAACCAATGTAAGCGAAAAAGAGCGCGAAAAAGATGACCAAAATTGGTTGCGTATAAATGTAAGCACTAGAAACTGACGGGCTCAATTTGCTTAGACCATATACAGTTAGTAAATAGGTTAAAAAGGTTACCCCAACGATCACATACAAGACTTTTCCGAAAACAACCCCTGTCAATAAAGAAAAGTCGGTTTTCAATAAATCCGAAACGGTCAAAGGAAAGAGTAGGACGAATATCAACCCAAACAAAAACACATAGGTAATAACGGTTATTGGTTTATATTTCGACATTAGAGGTTTCACCAAAACAAGATAAACGGCGTAACTCGCAGCATTGATAAGTAAAAATAAATCGCCGATGGCTAAATCCGGATTTTGAGAACTGGAGGAAAGCGTTAATAAAACAGCTCCTGTTGCTCCCAAAAGAACCCCGGCAGCGCGAAAAGTGGTTATAGCTTCTTTAAGAATGAAATAGGATAGAATTACCACCATAATTGGATTCAAGGTCATAATGATTCCTGCATTGATGGAAGAAGAAAGGTTTAGTCCATGAAAGAAAAACAGTTGATTCATGGCCACTCCAAAAACGGAACAAATTGCAAGGCGTGCTAGATCTTTTCGATCAACTTTTTCTCGTGTTTTGGAAAACAAACGAATCAACCAGAACAAAACTGTAGCGCCAGCCACCCTCAGAAAAATAAAGACATTTGGAGTAAGAATATTGGGCATGATTCCCTTCGCAATAACGTGGTTGGCGCCATAAAACATATTCACCAAAAGTAAAGCGAGATGAGCGCCAAGGTGTTCTATTTTCATGGGTTATTCGCTATGAAAAACTCTTCAATGCAGCTTCCACTGTTTTCTTCGCGTTTCCGATAAAAACTTCTTCATCGTTTATAATAAAAGGCCGCTTTAAAAATGTGTATTCCTCAAGAATGTACTTACGGTAATCTAATTCAGTTAAATCCATTTTGTCTAACCCCAATCCTCTATATTTCATGGCTCTTTTCGAAAACAAAGCTTCATACGAACCTACTTTTTCCTTGAGCCAACCCAATGTTTCACCATCAATATTTTCTTCTTTAATATCTTGTAGTTCAACATCCTCTCCTGGATTGAGTTCTTTTAAGATACGTTGATTCGTATTACACGAACTGAGGTGATATATTTTTTTCATGGATTATCTTCCTTGTTGATACTCTTTAGCTCTTTGTTTGTCTTCTTCTGAACCGGTGTTACAACCATTCGATTTTTTCTTGAATAACCAGATGAACTTCACTTTAAAAATGACTGGATAATATTTCGATGAAAACCAATTTATCGCTGTTTTTCCGTTCTCGGATCCATACAAACTTACGATAGGTAATTGTGGTCCAACCGTAAGATAATATCCTCTTCTCATTTTCCAACCGAAAGCTAAATCATAGTGCAATTGGACACCAAATGAGTTTTGAAAACGTTGTGTTTCTGGAAAGTGTATTCCATCATAATTTCGATTTCCATCAATAATTCTGTAATCCGCATTCACACCCAAACCATTGTCGATGAAATGGATGTTATTCGGGAAATAATAGATGAAATGAGCTGCAAACCGAGCAGTTCCATATGTATTGTAAAAACTTCCTTCCCCCGTTTCTTCGTTGATAACAACATTTCCTGTTGCATCCGTGTATTGTACTGTCGTCGTTTCTTTTCCTCCGTGAATCTTCACACCAAGTCCCCAGTCAACATAGGACAAAAGTCTGTTGCCAAATAGAAGTACTTTCGGTTTTTTCATGGGAAAATGGGCCATCCCAACTTCTGCATAAAAACCTAATCGTCCTGCTGGGTCCTGCTCATATCGAAAACGTTGACCCTGCATCATTGTGTCAGGTGAAACGGTTTCGTTCTTTAATTTCGTGAACGTATAGCTCGGTCCAAAAGACAATTGAAGACCGTGAGGGCGATAATCACTAAAATCGCGCGGACCACTTTGCATCCTGCTTCGCTTTTTCCGCATAGTAAAATCACGATTCTGGGCAAATGTTCCAAATGAAATGGAAAGTAAGGTTAATAAAATCAGGAGGTTGCGCATTGTTGGTTTATTTGTCTAACAGTTCGTTTATCTTATCTATAACGAGTGAATCGTCCCAAATGTTATGAATATTTTCAATTTCCATGACTTGGTCCATTATCGCTCTCTGTCGATTCCCATTTTCAACCGCTTCAGCATAAGGAGTTTGCGAGAACGTCACTTGTGAGTATAACGGCAGCCACTTCTCTGGGTACATTTTCGTGTATTTCGCTTCAATCTTCTTTCTTAACAAGAAATCCGGGTCTGCTGTTAAGTCGCGCATTTCAATGTAATTGTACAAAGCTAAATCAGCAATGGCTTGACCGTTTTTATAGTGTACATCCGAAAAATCTTTCATCAATCCATCCCAATCTCCATTTCGTGCGTCATGCATTTCTTGAAATACGGTGCAATCTTGGAAACCAGAGTTCATGCCTTGACCATAGAACGGAACAACGGCGTGAGCCGCGTCTCCTAGCAACAAAACATCATCGTTGTACTGCCATGGATTACATTTCACAGTCATCAAACTTCCAACTGGGTTTTTGTTCCAGTCTTCCAACAATTCGGGAATATGTGGAATGGAATCTGCAAAGCTCTTCTCAAAAAAGGCCATTACTTTTTCGTCTGAATCTAAACTTTCGAAAGACACCGCTCCCTCATTTGCCATAAACAAAGTACACGTAAAACTTCCGTCTGCATTAGGCAAAGCAATCATCATGTATTCTCCTCTTGGCCAGATGTGCAGGCAATCATTTTCCAATTTGAAAGAACCGTCTGCATTGGGTGGAATCTCCAATTCTTTGTATCCGTGACCTAAGTAACTCTGTTGATAATTGAAGCCTGTCGTTCTTTGTAGTCTTCCTCGTACAGCTGAAAACGCGCCATCGCAAGCGAATAGTTTATCGAACTTAAAGGTCTCGATGTCCTTGCTGTTATTTTGCATAACCAAGGTATTGTCGCGCAAGTCAACATCCTTACACTTCAAATCGAACAAATATTCGACATTTGGATAATGCTCGGCCTCGTTCATTAAGGTTTGATTCAATAAACCTCTCGGAACAGAATATATCGCTTCGTTTTCTTTTCCGTAGGGTTGATACGTTAAATTTCCATCGATGTCGTGCATGCATCGTTTGTACATGGGTAGTGCAAATTCTCGAATTTTATCGGAGACTCCAGCTAAATCTAACGCCTTCCATCCTCTATTAGATAGGGCCAAGTTGATCGAGCGACCGCCAATAAAAGCAGCTTTTCGCAAATCCGGTCTTCTTTCCAGTACTTGCACTTGATATCCTTTTTTTGCCATGAGAATGGCTTGTAAACTTCCAACTAAACCAGCTCCTACAATTGCTATTTTTTTCATTTCATTCTTTGATTCAAGACATGAAGATAAAAGGCCGTAAGACTTGGTTTACTTTGTCTTGTAGTCCAGAATCACTCTGTCTTATGTCTTTAATTATCTATTTTTCCAATGCTCCGAAAATCTCGTCGAAAAATGAGGTTGGTTGGCCCGTTGATTTAATTTTCGTCGATGCAAAGCATTACTTACTCTCCAAAGTACGATTCCACCAACTAAAACGGCAATTGCCTGAAAACCAATAGTGGTATAGGCGAAAGTGTTGTCTAGTTCGCCAACGTATTTTACTTTGATGAGTGTTTGAATATCCATTTCGTTATTGTATTGCTTTTTCTAATATTTGTCCAAAACGGAATGCGTCTTCAAAAGAATTATACAAAGGTGCCGGCCCTATTCGAATCACATTCGGTTCGCGCCAATCTGCAATAACACCTTCTTCTGTTATCTTATCGAACAAAGATTTCCCCATTCCATGCGCTAGAATAGACAGTTGAGCGCCTCTCTTTGTTTGATCACGAGGTGTAATAATTTCAAAGGAACATTTCTTGCCATGTTTTTTTGTTATTTCATCAACGATAAACTCAATATATGCCGTTAGTAAATCTCTTTTCGTGAAGATTCTATTCATTCCCGCCTCTTCAAAAATATCCAGACTCGCCAAATGTGCCGCCATTCCCAATACAGGAGCGTTGCTCAATTGCCAGCCTTCCGCACCGCGCATAGGATCGAATTCGGGTTCCATAAGAAAGCGTCTTTCCTTGTTGTGTCCCCACCAACCAGCGAACCGCGGTAAATTTGGATTGTAAGCGTGTTTTTCGTGGACAAACATTCCTGATACTCCTCCTGGAGATGAATTCATGTATTTATAGGTACACCAGGCAGCAAAGTCCACTCCCCATTCATTGAGTTTCAATTCTACATTTCCCGCAGCATGGGCTAAATCCCAACCAACTACAGATCCAACAGCATGTCCAGCAGCAGTAATAGATTTCATGTCAAATTTTTGACCCGTGTAATAATTTACTCCTCCAATCATCACCAACGCAAGTGTATCACCAAGCTCATTAATTTTAGCAATAACATCTTCTTCGCGTAAAGTATGTTCACCATCTCTTGGGAATAGCTCAATTAGATTTTCATCTACGTTTAACTTATGAAATTTGACTTGAGATTGAAGTGCGTATTGATCGCTAGGGAAGGCTTTTCCTTCACATAATATTTTAGTTCGCGTTCCTTCTGGTCGATAAAACGATACCATCAACAAATGTAAATTTGTTGTAAGAGAATGTGTTACAACAACTTCTTCCTTTTTCGCTCCGACTACGTTCGCTGCTTTTTCTGTCAAAAATTCATGGTATGCAACCCAAGGTTTATTTGCCATAAAGTGACCTTCCACACCATACTTATGCCATGCGTCTAATTCTTCTTGAATGTAGCTGGCTGTTGTTTTGGGCTGCAGTCCAAGTGAATTCCCCGTAAAATATACAACTCGGTTTTTAGTGAAAGTTGGAAAATGGAATTTATCTCTGAACGAACGTAATGGGTCATTTAGATCCATTTTTTTGGCGTATTCGATCGTGTTTTCGAAGTTTTGCATTATCGGTTTTACGTTTGTAGCAAAAATACGAATTTTGAAAAGTCTTTAAACAGAAAACCGGAGCTCCTTGAATAGAAGCTCCTATCATTAGTTTTTTGCAGTAAAAGAATGGGAAATTTTATTGCTTAGTTCCTCGGATTACATCTGTTGCAAAAATTAAATAAAATTCTTCCATTGGTGTTTTTCCAGATACATTAGTCGAAGTGTAAGAACGCAAAGAAACTTGATTAAGGTCATGAATGATCTTCTTCCCATTCTTTAAGGTAATTGTTAAAACTGCTTTGGAATATGCAGCCTTTTTAGTTGCCGCTGACAATATTGCCGCTGATAATTCATTTTGATTTCTTGAAATCACATACGCATATGTGTTTGAAGCTTGACCTCGAGCATCTTTCAAGGAAACCTCCTCCAGGTTTGCACTTTTTACAGTGATTGCGGAATTTGATAATCCTGTAATTTGAATTGTAACGGTTTGAGCAAAAAGACTCGACGATGCGAAAATTAAAGCTATTACGACTAGTAAATTTTTCATAATTCTAATATTTAAGTGTGACATTATGAAGTAAATGTAATGGTAGAAATACACTTGTACCTCTAAGAATTCATGGAGTCCAATAAACTACACGAATTAATATTGAACAGATTATCAACTAAATAAACATGAATCATGTTCTTTCAAATTTTCGTAATTTAACAGAAAATCAAAATACTATGAAAAAATTATTACCCCTTGCACTTCTTGTGTTAGGTCCAATATCCATTTTTGGACAAACTATATTCAATGAGGATTTTTCAAATTTAGGTGGTAGCTTACCCGCGGGATGGACGGTAATTGATGTAGATGGATTAACTCCGAATACATCAGTTGCACAATTCACCTCGGCATGGATAATTGCAGGTGACTTCGATAATGCTGCTGATACCGTCGCGATGAGTAATTCATGGTATACGCCGGCTGGACAGTCAAATGATTGGTTGGTTACTCCACAAATCACTTTAACAGCAAATAATGTTTTGAATTGGGAAGCCGAATCACAGGACATTAACTACTTGGAATCATATGAAGTTCGAATTTCAACGACTACACCTACCGTAGCTGGTTTCAACGCTAATCCTGCTTTAACAACCATAACGAATGAAAATGGTGCAGTATGGACGCAGCGAAATGTCGCTATTCCTACGACCTACAATGGTCAAAATGTTTACATAGCATGGCGAAATATTTCAACAGATGAGTTTATTCTCATGGTAGATGATATTTCCATAACGACAAACCAACAATACGATGCAGAAATTACGAACACTACTTCGACTGAATATACTGTAGTTCCCCTTCCTCAAGCTACGGGCCCAATGTCTTTCACCGCCGATATCACGAATAATGGTTCAAGCGCTGTTACCGCTGTTGCAATGAAAGTAAATGTCTATAATGGCGTAAACACAAATGTCTACACATCAACGAGTACGGCTATGGCTACTTTAGCTTCAGGAGCTACCGCACCTTTTACCGTTACTGGTTTTTCACCAACCTCTGCCGATGATTATACTATAGAGTTAATTAACCTAATCGCCGAGACTGACGGAATACCAACGAACGACACTACTTCTTTTTCAATGACAATAAGCGACACTATATATGCTAGGGATGATGACAATGCAACTGGATCTCTTGGAATAGGTGCAGGAACTGCAGGAGAACTCGGTCAAAATTTTACTTTGACAAACGCAGATACTCTTACATCCGTTTCCTTCCATTTAACAAATAACGGTGGAAGCATGAATGGTCAACCCATCTTTGCGAAAATATATGCAACCAATGCAACTGGCACTCCAACAACAGTTTTGGCACAAACAGATACGGTTATAATTGACGCAACCACAGATACCTTATGGACTTCTCCCATTTCTGGTAGTTCACTCCAACTTGCGGCTGGAACATACACTGTTGTCATGCAAGAACTTGATTCAAATATTACAATAGGAACCACACCAAACATATTTACTTTGGGAACAACATGGGTTCGGTTTGGAACCACGCCTTGGACAAACAACGAAGGATTCAACTTCAATGTATCTTACTTGTTACGGGCTAATTTCGGAGATCCCGTTTGTATTTCTACTTCAAGTCAAACTACAATTGGTTCATGTGTAGCTATTACCTCTCCTAGTGGGAATTATACCTGGACGACCTCTGGAACATACATGGATACGATTCCAAATGTGGCTGGTTGTGATAGTATTATTACAGTGACCTTAACGATAAGCTCCGTTTCGACTTCAACGATATCTGCCAACAGTTGCGCTCCTTACACTTCACCGAGCGGAAATTATATCTGGACAACTTCTGGAACTTATATGGACACGGTGCCAACAACGAATTGTGATAGTGTAATTACAGTTAACTTAACCGTTGGAGCGCCAAGTTCTTCGCAAATGTCCGTGAGCTCATGTGGAGATTATACATCCCCTAGCGGAAATCTTTGGACAACATCTGGAATGTATACGGATACAATTCCAAACGCGAGTGGTTGTGATAGTGTTATGACCATAGACCTTACCGTTAATGCGATTGATATTATAACGACCGTTTCGGGTCCTACAGCAACGGCGAATGCAGTTGGAGCAACATATCAATGGGTCGATTGTGACGCTAATTTTGCTGCAATACCTGGAGAAACGAATCAAGGTTTCATAGCAACCGTTACCGGAAATTATGCGGTAATTGTTACTGAAAATGGCTGCACGGATACATCGGCTTGTGTCGCCATATCTGTAAATGGATTGGATGAATTCAATTCGTCAGAATTGATCGTGTTCCCGAATCCTTCGGATGGAACGTTTGTGGTAACTTTCACAAATTCTATTTCTGGCGCGACTAATATTCGCATTCTTTCAATGGACGGAAAACTTGTTTATTCGAAAGAGAATAATTTGATCTCGAATAGTAATGAGTTGTCGATTGATGCTTCTGGAATACCTTCAGGATACTACGTATTAGAGGTGGACAATGAAAATAAACTTTTCAGAAAACCGATAATCATTAAGTAGAAGAATGTAATAATAAGGAGTCTTGGTGAAAACTAGGACTCCTTTTTTAATGCTCGATAGTGCGAAAAGTTAAGTTGATTCTTGGTCTAAAAACCTTTTTTGTTGGCGGCAGTCTATGCAACCAATGACTTTGACATTCACCTTTCATGACCAATAGGCTTCCGTGTTCTAGTTCCAATGAAACAGTTTCTTTCGTTGCTTTATGCTTGAAAGCAAATTTTCGTTCCGCTCCAAAACTAAGAGAGGCAATCGCTCCATTTTTCTTTAAATCTTTCTCTCCATCACTGTGCCAAGCCATTCCTTCAGAGCCGTCGTGATATAGATTCAACAAGCAAGAATTGAAGGTTTCTCCTGTTTCATTTTCGATACTTGACTTGAGGTTACGCAGTTCTTCCGTCCACAATAATGCTCTTTTTGTATTATTGGAGTACGTGTAATCAAAAGGTTGATCTGCATACCATGCTACTTTTCGTTTGGTTTCTATTCGTTTGCCAAAGATTACAGCCACATCCTTTTTCCACGCAATCGTTTCTAATAATCGCTCGAAGTAAAATTCTGCTTCTTTGTGTTGAAATACTTTTCCATAGTAATTTACTTCACCATCTCTCGGTAAATAGTTCTTATTCTTATCTTCCTCAAAATCAAATAGTTTCATTTATTCGTGGAATTGATTAACTTTTTTTAACGCACTGTTTATCAACTATTTCATGCTTCAAATTGTCTTTCTGTTTAACAAATAGCGCAAAACATTAAACAAAATCAATTTATTATGAAACAAGTTAAACTTTTTATTGCAACAATCGCACTTTTATTCAGTGCAACTTCATTCGCTCAAACAGCGCGTGTGCAAGTAATCCACAATTCGGCAGATGCTGCAGCAGCAACTGTAGATATTTGGTTAGACAACACATTATTGATTGATGATTTCGCCTTTCGCACAGCGTCACCTTTTATAGATGCTCCAGCAGGGACACAGGTAACAATTGGTGTTGCCCCTTCAACAAGTACAATGTCTTCGCAAAGTATTGCTACATTTCCAATAACATTAACGGCTGGTGAAACATACGTGGTCGTAGCGAATGGTATTGTGAGTCCTTCGGGATACACACCAACTCAAACTTTCGGATTGGATATTTACAACATGGGACGTGAAGCGGCTACAATGGCTGGAAACACCGACGTACTCGTATGCCATGGTTCAACGGATGCTCCAACGGTTGATGTATTTGAATCATCTGTTCCTGCAGGAACAATCGTAGACGATGCATCTTATGGTGATTTCGCGGGCTACCTTGAATTAGGAACATCTGATTACATCTTAGATGTTCAAGACATGACAGGAATGACTACCGTTGCTTCTTACCAAGCTCCACTAGCAACTTTGGGATTAGCAGACAGCGCTCTTGTAGTCGTAGCATCAGGATTTCTTGATCCATCTATGAATTCTAACGGACCGGCATTCGGATTATGGGTTGCACTTCCTATGGGAGGAAATCTAATTGAATTGCCAGCGGCACCTGCTGCTACAACGGCTCGTGTTCAAATCATACACAACTCAGCAGACGCAGCAGCATCTTCAGTTGATATCTGGTTAGACAATACATTATTGCTTGACGATTTTGACTTCAGAAATGCCTCACCGTTTATTGATGCTCCAGCGGGAACACAAGTTACCATTGGAGTTGCTCCAGCGTCAAGTACAATGGCATCGCAAAGTATCGCTACTTTTCCAGTAACGCTAACGGCTGGTGAAACATATGTAGTTGTGGCAAATGGAATCGTAAGCACAACTGGTTATTCCCCTGCACAACCTTTCGGATTGGATATATTCAACATGGGAAGAGAAATGGCTGCAATGACGGGAAACACGGACGTGTTGGTTGTCCATGGTTCTACAGATGCGCCAACAGTAGATGTAGTTGAAACAACTGCAGGAACTATTGTAGATAACGCCTCTTACGGTCAGTTTGCTGGCTACTTAGAGTTGCCAACAGCAGATTATACGCTAAACGTTCAAGATCAAAACAATACGACAACCGTTGCTGCTTACCAAGCACCCTTAGCTACTCTAGGATTAACCGATGCTGCATTGGTAGTGGTTGCTTCTGGATTCTTAGATCCTTCAATGAACTCAAACGGACCAGGATTCGGATTGTGGGTAGCATTGCCAACAGGTGGCGCTTTGATCGAATTACCAACAACATCCGGTTTGAATATTAATGAAAATCAAGCCAATTCATTCGTTGTTTATCCGAACCCTGCATCAGACATCTTAATGATTCAAGGAGAAAATATTGCTCAAGCGAATATTGTTGTGACGGACATCACAGGAAAAGTTGTGCTTAATCAAACGGCCAATAATAATTCAGTTGATATTTCAACTTTAGATGCTGGAAAATACTTTGTTACAATCTCAACGGTAAATTCTGTTGAAACAATTGCGATTGTTAAAAAATAGTTGCCTACTAATACAGAAAATGAGCATCAGAAATGGTGCTCATTTTTTTTGCGCTTATTTTAAACTTGAATCGATTCTAAGAAATTCGAAATTATCGTTTCGGCTATGTCTTGTTCATGATACATTTCGTGATTTTTACTTCGAAATATAGTTGGTTGCAATTCAATTTCCTCAAACCATTCATCCTTTGGCCTGTTCATATCGCTTTCTCCAAAATACAATTCAATTTCACATTTTGGTTTTTGATATTCTTTTCTAAGCCGGGTGGAAGAAACGGCAACAAGCTTATGAACTGAAAACCCTTTGAGCGCTGCTTTCCAAGCTATTGTGCCTCCAATGCTGAAAGCTAATATGAAGGTGTTCTTATGTCTTAATTTCATCAGATTTGAAACTGCTTGATCAATTCCTCCGCTGATAAGTTGCGCATGGGTTTCTACTTTTGAATTGTTCTTTGCTGATAGTTCAGCTAAAGATACACTGTCCAAATATTCTAATTGAAAATGAAGAGACAGTTTATCTATGTAAAAGCCAATCCAATCATTATCTGATTTTCCATGTATGTCAGACAGAATAATTAAGTGCGGTTTTTTCATACTTCCTCTTTCAAAAATTGAACCGATAAGTCCAGTTTAGCATTACTTGTTTTTTAGCCTAGTTTAACGAAAATCCGGCCTTTTATATGTCGATTCAAAGATACAAAACCCTTATCTTTACGGTCCAAAAGTTTATATATGTCTATCAACCGAACAAATTCTGAAGAACTCTTCGAAAAAGCAAAAACTTTATTTCCTGGCGGGGTAAATTCTCCGGTCAGAGCGTTTAAGTCTGTTGACGGTGCCCCTCTATTTTTTAAAAAAGGTAAAGGCGCGAAAGTCTGGGATGAAGATGGAAATGAGTTTATTGACTTTTGTTGTTCTTGGGGTCCACTCATTTTAGGACACCGAAATGAAAGCGTTTATCAAGCGGTAATGGAAGCTATGAACAATGGTTCTAGCTTTGGTGCACCTACTCGTTTGGAAAGTGAGTTGGCGGAATTAGTTATTTCGAACAACCCTTTTCTTGAAAAAATGCGTTTCGTTTCTTCAGGAACCGAAGCTGTTATGAGCGCGATTCGTCTCGCTCGTGGAGTAACGAATAAGGATAAATTGCTAAAGTTTGTTGGTTGCTATCATGGTCATGTTGATTCATTGATGGTCGAAGCTGGTTCAGGTTTAGCTACTTTAGGTACTTCTTCTTCCGCAGGTGTTCCAGAAAGTTTTGCAAACGAAACCTTGGTTCTTCCTTTAAATGATATAGACGCTTTACGCGCTTGTATTGCTGAAAACAAAGACGACCTCGCTTGTGCAGTGATTGAGCCCATCCCTGCCAATAATGGTCTCTTGTTACAAGAAAAAACCTTCTTGTTGGAATTACGAAAGCTTTGTACAGAAAATAACATTCTACTACTTTTTGATGAAGTTATTTCAGGTTTTCGAGTAGGGTTTACAGGAGCTGCCGGACTATACGACATTAAACCAGATATTATCACTTACGGAAAAATTATCGGTGGAGGATTACCCGTCGGAGCCTATGGAGCAAGCAACGAACTCATGTCTTTTGTTTCGCCTGACGGACCTGTTTATCAAGCAGGAACCTTGAGTGGAAACCCCGTAGCAATGGCGGCAGGAATTGCTCAATTAAAAGAATGTGCAAAGCCTGGATTTTACGAAGGTCAACTTGAAAGGACTGAATATTTTGTGAATGCCATCAACAGGCATGCGCAAACGAAAACATATGATTTCCAGATCGTAACGATTGGTTCTATTTTCTGGTTGTCCTTTGATGGTAAAACTACAATACGAGAGAGCGCTAGAATCAATGCGGATATGAAAGAATTTAGAAAGCTTTTTAACGCTTTATTGGAACGCGGAATTTACATCGGGCCAAGTGGATATGAGGTTGGTTTTATATCTCAAGCCCACACAAAAGAAATTCTAGATACAGCCATTTCGGCATTTTGCGATGCGCTTGACGAAGTGTTTTAAAAGTCGTTAAAGCGCTGGTTTAGAAATCGTAATCTCAAATATTTTACTCCAATATTTTCCTGTAACATAAAACCGTTGATTGGTTTCATTGTAAGCAATCCCGTTCAAAACATCACCACCATTTTGACCTAGGCTTTCAAGTTCTGTAGCGTTGATCACGGCAACTATTTTTCCGTTTTCGGGCTGAATGACAAGAATGGCATTCGTTTGCCAAACGTTGGCATAAATCAAACCATCGGCAAATTCCAATTCATTTAAGGCTTGTATCGTTCTATTGTTATCAGCGACTTCGATCGTTTCAAGAATCTGGAAAGTATTGGGGTCACGTCTTGTTATTCTTTCTGATCCATCCGACATGTATAAAAACTCTCCATCGTTGCACAAACCCCAGCCTTCGCCATGATAGGTCTTTTCATCAATCAATTCAAGGGTGTTTTTGTCATAGATAAAACACTTTCCTGTGGTATAGGTCAATTGATATATTTTGTCGCCAAGTATGGTAATTCCTTCACCAAAATGAGTGGCGTCTAAACCTATTTTCTTGATGTATTCTCCTGTTGCTAAATTAATCGGGCCGACCAAAGTTGAACCGTCGTGACGCGGGTCTCCCGTTCCTTGATACAATGTATTGCCATCAAACTCAAGTCCTTGCGTAAAATGTGCCGTGTTATGAGGAAAAGTATTCTGAATTGACAAAGTCCAAACTTCAGGTTTAATGTCCGAAACAATCCGTACCAAACGATCATCTGAAGCTCGCGTTCCATCACTTCGCGTGCTGACTAAGCTTAAGTTTTTGGTTCCTAAACCATAGTAACTGGCGTTGAATTTATAGGTAATTTTCCCTTTTTTAGGATTGCTATACGTTTTGAAAATGCTGTCGTTGTAGACCAACTCTATTTTCTCAAGGTCATTTGCTTTTACTTCAAAGACGATGTCAATTTCATTGTTCCACTCTGTTGCAAGGTTTTCTTTGAACGTGAATACAGCTGGGTCTTCAATTGGATTGTCCGGCCATGTCTTCCAGATGAAAGCAATTCCAACTAATACAATCAAGCCAATAATTATGTACTTCTTCATCCTTAGAAACTTTTTATGGCTTGTTTAATACTA
>CBFIBY010000001.1:0-36181 GCA_965660955.1 Crocinitomicaceae bacterium | reverse complement strand
GTTATGAGAAGCCGAATACTTTACCTCACCATTTTGTATCGCAATGGCCTGTGGCGACTGATGTTGCACACCCGTTTTTTCTTCAATTTGATTCGAGATGTCGCGGTAACTGATCAGGTCTAAATACCAAACATGAACATCACCAAATTCCTCATCCCATTCTTTTTGAAAACGACTCAATGCCATGGCAGAAATACTACAACGTGTGCTGTGTTTAAAAAGAATATGCTTTTCCCCTGATTTATTTCCCAAAATTTCCGTCAATTGTGTTGGCTCAGTCAGCTTTTGCCAAGGAATTTGGGGTGTATTCTTTTCTTCTTTTGATGAAAACCAACCCATACTATCCTGCTGTAAATTGTTTTAGAAAACGGATGTCGTTCTCACTATATAAACGAAGATCGTTCACTTTATATTTTAATTGGGCTATACGTTCAACACCCATTCCGAAAGCAAATCCACTGTATTCATTCGGGTCAATTCCGCTAGCTTCTAAAACAGCTGGATCAACCATTCCACATCCTAAAATTTCTAGCCACCCTGTGTATTTACATACATTACAGCCTTTTCCGCTACAAATCGTACAAGAAACATCTACCTCTGCAGATGGTTCTGTGAAAGGGAAATAAGATGGCCTTAATCGAATTTGTGCTTTATCACCGAATAGTTCTTTCGCAAAATAGGAAAGTGTTTGTTTCAAATCGGCAAAGGAAACTTTCTTGTCAATATATAAACCTTCAATTTGGTGGAAGAAACAATGCGCTCGTGCCGAAATTGCTTCGTTTCGATAAACTCTACCTGGAGAAATCGTGCGAATCGGTGGTTTTTCGTTTTCCATTACGCGAACCTGAACTGATGACGTGTGCGTTCTCAAAGCCATTTCCTTCTCTCCTTTTTCAATGAAGAAGGTGTCTTGCATGTCCCTAGCTGGATGTTCTGGCGGAAAATTTAGTGCAGAGAAATTGTGCCAATCATCTTCTATTTCAGGCCCTTCCGAAACGGAATACCCAATACGAGAGAATATTTCAATGATTTCACTTCGCACCAATGATAGTGGGTGTCGAGAACCTATATTTGCGTCTTCGGCAGGACGTGTTAAATCAATTTTGTTTTCAGATTCGTTTGCTTCTTCGAGAGCGTCTTTGTGCTTTTCATAAATCGCTTCCAAGTCCATACGCAGCTTATTCAACTGTTGACCCGCCTCCTTTTTATGCTCATTAGCCACTTCTTTTAGCTCACCAAAGAGCTGCTTCATGACTCCTTTCGTCCCTAAATACTGGATACGAAAAGCCTCAAGCGCTTCTTTGTTTTTAATGGATTCAGCCTGCAATTTTTCGCGAATCTGGGCAATCTTCTCCTTCATTTTTGCTTAATCAATTGTTTATGAGCAATTTTTATTCTACCACCTGTAACTTTTAGAAGCGTAAAATTGTTACACTTATAATACGTTATCCGATTGTTTGCGAAGTTAAAGAATTTAAGGAAATTACCCTTCTGTAAGGGATTAATAAAAAATAGTTTATCTTTGGAGGCACTAATTTTGAGCAGAATATGAAAAAATCGCTTTATACACTCAGTTTAATTGGGCTTTTAGCCGTTTCAATTGGCTTTTTACAATCTTGTAAAAATAAGGACCCGTCATTCGCGAAGGTATATGTACGAAGTGCTAACGACCAATTGGTTGAAGGTGCCAAAGTGATTATCATTGGCGATGTTGAAAATGCTACAACTACTGTAGCTTATGTAGATACCTTGTTGACAAATTCATCAGGATTTGCACAATTCCCAATGGAAGATTATTTCGCAGCTGCAGGAGAAGACAACCCTGTTGGTGTATTTGACGTTATTGTAAAGAAAGGTCAGGAGTACGGAGAAGCAGCTGGATTTAGAGTTCGCGTGCACAACACCTCTGTTAAGACAGTCACTTTCGAACCATAGAATATTTAAAAATAGAACACATGAAAAAAATTGCACTTCTCTCCATGCTAGCGTTTATCGCAATAGCGACAACTACGTTAGTAGGATGCAACAAAAAAGAAGATACATTCGCGAAGATTTATGTTCGTGATGCAAACAATTCACTTGTTTCAGGTGTGAAAGTTATCCTCTACGGAGAAGCTTCTGAGCCAGGTAAACAAGGAAAAGTAAATATTGCTGATACGGCCACTTCAAATTCGGCAGGTGAGGCTATTTTCAACTTAAATTACATGTACCAAGCTGGACAAGCAGGTGTTGCTGTTTTGAACATTACAGCATCTAAACCAGTTGGTGGTGGTGGAGCTCCTTTGACAGGAAGCGGAATCATCAAGATTGTAGAAGAAGAAAATAATGAAGAAACTGTCTTTATTCAATAAGGACATTAAACTAGAGCTATGAAATTAAGGTGATCTTCGGATCGCCTTTTTTTATTTCCCTTTTTCTGATACTAATGAATCAAATCGCTTTACCCCAAACCGAACAAACATATCTTCTTTGAACCAGTTCCCGTCTCTCGCTCCTTTGATCGCAGCGGAATGAAAAGGCTGAGAATAAGCAAACTCCTTCGCGGCATCAATGTCTTCCCATACGCTAAATGTAATCGGATGTGAAAAAGGCCATTCGCCCAAACCTGCCGAAAATAACCTTCCTTTCGATTCGGCCAAGCTTTTGTTGACGGGTTGAACATGTCGCCAAAAGTCTATTATATTTTTTGCTTTGAGTTTTGCACGTGTCAAAATAGCCACGCTTCCTTCCATTTCAGCCGAATTCGGGATCGCTGGATATGGGTTCTTTCCGTCCCAAATTCCTCTTGACTGGTAAGGTGACAGCTCCATAAGTATTTGACGCTGTGAATGCTTAGTCAGCCTCCGAATAAGGGTGCTTTTCGAAAAATATTCCTTCGCAGCAGCTTCCGATTCCCATACCGCGAAATGGGCATATTGTCCCCAATTCGGTTTACGAGAAAAACCTAAACCAGATCCTGTTCCCAACAACTTTCCAACTAACATTCCTTTTCCTTTGGGGCGAATTACCTTCGAAAAACCCATAATACTTATGGCCATGTATCGACTCCAGAAACCATCGAATTGATAAAAAGAAAGTGTTGTGTGTGTATTGGGTATCATTCAGAATATATGATGTCTCCTTCATCGATGAGGCTTTCACCTTTCAATCGTAAGAAGAGTTGTATAAGAGCAACAACATCTTTTTCGCAATAAAGTTTAATTCGAGGCAAATCTTTCTCTTCGTAATACACACGAGCCACATCCGCTCCGGAAATATCATCCTTTGGTGTTGGGATTTTAAAAACATGACAAAGCAATGCTAACGAAGAGTACGCTTTAAAATCTCCGAATTTCCATAATTCCATCGTGTCCAAATGCGGAATTTCCCATGGCTTTTTTCCTGCTAAATCTAAAATGTCTGGAATTTTCATTCCATTGATCAGCATGCGTCGGCAGATATAGGGAAAATCAAATTCTTTCGCATTGTGGCCACAAAGAATTGGAAAACGCATTCCGTTTTCTTCCAAAAGTTTAATAAATCCTTTCAACAAAGTTTCTTCGTCGTCATGTGCGAAGCTTTTCATGCGAATTTCTCTTCCTGTTCGGGTGCCATGAACGAAACCAACGGAAATACAAACTATTTTACCGAATTCGGCAAAAATTCCGCCACGCATGTCCCACAATTCTTCATACGTATTGTCCTCTTTCTTTTGAAAACGTGTTTTTAACTCAAAAAGCTCCTTGCCTTTTTCGTCCAAATCTTCGTATTTGTAAACTTCGGGTGCTGTTTCAATATCCAGAAACAATATTTTCTCTACGGGAATTTTTTCTAACATGATTTTAGTCTTCTTTACTTGAAGATAGTGAAAATTGCAAGATGTCTCCAAAAAAACACGATTTTTGTTTTCTAGTATGGCAGAAGAACTAATTATTCAAAATGGCACGAAGGAAGAGAAATATAAATCTCTTCTTCCTCAGATTCGTGCGCTTGTTTCTTTTGAATCCCACCTCATCGCAAATACAGCTAATATTTCGGCTGCGCTTAAAGAAACTTTCGGCTTTTTTTGGGTGGGTTTTTATTTTGTTGAACATAACGAATTGATTCTCGGTCCATTTCAAGGGCCTATTGCTTGCACACGCATTCAAATTGGAAAAGGAGTTTGTGGTTCAGCTTGGCAAGAAAAGCGTACTTTAATCGTTGAAGACGTGGATGCTTTTCCAGGACACATTGCTTGTAGCTCAGAGTCGAAAAGCGAGATTGTTGTTCCGGTTTTAAAGAATGATAAAGTGGTTGCCGTGTTAGATGTTGACAGCGATAGCTTAGCTCATTTCGATACAATCGACCAAAAATATTTAGAAGAACTATGTGTATTCGTTTCGGAATTGTTTTAGTCAGCCTAGCTTTTCTATTTTCCTGTGCTGTGGTAGAACCCTTGACTGGTGGCGAAAGGGATGAAAACGCACCCCGTCCAAATTTAGCAGAAATGCAGCCTCCCAACGCCACCACCAATTTTACAGGCAAGGAAATTACGATTCCATTTGATGAGTTTTTTACATTAAATAACCCAAGCGAAAACATTATTGTTATTCCTCCGGATATAAAACCCAAGGCGAAAATTAAAAACAAATCACTGGTTATTTCTTGGGAGGAAGAAATGAACCCAAATACGACGTATGCCTTTTATTTAAATGGTGTTGTTCAGGATTTAAACGAAAAGAACGATTCTTTAATGAGTTTCGTTTATTCCACTGGGCCCGCTATTGATAGTTTAAGTGCAACCTTCGAAGTGAGAGATGCATTTACACAAAATTCGCTCGCCAATCAAACCGTTGGGTTGTACAACTCATTTTCGGATAGCATTTTACCCGATTATTTTGGCAAAACGAATCGTGACGGAAGAGTGACATTACGCTATATGAAAAGTGGTTTTTATGATGTCATCGCTTTTAATGATGAAAATAAAAACTTGGAGTCGGATAAATCTGAATCTTTGGGTTTTAAGTTGAAGAAACTCGATCTTACTTCATCTATTATCGACTCAACACCAATCCTCGTTTCACCTCCCTTGGAGATGCCTAAAATTACCACGCTAAAACTGTTGCCACCGAGCACCTTTATTCTCGCTGCTAATCGCTCTTTGGAAAACGCTAAGTATTTTCTAAATGGTAACCTTCTGAGTGATGAACACATTATTGAATTTGAGAAAGACTCTGTTTTACTGCCTTTTCAATGGACAGACTCGGCAAATTATGAGTTGATTGTTGAAACGGACACTTGGACTGATACGAGTGGTTTTCGGATGCAGAACAAGGACAAAGATGTTGAATTGAAGTTAGTTATTGAAAAGGATGACGGTGTTTTTGCAAATGAACCCATTCGATTTTTCTCCAATCATTTGCTTTCATCCTTGGATGTTCCTTCGGTTGAATTGAGAAACCCAATAGATTCGTCCATCATACCGATTCGGAGAATCAATTACCTCGGCGCTAAGATCGAATTAGACTACGTTCGAAAAGACGAAATTAAAACAGTTGAAGTCGTTTTTCAGCCTATGTCCATTCAATCACCGACCGGATCGAATGCTGATTCTCTCTCATACAAAGTAAACGTCTTATCCGAGAGAGAAGTAGGTACATTGAAAGTTAAACTAGAAGGTTTCGAAACGGCCCTAATTCTAGACTTGGTGAGTAAAGGTAAATTGATGAAAAGAATTCCTTTAGTCGAAGGCACGGAATCGCACACCTTTACGAATCTACTTCCGGGTGAGTATTCGTTTCGCTTAACGCTCGATGAAAATGAAAACGGCATGTGGGACGGTGGAGATTGGTCGGAAATGACACCTCCAGAAAAAGTTAAAATATACCTGAAATCTAATCGTGTTCGCGGTAATTGGGACACAGAAATTATTCTCCAAAAAGATGGAATCTAATCCATTACAAAAGGCATTTTCTGGCTGGCGAATTTGGATTCCGGTTCTTATTGGCCTTGGAATAGCTTCTTGGATGATATTTCGTAGCGTGAATCAAACCACTTTCATCAAAGTCGCCGAAGGAACCGGTCAATATCTTTGGTCGGATGGCAATGGAAACGGATCTGTTGATCTGCATGAAGTGAGTGACTTTGCGGAAAGTGCGAATGGAAATTATGTGCTCGACAACGTCAAAACGACCTTAAAATCAATAGACTGGGGGGTTCAGGCTTGGTTATGGTTAGCTATGGCCATGCTTTTCATGGTGGGTCGTGATCTCTTTTATATTATTCGCATCAGAATTCTGACTAAAAAAGAATTGTCTTGGAGAAGGTCCTTTTTCGTCATTATGATTTGGGAATTTGCCTCTGCCCTTTCGCCTGGAGTTGTTGGCGGAGCAGCCGTTGCCATGTTCATCCTGAATCGAGAGAAAATAGCTTTGGGTCGATCTACGGCCATTGTCGTAATCACCGCACTTTTGGATAACCTATTCTACGTTCTGATGATTCCTTTGGTTTTTCTAATCATTGATCAAAGTGCCCTTTTTCCCGAAAATGTGAGCGGTTCCAGCAGTGTTCAAGCCATTTTTTGGACAGGATTTATTCTAATTACTTCGATTTGTGTTTTCCTTTTTGCAAGTATTTTCTTGTTTCCTAATTTGGCTAAAACCGTTCTTGGATTTGTTTTCAGATTTCCACTGATAAAGCGTTGGAGAGATTCTGCCATGCAAACGGGTGATGAAATTTATACTACTTCCAAAGAACTCAGAAAAGAATCGCCTTCGTTTTGGATCAAAGCTTTTCTATCTACTTGCGGTTCATGGATTTCTCGATATTTGGTCATCAACGCTTTGCTTCAAGCTTTTCTTCAACTTTCACTTTACGAACACTTTTTGTTGCTTGGTAAGCAGCTGGTGCTTTGGTTATTCATGCTAGTCAGCCCAACCCCTGGAGCAAGTGGTGTTGCAGAATATGCTTTTGGTGAATTGCTCACAAACTTCACTTCTTCCGCCATGTTATTGGTTGCTTTGGCCTTAATTTGGCGCTTAATATCTTATTTTCCGTATTTAATTATTGGTTCGATTTTAGTGCCGAGGTGGTTGCGGAATCAATAGAGTTTACCTCGACTTCTTCACCAAGAAATAAAGAAATCCAAGGGCAAACATCAGATGAATAGACGAAAACATAAACCCAAGCGGATTCATCGTTTCAGACAATGCGCCCATTCCTGTTAGTAAGAAATCGATGGTGTGAAATGAGAAATTTCCGATCAGCACAGCCGTCATTCCAACTGAATTCCGTTCGGCATTTCTGGCAAAAAGGCAGATTAACCCAAAGGAGAAAAGCATCGACCCGACGGTTCTTGCCATTAACAATCCATCTGCGCTCAACTTTACATCCAGCACAGGGAAAATTAAGTTCGGTAAAGTGAGCATTCCAATCCCAAATGGAATGAACATGAATGCGTTTATTGTAAGAAATTGTTTGATATTCATAGCCTTTTTAGTTATTATTTGACCAGTCGGATATATTTTATCCAAATTTTTTTATTCGCTTAGAATGTAGTTCATAATGTATTTTTTAAATAACAAAAGAGGTTCGCTCGATTTCAGTAACCTTGCTTTCAAACGCGCTCCTCGCCAGGTAAGATCAATGAATTCCATTAACTCCTCTACCTCCAGTTCTTTTCGAATTAAGTTGTTCCAATGCAGCTCTTCAATTAAGCTTCGCATGGTTTGATTTGAGTCGTCAATTGACTTTAAAATTTCTTTCCGAAAACCATCTTCTTGATCTGAAAAGCTATGACACATCACGCTCATGTAACACTCTCGTGCAAAATCAATCTTGATTATCGCCTCGATTCTATTATCGATAATTTTCTCAAAGTCTTCTATTGAGGCTTCGCCTTTTTGTTTCTTTTCTGGATGATTTTCAATGAAGTGTTTCATGGCTTCAATTGCAAATTTTTCTTTGCTCTCGAAGTAATGGTAAAACGAACCTTTTGGCAATCCCGCTTCATCCGTGATGTCTTTCACGCTACATCGGTCGTAACCTTTTTCCCAGATCACATTTTGACCTGAAACCAACAAATGTTCGCGCTTATTTACTCCTCCCACGTAACAAATATATGAATTTATTTGACCGATCGGTTAAATTATTGTGCGCTTTTCTTGAATTAGAATCTTTTTCTTGAGCTTAAGTCCCCAACGATAACCTCCCAAACCTCCCGTACTTCGCATAACTCTATGGCAAGGAATCAGAAAAGCGATTGGGTTTTTTCCTACAGCTGTGCCAACAGATCGAGAAGCGCCAATGGGTAGTTTTAAGGTTTTGGCTATTTCGCCATATGTCCGAGTGTGCCCAAGCGGAATTTTAAGCACCTCATGCCAAACATCTACTTGAAAATCAGTTGCAACTGGGTAAACAGAAAACTTCTTCTTCGGTTTTTTGTGTCCAATTGCTTTAACGGCTTTTAAATGTTCGACCTTACATTCTTCTGTGATTTTAATCCCTGGGAAGTTTTCATTCAGACCAAGTACGCCTTCTCTCCAGCTTTTAACAAAGGCCAACCAGTGTATCCGTTTTTTTGAACTTGCCACAATTACCTCTCCATACATTGTGTCGTGAAAAGAATAAAAGAGCTCGGCTACTTCTTCTATTAAAACGGGACGAATTTTAAGAAAGTCAGAGTGCTTGTAGGAGTCCTTTTTATCCGTTTGACTATTAAAAAGATCCGTCTGCATGCTCTCTAAATACTATTTACAGGGGAATGTTACCGTGTTTCTTCCATGGAAGGCTTTCGTTTTTATTCTCTAACGATTTGAAAGCTGCAATCAATCGATCTCGTGTTTCCTCTGGTAAAATCACGTCGTCTACAAAACCTCGTTCTGCTGCTCGATACGGATTAGCAAATTTTTCAGCGTATTCCGCCTCTTTTTCCAACCACTTTTCTTCTGGGTTTTCTGCACTGGCAATCTCCCTTTTGAAAATAATTTCTGCCGCTCCTTTTGCTCCCATTACCGCAATTTCTGCCGTTGGCCAAGCGTAATTTAAATCGGCTCCAATGTTTTTTGAGTTCATTACGTCAAATGCTCCTCCATAGGCTTTTCGCGTAATCACTGTGATTCGAGGGACAGTAGCTTCAGAAAATGCGTACAATAATTTTGCTCCATGGGTAATGATTCCTCGCCATTCTTGATCCGTCCCGGGAAGGAATCCTGGCACGTCTTCAAACACCAATAGTGGAATGTTGAATGAATCGCAGAAACGAACAAATCTTGCCCCTTTTCGAGAGGAGTCGATATCCAAAACTCCTGCCATCGCCGCTGGTTGATTGGCAACAATACCAATTGTTCGTCCTTCAAGTCTAGCAAAGCCTACCACAATGTTTTTCGCAAAATCCTCTTGAACTTCGCGGAAACTATTGTCGTCGATAACACAATCAACTACCTTTCGAATGTCGTAAGGCAGATTTGCGTTGTCTGGAATTATGTTTTGAATGGTTGTGTTTTTAGCTTCAGAAAACTCGAAATGACTCGGTTGCGGAGCGAGTTCTTTTGCGTTTTGTGGCATGTACGTTATTAGATCACGTACCTTTTTTAAACACTCTACATCATTACTTGCTGTAAAATGATTCACCCCGGATTTCTCTGCATGTGATTTTGCTCCACCTAAATCTTCAGAAGTCACCTCTTCGTGTGTTACCGTTTTAACAACATTTGGTCCTGTAACGAACATGTATGATGTTTCTTCCACCATGAAAATGAAGTCTGTCAAAGCTGGTGAATAAACCGCACCACCTGCACAAGGCCCCATGATTACTGAAATTTGAGGAATGACACCTGATGCACGTGTGTTTTTATAGAAAATGTCAGCATATCCCGCGAGAGAAACAACGCCTTCTTGAATTCGGGCTCCACCTGAATCGTTCAATCCAATTAATGGCGCTCCATTTTTCATGGCCAAATCCATCACCTTACAAATTTTGTCGGCATGCGTTTCAGAAAGGGAACCGCCTAAAACGGTGAAATCCTGCGAGAACACGTACACTAATCTTCCATGAATGGTTCCGAAACCGGTAACGACACCGTCGCCAGGGTAATGTTTTTTGTCTAAGCCAAAATAGGTTGAACGGTGTTCGATGAACATACCCGTTTCTTGAAATGAATTCTCATCCAACAACAAAGTGATTCTTTCCCGAGCGGTTAATTTTCCACCGTTGTGTTGTTTCGCTATGCGGTCTTCGCCTCCACCGAGAACAGATTCTTGTCGTCTTTTGATGAGTTGTTCGCGTTTTTCCTTCATGGGTTTGTACTTTGATGTTGAGTTTGAACAACCAAAGATAAAAGATGTTTTTGAAGTCTGAGTTTTGTTTCGGGAATTTGCAAATTTACCTACGGAGTTTGATTTCGATTCTCAATATACTCTTTCATTTTAAGATCTGCTCCTTCAACTTTCAATATGTAAAAGCTGTTGTTAAAAAAGACTCGTTGAATTAATCTGGCTTCCTCAAGTTTTTTAACATGATCGTGAACCGTAGTTTTATGTAACTGTAGACTTGTTGACAAGTCACAATTTCTAACATAGGCCGATTCTTCAAGTAAATTAAGGATTCTGATTCTTGCTGGGTGAGCCAAGGCTCTTCCTATGAGTGCGAGTTCTTTCTCGAATTTTGTGAAAATTCTGGTCTTTGTTGCGGGCATAATTGTCCTGATTTGAATTAAATAAAAGGTATAACTCCTATTTAAGTTAAGGAAATTTATAACCCAACTCCAAATATTTTATTGGGAATTTGGGAATTTGCAAATTTACCTACAAGGTTTATGAATAATTACTTTCCTAAGCAAAATGAATAAACCTCATCGCCCGAAAAGCCACATGGGTAAACAAAATCCTAGCATTCGCGTTCCGCTCAATATGATAATGCGCCTCACTAAAAATCTCTAAAAAGCTCGTGACGTTATTCCCCGTGATGAATTTCGAGAAGTTTTTTAAGAATGCCGCTTCTTCTTTCGAGACGCGCGTTAATTGTTCATCCGTATAATTCTTCAAAATACTCTGGCGAAACATATGCAAAGCATATTCTAAAAATGTCTTCTGTGCTTCCCGGCCAATTCCAGCCATAGAGTCCGCCCAATCCATCATCTCTAAAACATTCTTTTTGTAGGCACTGCGCATTAATCCAATGAACATCTCTCGATTTCTATCTTCACTTTCGTTACTTTTTAGGTGAGCCCTGATCAATGAAATGTCTCCCTCAACTCTAGAAACAATGCTTTGCGCCTCGTTTTCAGATAGGCTAGTATTCACCTGCACGTAGTGCGCAACTTCAGCAAACGACAATCGAGGAATTTTTCTTACTTGCGTTCTCGAAATAATCGTTGGCAACATGCTTTCTGAATCACGTGCTAAAATCAAAAGAATGGTTTTAGGCGAAGGTTCCTCAAGAGTTTTGAGCATTTTATTGGCAAAGGTTGGGTTCATTTCTTCAGCCATCCAAATGATAACGACTTTGTAACCACCTTCAAACGACATCAACGAAAGTTTTTTCAACAGCTCCTTGCTTTCCTCGGTTCCGATAATTGGTCGTCGACCTTTTGGGTCTGTATGATTTATCCAGTCGTTTAAATTAAAATATGGTGAATCAGAAACAATTTCTCTCCAATCCTGCATCAAGCCGTCGCTCGTTTTAGAAATGGTTTGAACAGTGGGGAAAACAAAATGTACGTCCGGATGGATCAGCTGTTTTGTCTTTGAGCAAGAGGGACAAACGCCACATGAATCAGTCTCTTTTCTGTCTTCACAAAATAGAAATTGGGTATAGGCCAAAGCCAACGCAAGGTTTCCGTATCCATTTCTTCCTAAAAACAATTGAGCATGACTCATTTTTTCCGAATTGATCTCATTTATCATTCGGCCTTTAATGTCATTTTGACCCACTACGTCGCTAAAAAGCATGATTCAAAATTAACCAATTTCCTCGCGAAAACCACCTCGACATTTTATAATTTTACCGTCTTATCAACACTAATTTGACAATACTTCCCTTTTTGTTATTTACTTTGGCTTTTTAAGATTATTCGCACACATGCTCTCAAACCTTAAGTATCATATTTTACTCCACGCTATTATCTTTCTCTGGGGTTTTACGGGCATTTTAGGGAAATTAATTAAGCTCGATAGTTTGGTTATAGTGTGGTGGCGATTGCTTATAGCGTTTGTTGCCCTTTGGCTTTTCTTACAATTCAGAAAGTGGAAATTTAAAATAAACTCACGCAAACAACTCTGGGGAATTATTGGTGTTGGTGTATTTGTGGGTTTACATTGGGTGACATTCTTTTTGGCGATTCAAATGTCAACAGCCTCATTGGCGATTCTCTGTTTGTCAACTGCAACGCTTCATGTGGCTTGGTTGGAACCCATTATCATGAAAAAACGATTTTTAAAAACTGAATTTTTGTTTGGTTTATTGATAATAGGTGCACTAATTTTTGTTTCAGGTGACTTCGATAAAAATGATTATCTGGCGATGTTTGTTGGTTTGTTATCCGCACTTTTTGCTGCACTTTTTGCTTCTTTCAACGCAAAACTTGTGCAAAGTAACCCCTCTTCTACGATCAGTTTAATTGAGTTTGTTGTAGCCTTCATCTTCATTTCCATTTTACTTGCATTCCAAGGAAACTTAAACGCATCGCTTTTTGAAATGACCCTCTCCGATTTACTTTGGCTTCTTTTTTTAGGAATTATTTGTACCTCTTTCGCCTTTCTAGTTGTGGTTGACTTGGTAAAAAGACTTGGTGCATTTACGGTGTCTTTGAGCATCAACATGGAGCCTGTCTATACGATTCTTTTAGCTATTGCTATTCTAGGCGAAAACCAATTGTTGAACTATAGGTTTTATGTTGGTGCGACCATAATCGTTTTGGTTGTAGCCGCCAACGGAGTTGTAAAATTCTATTCAAGAAAGAAAACGAAAAAGCTCTCTGAACAGAGTTAAAAATGCCCTTTTTCCTTTAGAAAATTCAGCCATTTCTCCGTTTGACTTTCGTTTAAAACACGAGGAAATTTATTCTGAGCTCCAGATTTGCCGATGCTTTTTAGAAATTCATAAAACACATCTCGCGGCAACAACTTCAAATCAGGGTCTTTCAAATTGTACTTTCGTGATGACGCATAATCGTCATTTATTGCCTTTATTTCTTGATCCACTCGCTCCATTATCTCGGGTGCCTCAATTTTGGAATCACAACCAATAAACCAATGGTGTTTCATTTCATCAGCATCGGCAAATAAACAGAATTCACTTAAATCAAGATTAAACTCCTGTCCGGTTCGCAGAATGGCTTCGTTTATATTTCCCAGAGATAGGTGTTCACCTACTAAGCTGACAAATTGACGAATCCTTCCGGTAATGATGATTTCATGTTTTTCTTTATCTACAAATCGCACCAAATCGCCAATCATATATCGCCATAAGCCTGCGTTTGTTGAAATCACCAAGGCATAATCCATTCCCTCTTCAATCTCATTCAAAGCCATAGCCTGATGCTTGTTTCTCAACGTTCCATCATCCATGAAAAAGTCCGAATTAAACGGAATAAACTCGAAAAATATTCCACTGTTTAACAACAGTTCCATTCCTTGTCTTTGCGCTCCCGCTTGGTAGGCGAAGTATCCTTCACTTGCCAAATATGTGTCCAAGGTATACACTTTGTTGCCCAACACTTTCTCAAGACGCGGCAAATAGGGTCGCACGAAAACACCGCCGTGCATATACACACGAAAATTCGGCCAAATTTCATGAATCGACTCCAAGCTGTGTCTTTCTAAAATTCTTTCTATCAATAATATACACCAACTTGGAACACCCGCAACGACACCAATATTCCATTCGGGTGCTTTTTGAACCATCAATTCTAATTTCTCTTCCCAGTTTTTTAAACGTGTGATTTTATCACCTGGTTTTGTAAAAGGAGTAACAACGGGATTGGTATATTTTTTTAAAATACCGCTTAAATCTCCTTCAATGTGCGTGTCCAGTTTTTCGAGTTTCGTTGATCCTCCAACAACCAAAATACTCGCCTGAAAAAACTCCTCAGGCAGTCCCAATTCATGCAATGTTGTCAACTGCTTAATCGTTGTTCTTTGAAAAGAACGAATCATATTGATTGTCACCGGGATTCGCTTGCTTGGCGAACCTGTTGTTCCTGAAGAAAGTGCATAATGTCTAATTCGACCAGGCCATATAATATCTCTTTTGCCAGAAATACAGTCTTTTAACCAGCCCTCATGAAAATCATTGTATTCGCAAATGGGCACCCTTGCCTGAAATCCATCAACCACTTCGTCTTCAAACAAAATGTCCTTGTAATCATGAACACGACCAAACTTGGTGTTTTTTGCGCGTTCAAGAAGTTTTACGAGGGTGACTACCTGGTGATAGTACTCCTTGCTTTTATTCATGGCTCGCTTATAGGATATCGCTGTGCTTTTCTTTATGAGTTTACCAATTATGGGCATGGGTTCATTTTAATTTGCTCTTTCAAATTTAACTTTATTCTAATGACAGAACTCCCGTTTGCCCAAAAACTCGTGCTATTACCGTGTTTGTCTAGGTTTAATTTCTTAACTTCGTGAACTAATTTTTATACAATGAAAACCTTTATCGTTCCTCACGATTTTTCTCCTGTTGCAGACCTTGCTTTGCAGCATGCAGTTACTACCGCTAAAGGGTTAGACGCTCAAATTTTCGTGCTGCATGTTGTGGCGCGTCAAAAAGATATAAACGCTGCTGAAAAGAGACTTCAAACGCATATCGATAAGCATGAGAATAACGAGCACATAATTGCACGTGTTCGCGTAGGGAACATCTTTGAAGATATTGGTGAATTTGCCGCAGAACATCACGCTGAGTTAATTTTCATGGGTACACACGGAACGCGAGGATGGCAACACGTTACTGGTTCTCACGCGTTGAAAGTTGTTACCAGCTCTAAAGTTCCTTTCATAATTGTACAAAAAGGAGAGCTACAAGCTTCTGGATATGATGATATTGTTGTTCCATTGGATCTTCAAAAAGAAACGAAACAAAAATTGACTACGGTAGCTGATTTGGCTATGTATTTTAAATCTAGAGTGCACGTCATTACGCCAAAAGAAAGCGACGAATTCCTTCGACATAAGTCAGAAGCAAATGTTCAGTTTGCTCAAAAATTCTTCTCTGAAAGAAATATTGAAATGACTGTGAAAATAGTTAGTCCAACAGGTTTTGATGAAGCGGTTGTTAATCACGCTGTAGAAACAAAATCGGACTTAATTGCTATAATGAACTTGCACAAAAATAGTTTGTTTGGTTCACTTACTTCAGGACACGAGCCATACATCATCAACAACGAAGCGGGACTTTCTACACTTATCGTGAACCCGATGGATTCTCCTTACGGAGCAAGCGTTTTGTTTTCGTAGGTATTCTGTAAACGGAATAGTAAAATGTAGGTTTTCCTTTACCAGAAGTGAATACTGCCAAGGCTGTTTTCAAGAAATTGTTAATTGCTCATTATTAATTAACTAATACTCATCCTTCTTCAGCCGCGCCTTAATTTCCTTCAAGTTTTCGGCTTTTTTCTTCTCACGTAGTCGTTTTGAGGTATCGGTGAAATATTTGTGCGACTTAAAGAAAGAAACTTGAATTTCATCCCATTGCTTTCTGTCCTTTATTTTACCGTGCTCCACCAACTCGCGCATTAACCGATCGGAAATTTCATGAAAGTCATCGCGACCTAAGTAATCCAAATCAGCGTCACACATGATTTCTTCGAGCTTATTCTTCGGGTTGTGCGGAATCTTGGTGACAAAAATTAACTCCTTCACAATCGCAATGTGCTCATCCGTATAACCGAACTGTGGTAATATTTCCTCAGCCATTCGCGCACCCACCGGCTCGTTATTGTCATACTCTTCAATGAAACCAGCGTCATGGTAACTAGAGGCTGTTTTCAATAAATAAAGCCCTTCATCGGTTACTCCCTCTTGAAGCGCAATGGATTCAGCCGCATTTACCACGTCTTGTGTGTGTGCAACACAGTGATAATATAAGTTATTATCTAACTTCTCTGTAAGTAACTTGGTGATTTTTCGCTCCGCTTTGAAGTAATTGATACCCGAGAAAATGATCAGTTCAAGAACTTTTTTGAATTTTCCGTTTGGGTAAATTCCTTCACCTTCTTCTGAAAGTTCGGGTTTGATTCGATCAACAGTGTACATCTCTAGTAAACCTTTACTTTTCGACTGTACTTTTCCTTTGTACGTCGTTTCAAAGAATGATTGAACGAACTGGTGTGTGTTTCCTGTTATTGTGACTTTTCCAGGTTCCCCCAACATTTCCATTCGCTGCGCTTTATTCACCGAGGCACCCCATATATCATAGGCATACTTTTTACTTCCGATAACCCCAGCTGTTACTTCACCCGTGTTAATTCCCAAACGAAGCTTCCATGTTGGCTCTCCTCGTTTTTTGGACTCCTCCATGTGTTTTGTAACAAAATCTTGCATTTGTAAGCCTGCCAAACAAGCTTCAATTGGATTGGAGTTGTTTCTCACAGGAACACCACCTGCAGCCATGTATGCATCACCAATGGTTTTAATTTTTTCGATATTATTTTGCTCAATAATCTCATCAAATTTCGTGAAGAAAAAGTCTAATTGTTCTACAACCTCACTCGGTTTTAAATTATCCGAAATCTTTGTAAACCCAACAAAATCTGAGAAAATGACGCTGACCTTTCTATAAGCTCTAGCTTTGGCCTTACCTTTTTTCTTTAGCTCATTAAGCGTTTCTGTTGGAATTATATTCGTTAAAAGGTTTTCCGTTTTATCTTTCTCTATTTGCAACAACCGTTGTTTCTCCAATACTTTATTTCGCTCCTCTTCTAGCTGTACTTTTTGCGTTTCAATTTGTTTATTTTGCTCTCGTATCTCGGTTGTTCTTTCTTGAATTTTTTCTTCCAATCGAAGTTGCTCAAGCCTTTCTGATTCAAGTCGATAGCGTAAATAAGCGAATATTAAAACTGCCGCAAAAATTCCACAGAGAACATAGAACCACCAGCGCAACCAAAACGGCGCTTCTACAACTACTTTCAGTGATGCTGGTTCTTTCGACCAAGCGCCCGTTCCTTTTCTGGCATATACCTTCAAAGTATAGGTTCCATAATTCAAGGAATTAAAGTGAATTTCATTGTCGGTGCCCAAGAATATTTCACCTTCATTACTTCCCTCGAGTATGTACTTAAACTCAATTAACTCGGGGTTCGACATGTCCGAAGCCTGGAAGCGAATAGTGAAACTTCTTTGCGTTCTATCCAAAACAAGCTCTTCCATTAACGAAAGTGGCACAGGCAAAAGTTTGCTGTCTTTCTGAGGCTCCAACCATTCCTGCTCTAATTTCATTCTTGAAAATTGAACTGAAACGTCAGGGCTGTTATACGTCAAGCTTTCTGGGTCAAAGAAATTAAACCCATAAATGCCGCCAAAATATAGTTTCCCAGAGGCCGATTGCATGTAAGCTCCAGAATTCATCTCGTCGCTCATTAAACCTTCAATCTCAGTGAAGTTTTCCGTTTTTCCTGTCTTCGGATCTAACTTACATAAACCTTTGTTTGTGCTCAACCAAATTACTCCCCGTCGGTCCGATAAAATACCATACACCGCATTATTCGGGAGTCCCGTGGATTTATCAAACACTTTTGTTTGGCGATTCTCAGTATTGTGCAACAACACACCCGAACCTAACGTTCCCAGCCAGTACTCATCTCCTGAAATATGTAGAATACTGGTTATGTTATCGCGGGTATACTTGGCAAGAATATCGTTTCTTTCATACGGACGAATGAAAACTTCGTCGGCGCCTTCGTTTAGATAATTGAGTCCGCCTCCACGGGTAGCAAACCACATTTTTCCATTGATATCCTTATACACGGCGCGACAAGCTCCGGCTGTTATTGTTTTACTCCGATTCTTAGGGTCGTTTTCAAACTTTGTAATTTCTCCTGTTTTCCGATCATACAGCAAAACGCCTCCCTTTGTGCCCAAGAAGTACTTGTCTTCTCGCCAACTTGCAATTGAATATATCCAGGAAAACATCGGGTCGGCTTGGAGGTCGGTATAAATAGGTCGATACGAATAAGAACCATTCGCTCCTATGTTCAATTCGAATAAGCCGTCTACACAACCCACCAATGCATTATTTGCGCTTAACACCTGAACCGAAAAAATGGAGTTTTCTTTACGTTCACCTCGTCGCTTATCGTCTTTATTTCTATAAAAATGTTCGTATTTTCCTTCTACTCGATTGTATCTAGACAAAGCATTGTCTGTTCCTATAAACAGAAACTCAGTTGACGGGTCTTCTCCAAAACACCAAACACTGGCATTTGGCAGCCCTTTTTCAAGGTTCGTTTTTGGACCAACACTGTAAAAGCCGTCTGTGACTGCCTCGAAATTACTCAGTCCTCTTTGAGTTCCTACCCAAAATGTTCCCGCTACATCCCGAAAAAGAATGTTTATTTCATTGAAAAGAAGGGCGTGCTTCTGGTAAATATCTTGTGAACTATTAAAGATCGTTCCGTCATTTTGAAGTGTGAACAACCCTTCATTTGCAGACGTAAAATACCAATTCCCTTTTTCGAGGTACAAATCCGTAATGTTCAGTCGACCAAACGTTTCTCGGAGTTCACCAAAGCTTTCGAAAAGTTTGTTTTGTTTTTCGTAATAAGAGAAAACACCTTGGTTTGTGGCAAGAAAAATTCTGTTTCCAATTTGAACAATTCTATTTACAATTGGGTAAATACCTTCATTTGGAAATTCCAATAGCTTTAATTGGTTGGTTATTGGATTCCATAATTGGAGGCCATTGTCATCTGTATTGACCAACACTTTGTTCGAGTTGATAACAACAATGTTTCGGGCATTTTGCAATTCTGGACGGCGCTTAAAAGCTTCAAATTTTTTGTTTCCGGTGTTGAACCTTTGAATTCCATGGGAGGAACTAGCCATCCAAATTGTTTGATCATCGCTTATCCAAATATCATCAATTTGGAGTGCCACATTTTGACCTAAGTTGAATGTTTCAAATTTCTCCGTTCTTGGGTCGTAAACTGTTAATCCATTGTTTGTTCCGAACCAAAGCCGACCGTCTTCTGCTTTTGCCGAACATTTAATAAACTCACTTTCTAGACCCTCTGTATCATCCGAATTGAATACTTGAAAATCATAGCCGTCAAACTTATTTAACCCATCTTGGGTTCCTATCCATAGTGCATTGGTAAAATCTTGCTGAATAGTTGTAACGGAACTTTGTGAAAGTCCACTTGTAATTGTAAAATTTCTGAATCGATACGCTGTCTGCGAAAAGCTAAACGCAGAAACAAAAAGTAGTAAAAACAAAAAAGTGCTACTTCGCATCATATTCGCAGGGCGATTTTTTAACAAAGTAACACAATTTTATGTAATGCGAAAGCGCTATTCTTAGTTCGCTGGAGCATCTGGAGCATTCGGAACACCATTGATAGCAGAGTTTTCTAAATCTCTATCAAACATGTACATTCCCCCCTTATCGCCACCTATTAATTTCAACTTATCCAAAATTGTTCGCGCTAGAGCTTCTTCTTCTAATTGTTCTGCCACATACCATTGAATGAAGTTATGTGTTGTGTAATCTTTTTCTTTCAAACACACATCCACAATCTTGTTTATACTTTCAGTAACAGATAATTCATGCTCTAACAAGAGTTCGAAAACACTCTCTAAATTTTTAAATTTTACAGGTGGTTGCTCTATTGCAGGAATAACAGCAGTACCTCCTCTTTCGTTAATAAACTTAACTAATTTCAACATGTGAAACCGCTCCTCGTCTGAATGTTGATACATGAACTGAGCTGTTCCACTCAACCCATTGTTTTCTGCCCAAGAGGCCATAGAAAGATAAAATTGAGATGAAGATGATTCCTTTATAATTTGAGCGTTTAACGCCTTTTCTACTTTCGTGTTCATTGTTTTTGCTTTGTAGTTCTAACAAAGTTAATAAACACTTGTTTAACGTGTAACATCTAGAAGGCTAATTAATTGTAAATTCGCAAAAATTACATAAACCTATATGTCTCGAAAAAAAAAGACAACTCACGGAAGATCCAAAGGGAAATCCAAAAACCATAAATCAAGCTTACAAAATTTAATCCGCCGTTTTTTTGAAAGAAACACGGATAGCTCATTTACACATCGCGAGATTTGCAGTGCGCTTGAAATAAAAGAAAACGCACTTCGAAAACTTACTTACAATATCTTAATGGACCTCAGTAAAGATGGGTTTCTAAAAGCCATCAATCATGGAGAGTTTAAACTAAATAAGTCAGGCCTTTTTGTGGTTGGCTATCTGGACATGACTATGCGAGGTGCAGGATTTGTCCGCGTAGATGAAAAAGATACCGACATCTTCATTGCCCCACAAAATGTAAATCAATCCATGTCGGGCGATCTTGTAAAAGTCCAAGTCATTAAAAAAGGAAGCGGACGATGGGAAGGAAAAATCATTGAAGTGGTAGAAAGAGAACGAACACAATTCGTTGGAACTCTTGAGTTGCATGAAAAATTTGCTTTTCTAATCCCTGATAATGCTCGTGTTGGAACAGATATTTATATACCGAAAGAAAAACTCAAAGGAGCTAAAAATAAAGATCGTGCATTGGTTCAAATAACGGTTTGGCCTAAATCTGCCGAGAATCCTTATGGTGAAGTTTTAGAAGTCCTTAGCGGAAGCAATCCGAATGATAATGAAATGATTAGTATTCTTTGTAATCAAGGAATAGACTATGTTTTTCCACAGGAAGTATTAACTGAATCCGAAAAAGTGACGATGGAATTAGACCCAGAAGAGGTGAAAAACCGTCGTGATATGCGAAATATTACCACTTTTACTATTGATCCAGTTGACGCAAAAGATTTTGACGATGCTCTTTCTATTCAAAAATTAAAAAATGGAAATTGGGAAATTGGTGTTCACATTGCAGACGTTAGTCATTACGTTCGACCTGGAACAGCTATGGATGCTGAGGCACTAAAACGTTCAAACTCTGTTTACCTAGTAGATCGTGTGATTCCTATGTTACCTGAGCAACTTTCAAATTTAGCCTGCAGTCTTCGACCAAATGAAGATAAATTTACATTCTCCGCTGTTTTCGAAATGGATGATAATGGTAAGGTATTCAATGAATGGTTTGGTAAAACAGTTATTCATTCAGACCGCAGATTTGCATATGAAGATGCGCAAGTTATCATCGAAGGGGCGGAAGGAGATTACAAAAAAGAAATTCTACTTTTCGATAAAATTGCTAAAATTCTTCGCGGAAAACGAATGAAAAAAGGTGCTTTATCCATTGAATCAGAAGAGGTTCGATTTAAATTAGATGATAAAGGTTACCCTGAAAGTTTAGTAATAAAGGTATCAAAAGATGCAAATAAATTGATTGAAGAATTCATGTTGCTTGCCAATAGAAAAGTGGCTGAATTCATGGGAAAAACCAAGAAAGGAAAAGATAAGGTTCCTTTTGTATATCGTGTTCATGATAAACCAGATCCCGCCAAAGTGGAACTTTTCAATGTATTTATTCAAAAGTTTGGCTACGAAATTTCATTTGATCACCAGGATGAAATTGCTAAAAAAATGAATTCTCTTTTGGAGGATATTCGTTATAAAAACGAGTTTCCATTGATCCAAAATATGGCTATTCGATCCATGGCAAAAGCAACCTATGAAATGCAAAATATTGGTCATTATGGTCTAGCATTTGAACATTATACGCATTTCACTTCTCCCATCCGTCGATACGCAGATTTAGTCGTACATCGTATTTTACAGGAGGAATTAACTACGCAAAAACACCACTACGGAAACGATTTAAACGACATCTGTAAGCGAATTTCTCGAATGGAAAGAAAAGCCTCGGAAGCGGAAAGAGAATCGACTAAATATTTCCAAGTTTTATTTGTTCAAGATAAGGTTGGACAAGAATTTGCTGGTACGATTTCAGGAATTGCTGAACATGGTATGTACGTAAAAATGGATGAAAACAAATGCGAAGGAATGGTTCCAATGATGGACATTCCGGGTGATCGTTATTATTTTGATGCTGATTTATTCCAAATCACCGGTAAGAAAAACAATAAAATCTACAATATTGGTGATAAAGTCAATGTTAAAATTTACGAAGTTCATCTTCGTAAAAGACAGATTGATTTGGAATTAATCGTAGACTAATCCATCTTGATTCGATCTTCATTGAGATTTATATCGTCGATAGAAATTAACTTTCCGTTTTTATAATAATAAGTATGCATTAATCCGCCGCGTTCGTAAAACTCTAGTTTTTTTCCGTCAATTTTACCTCTGTTATACCAAATTATAAAGGATCGTTTTCCATTATCAAACCAATATCGGTGTTTGCCATGTGGTCGACCATCTTTGTATTTTCCGACAAAAGCTTTCTTTCCATTTGAATAATTGAACACCCACTTTCCTTGTCTCAAGCCGTTTTGAAGTTTCCCCTTCTCTTGTTGATCACCTATGAAATAATAGTAATCTCCTTCTAGTTCATTGTAAGCATACGTCTGTTTCTGGATAAGCTTACCTGTGCTGTCGTAATCAATAATATCTCCTTCGTATTTTCCTTTGTAAAAATTTTCTACGCGTCTCAGTTGCAAATTTGGATAATACCACATCCACTCCCCTGTTGGCAATCCCTGAAAATAACTTCCTTTTTGCTCAACGGAACCATCCTTAAAGTAATACACCCACACTCCTTCTTTGTTGCCCTCCTCGTATTTCCCTTTAGAAAGAACTGATCCATCTGGATAATAATACTGCCATGTACTATCTTTAGATCCATCATTTGTGAACCAACCAACGGCTTTTAAGGTGTCGTTTTCATAAACCTCCGAAAGTAGTTTATTTCCTGTTTCATCGTAATTGGATTTTACGCCTGACTTTAAACCATCCAACAAAGCATATTGTGTCTTTAATTGACCATTCGGGTGAAATTCTTTTTCAAAATCAAAAGAGACATTTGAATCTGAATCGTCTTTAATCAATCGCCCATTTCGATACATTTCTTGAGAAATCAATTTTCCATCTTCATCAAAGGTTTGCCAAAGGCCTTCTTTTTTACCATTGATCATACGGTTAATTGTACTCACTTCTTCTTCTATTCCAGCGGAATAGTTCTTAATGGCAATTACACGCCCTGAGCTCTCGTCATACTCCCGTAAAAATCCATTTACAACTCCATTGTCGTAACTACCTTCTTCAATTAAGTTTCCGTTATTGTATTTCTTAAAAGGCCCCTGAAGGGTATCGTTTATATAATATCCATCGAATTGAATCATTTGAGAAGAATCATAAACGATATATCGACCATTTTTGAGATTATTCTCGTAAGAAATCGAACGAGAAATATTTCCATCGACACTATAAAAAAGCCAAATACTATCGAGTCCATTTGCTTTCCAAATTCCTTCGCTACGAATTTGTCCAGACTCGTAAAAATTTGTCCATTTGCCAATTGGATTTCCATTTTTTAAATATCCTGTAGATGATTGTTTTCCAGATGGATAGTAGTATATTTTCGTACCTGTTGTGGTGTCGTTTTGAGAAGATACAACAAACGAAATCAAAAAGCAAATGAGAAAGGAAATATGGACTTTTGTAATAAACAATATTAAAAGATTTATAAAATTAATTTCTATTATTTTTATTAAGGCTGTTGATATGTGTTAAACTATTTTGAATTTTTCTAGGATTTTAAGTTGTTCACTAAAAACTCGGTTTTGTTAACACCTCCAAAGTACAGAAAGTTTTGATTTTTAGGCAAATTATATATCTATTAACAATTTAAGGTTTTTATATAAGGTGAATAAGTTTACTGTTAATTCGAATTGTTTTTGGTCGAAAACTAAGTGAATAACTTTGGATGAAAACCCGCTAACTTTTCTAGGAATTCTCATTCCAATTTTGGTTAGAAATAATTCTACATTAATCCTAGATAAACCTTTCCTTATTTCTTAGTTGATTATCCACAAATTTTTATAAATACCGTGAATAACTAATTGTTAACAAACCTTGATTTTCAAGCAATTAAAAGCTGTGAAAAAGTATTGATGTTTGTAATAAAGTCGTTTTGTTAATATCACTAACTTTGTCTAAAACAATTCGAAAAATGGAAAAAATGCTCGTCCCAATTGGTTGTGATCACGCCGGATTTAAACTAAAAGAAAGAATAAAAGAACACTTAATCAACAAGGGGTATGAAGTCGAAGATTTCGGCTGTCATTCCGAGGAGAGTATTGATTATCCTGATTTCGGTCACCCTGTTGCTTCAAAGGTAGAACAAAACAAAAACATGTTGGGTGTATTAATTTGTGGATCTGGAAATGGAATTAACATGACAGCAAATAAACACGCGGGTGTTCGTTCTGCTTTGTGCTGGAAAAAGGAATTGGCTGAATTAGCAAGACTTCATAATAACGCTAATATTATCGCCTTACCTGCTCGTTTTATCTCTGAAGAGGATGGAATAGAAATGATCGACACTTTTTTTGAAACAGAATTTGAAGGGGGAAGACACGAAAGAAGAGTAGATAAAATAGCCTGCGCTTAATTCCCTAACATTTCTAGAATTAACTTTTCCGTTTCTATCATGTACTCTGTGTAATATTGACCCGTGCTTGGTCCGTTAAACCCTGTGTGCACTTTTTCTATTGATCCGTCACGACGAACAAATATTGACGTAGGGAAGGAAATAATATGGTTGAGCATTGAAAAGTCTTCCGCTGCTTTGTTTTTACTAGCGGGACCTCCCACAAGCATTGTAAATGGAATTTCATTTCTTTCTTTAAACCGATTCAACTTTTGGGTGTAATCAGCAATACAGGCACCGGCTTCATATCCAATAAGAATTATTTCGAGACCTTTATCGTGATATTTCGAATATAAATCTTGGTAATACTTGGTTTCATCCATACAATTGGGACACCAAGAACCCATAATTTGAATAATAGTCACCTTGTCTGCATAAGCCTCATGAGGATAACTAAATTCTTTTCCATCGATTTGATTGAACGAAAATTGAAGGGGGTTGTCATTCACGACATACGTCAACTCATCAGGATGTGGTAATTCGTATTCTTCATCCGGCACAGCTTGCCATTCACAAGAATAGTGTGAACCAGAATAAAACACACCCGTTAAGGTATCATTGCGCATTTCTGCTTTGAATAAAAAAGCATGTGAGCCATCAAAACAAGACAAGAACATTTGATTTCCATACATATTCCCATCAAGAAAGCGGTAATCTCCAGTCTCTGTTAAAAAAGTTCCTATAACATCTTCACCACTTTTATCAAACAACCCGATTGCTGGCCAATTGTCAACTGTGTTATAAGCAAAACTTGTTTTCCACTTTTTAGGTAAAAAGGTGTTTTCTAAGGGAATATATTTTTCACATTCAAACAGGTCATTCGAACAATAATGGCCCGTCAAGGGAATAGTGTACATTCCTTTTTTATTCTTATTCCACCAATAACCCGAGAAGGATTTATTTGAGGTAAACACAATGTTTAATCGGGAATCAAATTGAGGGAAATCATAAACCAAAGTGTCGTTTTGCTTTGACGTAAATATTAGATCTATTTTTTCACTTGCGTTTTGAATTTGAATTTGAGGTGACTCTCCTCCTTTGGTGAGCTCCATTTTAAAGGGAAGATTGATTGTTTGCGTGAGTTGAAGTTTTCCTTGCCAAGAACCATGTGTAATGCCCTTTTTTGCAAAAGATATTTCAGTGATTAAAAAGGAAAAAACAAGAAGAAAGAAACTCGATAGACGCATTAAAAATTCTAATGTAAAGAGTAAAAATAACTTTTTTATCTAGTTTTTTTACGCTTCGTGCAACCTTTTGAATTAATTTCGGGTCAATAAGAATGCTGCGTTATATATGAATTTAGACGAAATAATTGATGATTGTAAGCAAGGAAATCATGTGGCACAGCACAAGTTGTTTGAATATTTGAGTCCAAAAATGATGACCGTTTGTCTCAGATACCTTGGAAACAGGGAGGAAGCAGAAGACGTATGTCAAATGAGTTTTGTTAAACTCTTCAAGAACCTGAAAGATTATAACAAGGATGGTTCGTTCGAAGGTTGGGTAAGACGCATTTTTGTAAATACAAGTTTGGATCAAATTAGGAAGAATAAAAAGACGAAATACGACATGTCAGTTGATGATGTGGAGTACAAGTTGGAAAATAATGATTTCACTCTCGAGCAAATGGCCGCAGAGGATATCTTGAAACTAGTAGAAGAAATGCCGACAGGCTATCGTACTGTTTTCAATATGTTCGCCATCGAGGGGTATAGTCACCGGGAAATTGCTGAACATTTAGCAATAACCGAGAATACATCGAAATCTCAGTTCAAAAGAGCGAGAGGTTTCTTAATGAAAAGTTTGGAAAAATTGCATTATGGCGAATGACAAAATAATAACAGAGATAGCTGAAAAGCTGCAAAACCACGCTTCCGAGGTAAACCCACAGATGTGGCAAGCAGTTAGCTCTCAAATTGGAGCTGGTGCTGCTGGAGGCGGAGCTGCCGGAGCCTCTGCATTTGGTGCAGGTAAAGTTGCCGCTATAATATTTGGTGCAGCTGCCATTAGTGTTGCATCATACTTTGCTGTCACATCTACATCTGATGAAACGACAAATAAGACAATTGAAGTTGCTCAAGAAAAAGACAATAAAACGGAAAGCATTGCAATAGAAGCAACCGAAGAAGATACCAAAGAAAATATAGCCTCTAATGAATTGATGAATGAGGTTGAAGCGAACGATAAATCCATTCAAGAAAAAGGCAGTAAAAAACCAGTTTCCGAAGAAATAACGAAACTAGATAATAGAATCACAAATGAAATTTCTATTCCACTCGTTACAGAGCCTGTTCGAACAATTCCAAAAACAAACAATCCAAAAGTTGTAACGACTATCTCAAAAGTAGAAACAACGAACAACAATATTGAAAATGAAGCGAAACCTGCAGTTGGTTCTACAACAGAATCATCTAACAGTTCTTTTGGGATATCGAAGCTTCCAAATACGTTCTCACCAAACGGTGATGGGATTCACGATAATTTCTTCGTGGAGTCAAAAGGCTTAACGAATTATTCTTTGGTTGTACTTGATAAAGCAAACAATAAAGTTTGGCAAACAACTGATCCGAACGCTAAATGGGATGGAAGAGACTTGTCGGGACAGTTGGTTCCAGCAGGTGATTACATCTATTTTGTTGCTGCCGATGGGCCAGACGGAGAAAAAGTAGGTAAATACCAGAGATTAACGATACACTTATAGAATTACAATAACCTAAACGTGAAAAACCCTGTCTTAGCAATACCTAGACAGGGTTTTTTTGTGTTTTGTTGTTCAGGAGGGTTGAAGAACAAAAAAACCCTCGATAAGAATATCAAGGGTTTAGTTTTGTGAGGTCCCGAGCGGATTCGAACCGCTGTAGATGGTTTTGCAGACCACTGCCTAGCCACTCGGCCACAGGACCTTTTTAAGGTGTGCAAATATAGAAAAAAACTATATCAATTGCGCGTTTCCTCTATGATAATTGCTACGTTCGAAACATCTCCATTAATTGGAGGAGTGTGTTTGACGATTTTAATGTAAAGGACTTCTATTCCTTTTGTCTCAGACCAGAGTCTCTTGACAATACGCTGCCCAACATGTTCAATCAGTTTTGATCGAATCGCCATTTCTTCAGCAACTATTTTGTTGATCAAAACATAGTCCACAGTGTCTTTCAAGTCATCGCTTTTGGTGGAAACGCTAAAATCAGTCGTTACCTTTACATTAACAGAGTAATGACCACCAATTTTTGCCTCTTCTGCCAAACAGCCATGAAAAGCATACAGTTTAATGTCATTAACCTCTATTATGTGTTTGGTCATTTTTAAGACAATTTATTTAACCCAATCTCCATTCTCGACAAACACTCTTCTTTTCCTAAGAAAGCGGAAATATCAAATATTCCTGGTCCCATTCCTTTGCCGGTCAACAACAATCTAAATTGTGGCATCGCAGCCCCGAAACCAATTTCTTTCTCCGAAACAAAGGCTTTAAACGCTTCGTCAATGATTTCAGAGGAGAACTCTGGTAAGTCTGTCAATTTTTGCATCCACTCTGTCATGAGCGAGGCACTCGTTTCTTTCCACTTTTTCTTAATCGTTTTTTCGTCATATTCCGTCGGGCGCTCCACTAAGTATGCACCTTCTGTTGGAATATCTCCAATAAACGTAGCTCTCTCTTTCATTAGGTCCGCCATAACGGCCAAACGGTCCACTGACTCATTGGGATAAAACTCTTTTAAGGCTTCGCCGAGCTTTTTGTTGTCAGTTGCTCGTAAATATTGTTGTTGAAACCAACGTGTTTTGTCTGGATCAAATTTTGCTCCAGATTTGGAGACGCGATCAAGCGTAAAAGCTTCAACCAGTTCGTCTAACGAAAACAACTCTTGCGTTGTACCGGGATTCCAGCCCAAGAAAGCTAGCATATTAATGAAGGCTCCTTGAATATATCCCTGTTCCTTGTATCCAGGAAAAATTTCTCCATCGGCCGTTTTCCAATTTAAAGGGAAAACAGGAAACCCTAAACGATCACCATCTCTTTTGGATAACTTACCATTTCCGTCAGGTTTTAAAATCAAGGGTAAATGAGCAAATAAAGGAGCATCCCATTCAAACGCTTCGTATAAAAGAACGTGAAGCGGTGCCGATGGCAGCCATTCTTCACCACGAATAACATGGGATATTTTCATTAAATGATCATCAACAATATTGGCTAAATGGTAGGTAGGCAAGCCATCACTTTTAAATAGAACTTTATCGTCTAAATTATTCGTGTTTACAACTACCCACCCACGTATCAAATCTTCAAAACGCACATCTTGATTACGTGGCATTTTCATTCGAATTACAAAAGGATCATCATTGTCCAGACGTCGTTGCACTTCTTCGCTCGGCAAGGTCAAAGAATTTTTCATCGACGAACGAGTAATACCATTGTATTGCCAATTTGGCATGCCTGCGTTCTTCGCGTTCTCTCGCATCTGATTGAGCTCTTCGGCTGTATCAAAAGCATAGTATGCCTTACCGTTTTCAATTAACTGCATCGCATAAGGACGATATAAATCCATTCGTTCAGACTGAATGTACGGACCATATTCTCCACCTAATCCGGGACCTTCTGTGGGCATTATTCCCGACCACTCCAAAGAATCCATGATGTATTGTTGAGCCCCAGGCACAAACCTTGTTTGGTCTGTATCTTCAATTCGAATGACAAAAGTGCCACCCAGTTTTTTTGCAAATAGGTAATTATAAAGTGCTGTCCTAACACCCCCAATGTGAAGAGGACCTGTTGGGGAAGGAGCAAATCGTACACGAACGTTTTCTGACATGTTCAGTTTTTTCGGCAAAGATACGTTTTTCACCAGCAATCGAACGAATCAACTTCTTGTTAATAATTTCTAAGTATTTGCGTTTATAGGCTGTATTGTCTTATCTTAGTTCGTTAAACCGAAAATAAATTAATGTCAGCATTTGACCGCTTATTGAAACAAATAGACTCTTTCATCAGAAAGTACTATAAAAATGAAATGATCAAAGGACTCATTTTGTTTGTTGGTGTTCTGTTGGGTTCGTTTCTGCTGGTTACAATTTTGGAATATATTGGTAGGTTCAATTCCTTCGTCCGTGGGTTTCTTTTTTTCAGCTTCATTGGCATTAATCTATACATTTTTATACGTTATTTTCTTACCTCCCTACTTAAGTTGAACTCTTTCGGCAAGCGAATAAATCGAAAGCAAGCAGCCGGAATTATAGGTCGGTTTTTTCCACAAATTTCGGACCGATTGGTGAATACACTGCAGTTGAACGACTCAGGTAACGATGGAAATTTCGAGCTGATTCGCGCAAGTGTTGTTCAAAGATCTAATAAATTAAGTGCATTTAATTTCGGTGAAGCTGTAGATTTTTCCGAAAACAAAAGGTATGTGAAATGGCTTATTCCGATATTTGCTTTGCTTTTAGGAATTGCTGTGTTTGTTCCCGGAATTTTAACTCAAGGCACGGAGAGGGTTGTAAATTTTAAGGAGGAGTTTACGCCAATTGCGCCATTCAGTTTTGTTCTAACGGAGTCGAACATGGTTGTTGAGGAAGGGCAAGACGCGGAAATTGAAGTTCAGTTAGTGGGTAACTCTATTCCTGACAAAGTGTACCTCAATTCTGATCAAGGAAAATTCTTAATGAATTGGAGCTCTAAGAGCAGCGCTATTTTCACGCTTCCAAAGATTGCACAAAAGACGAGTTTTCATTTTGAAGCAAATGAATTCTCTTCGGATAGATATGTAATTAATGTTCTACCGAAATCGGCTATCGGAAAATTAACGGCATCTTTGGTATATCCAGCTTATCTGGGAAGAGCAAATGAAAAAGTTCAGAATGCGGGCGATCTAAATGTTCCAGAAGGAACGTTGATTGAGTGGTCATTCCTCACAAAGAATACCAAAAAGGTAATGGTTTCGGATGGGTCTAAAACGAGTACGTTCACAACGGATGGTTTTAAATATAAACGAACCATTCGTAACGACATGGGCATACTTGTGCAGCTTCAAAACAAGCAGAGCAATAAGATTGACTCATCAAGAATGAGTATTAGCGCTATTCGAGATGCTAACCCAAACATTGCGGTGAGAGAAGTCAAAGACACTGTTAGCGACGGTTTACGTTTCTTCTCGGGGAATATTTCGGATGATTATGGGTTAACCGCTCTTACTTTTGTTTATAAAATTATATCAAAAAATGGAGCGGTTAGAACTGAAAGAATGGCTGTGCTGTCTCCAAAAGGGACTGATTTGCCATTCGACTTTGCCGTTGATTTTAGAAGGGAAAACCTAAAAATTGAGGATAAAATAGAGTATTATTTTGTGGTAAGTGATAATGATGGTGTGAACGGAAGTAAGTCAACGAGAAGTCAAATGTTTACATATCAATTACCTACACTGGAAGAACTGAATGAGGATAGGGATAAGGACCAAGAAAAAACGCAAGAGGAACTAGCGAAGCTGCTTAATAAAACCAAAGACTTTCAAAAGGATGTAAATCGATTGAAAAAGGAGGTAATGAATTCAAAATCAATGGATTGGAAAGCAAAAAACCAATTAGACAAATTGAAAATGGATCAAATGAACCTGCAAAAAGATTTACAGAACCTTCAACAGAATATGGAGAAAAGCATGGAGGAGAAAAACCAGCTTTCTGAAATGGATAAGGAGTTGCTTGAGAAGCAGGCGGAGATTGATAAATTATTGGAAGAGTTGATGGATCCTGAAATGTTGGAGCTTCTAGAAAAACTTGAGAAACTTATGCAAGAGCAAAACAAGAATGCGATGCAGGAGGAACTTGAGAATCTGGAACAAAGTGCTGAGGACAAAAACAAACAACTTGATAGGAGCCTGGAAATGTTGAAGAAGCTTCAGGTAAATGAAAAGATAGATGATATTGAGAAGGAGTTGGAGGCACTTGCCGAAGAGCAAGAAAAGCTGGAGGATGACATTGCGAAAGACAAGCTATCGGATGAAAATGCCAAGAAGAAACAAGACGAACTGAACAAAAAGTTTGATGATTTAAAGAAGGACATGGACGAAATGATGAAGATGAACGAAGAGCTTCAACGTCCAATGGATTTAGATGACCAGAAAGAATTGCAAGATAAAATTTCCGAAGAGATGAATGATGCTTCTGAGGACCTAAAAAAGGGCAAGTCAGGAAAGGCGTCGGATAAACAAAAGCAATCGGCTGAGGACATGAAAAAAATGGCTTCTGAATTGAATAAAAGTCAAGAGGAGGCAAATGCAGAACAAGAAGGTGAGGACATGGAAATGTTACGCAGAATCTTGAAGAATTTAATGACACTTAGTTTTGATCAAGAAGATTTAATGCACCGTTTTGCTTCTGTTAGTGACGGTGACCCCGCCTATAAAAAGTATGGACGAAAGCAACGGGCCATTGTAGACGACACGAAGCAGGTGAAAGATTCCTTGGAGGCTTTGGCTACAAGGCAACCCAAAATAGCGTCGTTTATTGATCAGGAATTGAATGAAATTGAAAAGAACCATGCATTAGGCCTTGAGGATATTGATGAGCATAGAATGCGTCCGTTAGGCCAACATCAGCAATATGTTATGACAAGCTATAACAATCTAGCATTACTGCTGAATGAAAGTTTACAAGCTATGCAGGCGCAAGCACAATCTCAAAAGGAAGGTTCGGGCAGTTGTGATAAACCGGGTGGTTCGGGCAGACCAAAACCTGGACAAGGGAAGCTTGGCGGAAGCGATATGAAACAAGCTCTGAAGAAGCAGTTGGAGCAAATGCAGAAAGGAAAAGGCAATAAACCGGGTGGTAAGAAACCAGGTAATGCTCCGGGAATGGGTAGCGAAGGAGAGGGGCAGGGTATGATGCCAGGTGGAATGTCGAACAAGCAAATTGCGAAAATGGCTGCTGAACAATCTGCCATTCGGAGAAGACTGCAAGAGATGAGAGATCAACTCAATAAAGAGGGAAAAGGCGAAGGCAACAAATTGAACCCGCTTATAAATGAGTTAGAAAAACAAGAGCAGGAGTTATTGAATAAGAACTTTTCTCCAGAGATGATAAACCGTCAAAAAGATATATTGACAAGATTGTTGGAGAGCGAGAAAGCTTTAATGGAACGAGGTTTTGAAGAAAAAAGAGAATCTCAAGTTGGAAAAGATCGAGTTTTAGGTAACCAAATTCGATTTGACGAGTATAACAAAGAAAAGTTAAAGCAAATTGAACTGTTGAGGTCAGTAGATCCCGTGTTTAGGAAATACTATAAAGACAAGGCAAACCAATATTTTAACTTGTCAATGTGATAAGTATATGAAGGAAGGATTCGATGTAATTGAGGAGTTGGAAGTGCCCTCAAATTTTGATCATTTAAATCAGATAGAAAGTTTAATTGACCGTTCTTGTGCTGAAGCGGGAGTGGATGAAGATAACTATGGCAATGTTTTGATTGCCGTAACGGAGGCATTTAATAATGCCGTCGTTCACGGAAATGGAAATGACGCGTCTAAAAAGGTTCATGTTAAGGTGGGTCATACAGAAAACGAGCTTTGTTTTACTTTGCAAGATGAAGGTACGGGCTTTGACTTTGATAATGTTGCCGATCCAACGGCTCCAGAAAACATTGAAAAAGAAAATGGACGAGGCATTTATTTAATGCGTCACTTGGCTGATGGGGTTGAATTTGAAAATGAAGGACGAGAAGTCTGTGTTGTTTTCAAAAAACATGCTTGATTTTAATTGGCTAGAAATAGAAGAGTTTAGAATAAGTGAGGCTGATCTGGCGGCTTGGTTGTCATATTTAATTAAAAATGAGGGCCAAATAGAAGGAGAGGTTTCTATTGTTTTTGTTTCCGATAATGCGCTTTTAAGCCTGAACAAAGAGTATTTACAACACGATTATTTTACGGACATTATCACATTCGATTATTCGGAAGAAGAAGTTTATGGTGATCTTTTTATAAGTGTTGATAGAGTTAAAGAAAACGCTAAGTCAATCGATGTGAGTTTTGGTGAAGAGTTGAACCGTGTCATGGCTCATGGTGTTTTGCACCTTTGTGGGTATGGCGATAAATCGGATGATGAGAAAAAGACAATGAGAGAAAGGGAAGATTTTTATTTAAATAAGTTAAAAGGTTTCACGTGAAACCTTTTTTTGTTTTATATCCGACGAAGTCGGTGTAATTTTGTTCCACGTGAAACGTAAGTTATGTTGAAGAAATACGATGTTGTTGTTGTTGGAGGTGGACACGCCGGGTGTGAGGCGGCGAATGCGGCGGCACGACTTGGCTCGAGCGTGCTTTTGATTACAATGAACATGAATACGATTGCTCAAATGAGTTGCAATCCTGCAATGGGAGGTGTCGCAAAAGGACAAATTGTTCGTGAAATTGATGCTTTGGGCGGAGGTTCGGGTATTGTTTCGGACTTGAGTGCGATACAGTTTCGTATGCTGAACAAATCAAAAGGCCCAGCAATGTGGTCGCCAAGAACGCAAAATGATCGAATGTTGTTTGCTGAAGAATGGAGATTGCTCTTGGAACGAAATCCCAATGTTGATTTTTGGCAAGATATGGTCACGGGTTTGATTGTTGAAGGAGATAAAGTGGCGGGTGTAAAAACGGCTATGGGAATTGATATTAGCGGCGCGTCGGTTATTCTAACGAACGGAACTTTTCTGAATGGGTTAATTCACTTAGGTGAAAAGCAATTTGGTGGTGGTCGGGTAGGTGAAAGAGCGGCAACTGGAATTACGGAAGAGTTAGTTGGGTTGGGCTTTGAGTCGGGGCGAATGAAAACTGGAACACCGCCTCGGGTTGATGGCAGAAGCTTAGATTATACGAAAATGGAAGAACAACCGGGTGATGATATTCCGTCAAAGTTTTCGTTTTCAGACACAAAGCCACTTTTGAAGCAACGGGCCTGTCATATTACGTATACGAATCCAGAAACTCATGAATTGTTGAAGGAGGGATTTGAGCGTTCACCTATGTTTAACGGTGCAATTAATAGTACCGGACCAAGATATTGCCCAAGTATTGAAGATAAGATTAATCGATTTGCTGATCGTGACCGACATCAAATTTTTGTTGAACCTGAAGGATGGAATACGGTGGAGATATATGTGAATGGTTTTAGCACTAGTCTGCCAGAAGAAGTTCAAATAAAGGCTATGCGAGCAATTCCCGGATTTGAAAAAGCGAAAATGTTTCGCCCAGGCTATGCCATTGAATATGATTTCTTTCAACCAACTCAGTTGAAGCACACCTTAGAGACGAAGCTAATCAATAATCTGTATTTTGCTGGACAAATAAACGGAACAACAGGCTATGAAGAAGCGGGTTGTCAAGGGCTGATGGCTGGAACCAATGCTGCGTTGAAGCTGCAGGATCGCGATCCGTTTATATTGAATAGAGACCAAGCCTATATTGGCGTGTTAATTGATGATCTTATTACAAAAGGAACGAATGAGCCGTATCGCATGTTCACTTCTCGAGCTGAATTTAGGTTGTTATTAAGACAGGATAATGCAGACATCCGTTTGACACCTTTGGCACATGCACTTGGTTTAGCTGGGGATAGAGAATTGGAGAGAGTAAACCAGAAAATAAAGGCAACGGATGAAATGCTTAGCTTCATGAGAAGTGAAGGCGTAAAGCCAGAATTTGCAAACCCAGTTTTGAATAAAAAGAAGAGCAAAGAAATTTCGCAACAAGTGAAGTTGAGCTCATTAATAACACGGCCTCAAATTAACATGGAAGACGTGTTTACGATGAGTGTTCCAGCACGCGAAAAAAGTGATACGTTAAAAGCAATTCATGAAGATGTAATCGATCAGGCAGAAATCTTGCTGAAGTACGAAGGGTATCTTTCTCGCGAACAAGAAATGGCCGACAAACAACATCGTCTTGAGGATGTGAAAATTCCAGATGATGTCGATTATCATCAAATGCCAAGTTTAAGAATTGAGTCGAGAGAAAAACTCTCGGCTATTCGTCCGGTAACTATTGGTCAAGCTAGTCGAGTTAGTGGTGTGTCGCCAAGTGATGTTTCTGTTATTTTAATCCATTTGGGTCGATAGTTTCACGTGAAACGATTGGTTTCGTATGAGAAGGCGCTTTTTCTTCGATTTAAGAGCGTTTTTAATCTTCTGAAAGGAAATCTACAAGTAGGTTGTGAGTTCGTTAATTCTGAGCGATGGGTTTTGAACTTCGCTGTTTTTGGTTTAAATGGTTGAAGATGAGGGGTTTATTGTGTTTTCTGTTTGTGTTGACAGGTTTTTCACCAATTTCGCTTAGTCAATCTACGCCAGCTCATGTTTTAAACTCACCAAATTTTAATTTTCACTAGCTTAAATATCCGCTATACCTGGACACAACATTTCACGCAAATGGAAATATTAGATCCGTTGGAAAATGGAAACGAATAGAAGTAATGTTGCCCTGCGAACCACCAGGATTATTTGACGTGAGAAATGGTAAATGGAAATA